>NZ_CP004388.1:2452500-2752500 GCF_000300235.2 Thalassospira xiamenensis M-5 = DSM 17429 | reverse complement strand
ATCGGGGTGTCGATAAAGACCTCGATGAACTCGCCATCTTCGACAAGGCTACGCGCAAACTGGCGTTCGCTTTTGAACGGCGAGATGAAGGATACCAGCGTGATGATCCCGGCATCGACAAACAGCTTGGCGGTTTCACCGACACGCCGGATGTTTTCCACCCGGTCGGCATCGGTAAAGCCAAGGTCCTTGTTCAATCCGTGACGGACATTGTCACCATCAAGGGTGTAGGTGTGCTTGCCCATGGCGTGGAGCCTTTTCTCGACCAGGTTGGCGATGGTCGATTTACCGGCACCCGAAAGACCCGTGAACCACAGAACGGCTGATTTCTGACCTTTCTGATAGGCACGCGCCTGTTTGTTGATGTCCATTTCCTGCCATTTGACGTTGGTCGCACGGCGAAGCGAATGGTTGACCATGCCTGCGCCAACGGTGGCGTTGGAATAACGGTCGATGATGATGAACCGTCCCGAATGGCGGTTGTCATCATAGGGATCAAAGGCCAGTGCCTTGTCGGTTGCGATATTGGCAATCCCGACTTCGTTCAGTTCCAGCGTCTTGCCGGCAATATGTTCTAGCGTGTTGACATTGACCTTGTATTTCAGGTCGCTGATCTGTGCGTTGGTGACCTGTGCGCCCATTTTGATGATATAGGGCCGGCCGGGCAGAAGATGATCTTCGTGCATCCAGATGATGCGGGCTTCGAACTGGCCGGCAAATTCCGGGCGTTCATCTGGGCGTGCCAGAACATCGCCGCGCGAAATGTCGATTTCATCTTCAAGCGTGATGGTCACGGCCTGACCGGCGAATGCCTGATCAAGGTTGCCGTCAAAGGTGACGATTTCCCTGACCTTGCTGGTCTGACCCGAGGCGGTGACGGCAATCGCATCGCCCGGCTTGATGATGCCCGATGCGATGGTGCCGGAAAAACCCCGGAAATCAAGGTTCGGGCGGTTGACCCACTGCACCGGAAGACGGAACGGCTTTTCAATCGCATCCTGTTCGACCTGAACGGTTTCAAGATGCGCGAGCAGCGTCGGGCCTTCGTACCAAGGCGTGTTCGGGCTGGCTTCGATCATGTTATCGCCGCGAAGGGCTGATAACGGGATCGGTGTGATCGAACTATAGCCAAGGTCTTTGGCGAATTCCTTGTAGTCGGCAACAATGGTGTCGAATTTGTCCTGATCATAGTCGATCAGGTCCATCTTGTTCACGGCGAGCACCACATGCTTGATGCCCAAAAGCGAGGTGATGAAGCTGTGGCGGCGTGTCTGTGTCAGAATGCCTTTGCGCGCATCAATCAGGATCACGGCGACATCGGCGGTCGAGGCGCCGGTTGCCATGTTGCGGGTATATTGTTCGTGGCCGGGGGTATCGGCGACGATGAATTTGCGCTTGTCGGTCGAAAAGAACCGATAGGCGACATCAATCGTGATGCCCTGTTCGCGTTCGGCCTGAAGCCCGTCCAGCAGCAGGGCGAAATCAATTTCGCCGCCTTGGGTGCCGACCTTGCGGCTATCGGATTCAAGGGCTGCCAACTGATCTTCAAAGATCATTTTGGAATCCCAAAGCAGACGGCCAATCAGGGTTGATTTGCCATCATCGACACTGCCGCACGTGATGAAGCGCAGCAGGCTTTTTTCTTCCTGGGATTTCAGGTAGCCGAGAATGTCATCGGCAATCAGGTCGGATTGATGCGCCATTAGAAGTATCCTTCCTGCTTCTTCTTTTCCATCGACCCGGCTTCGTCGTGGTCAATCATACGACCCTGACGCTCGCTTGAACGGGTCAGCAGCATTTCCTGAATGATATCGGGCAGGGTGGTTGCTTCGGACTCAACAGCACCGGTGAGTGGGTAGCAGCCCAAGGTGCGGAACCGTACCGATTTCATTTCCGGCTTTTCACCCGGATGAAGCGGCATGCGGTCGTCATCAACCATGATCAGCATACCGTCACGTTCAACAACCGGGCGTTTGGCCGAATAATACAGCGGCACAATCGGGATCTGTTCGAGATAGATATATTGCCAGATATCAAGCTCGGTCCAGTTTGAGATCGGGAATGCGCGAATGCTTTCGCCCTTGTTGATCCGTGCGTTGTATATATCCCAAAGTTCCGGACGCTGGTTTTTCGGGTCCCAGCGATGGGTTTCGGTGCGGAACGAAAACACGCGTTCCTTGGCGCGTGCCTTTTCCTCGTCACGCCGCGCCCCGCCAAAGGCTGCATCGAACTTGTATTTGTTCAGCGCCTGTTTCAGCGATTGGGTTTTCATGACGTCGGTATGCAGGCTTGATCCGTGGGTGAAGGGGCCGATGCCCTGATCAACGCCGTCCTGATTGATATGAACAATCAGCTCAAACCCGTATTCCGCCGCCACCTTGTCGCGAAATTCGATCATTTCGCGGAATTTCCACGTGGTATCGACATGCATGAGCGGAAAGGGCGGCGGGGCCGGATAAAATGCCTTGCGCGCCAGATGCAGCAAAACCGACGAATCCTTGCCGATGGAATAAAGCATCACCGGCCGTTCGAACGAGGCCGCAACTTCGCGGATAATGTGAATACTCTCGGCCTCAAGCTGGCGGAGATGGGTCAGATTAGGCTGCATTCTCGTTCCTGCCGATCAATCAAAACTGTGGCAAATAACACAAAATTTGTGTTTATAAATGTATTTCACGTTGCTTTGATGGGTAATATGGAAACGGCTTTGATGCAAGCGCGATCTATCCAAATCACACAAAAAAGATAACCAGATATTTTCTAGTACAAAGGAAATATGTTCTTTGGGTGTTTTCTTTGTGATTGATGAAGTCCGGCATCAAACCGGATAGCCCCTGAATGCCTTGGTCTGGGCAAGTGCGACATGGCCGATGAATTTGGTAATGCCAAGGTTGCCGTGGATCATTTCCTCGGACAGGGAATGATAATGCTGCACATCGCGACAGACGAGGCACAGCATATAATCATACGGTCCTGAAATCCGGTAGGCGGCAACGACTTCGGGGATGGTTTTGGCCGTGTCGGCAAACCGTTTGTAATCGGCGGCGGTCTTGCCGGTCAGTGTGACCTCGGCAAAGACCCGGACATGCGGGCAGATTTTTTCGATATCAAGCACCGCGCGATAGCGTTTGACCACGGCTTCTTTTTCAAGCTTTTTGACCCGGTCAAGGCAGGGGCTCGGGCTTAGTCCCACCAGCTTTGACAGGGCGAGATTGGTCAGCTTTGCATTGGCCTGAAGGGCGCGCAGGATTTTAAGGTTGATCTCGTCGATCTTGATCATCGGGTCGCCGTTATCTTGTTTGCGCCACCTTACACATAAAAAAACGGCCCGACCAGTATTCCGGTCGGGCAAGTGGGCAGGATTTGGGACGTTTCGAAAATCAGGCAGCCATGCCCTTGCGTTCCTCGGTGCTCAGTTCGCCCATCACCTGATCAATGCCCTTTTGGATGGCATCGACCATCTGGTCGGCTTCGCGCCGGTCAAGCGTCAGGGGCGGGGAAAATGCCAGGCTGTCGGCGGTTGGAAGCGGGCGGACAATTACGCCGTGGTTTCCAATTGCCGCCGCACAGCGCGCGGCGATCTTGTGTTTCAGATCGAACCCGGTTTTTGTGTCCCGGTCCGCCATCAGTTGCAAGGCACCCAGAAGGCCGACACCGCGGACTTCGCCGATATGAGCGTGATGGCCAAAGGTATCGTTAAGCTGCGCATGCAGATAGGCACCGGTTTCCGCCGAGTTCGCGACCAGATTTTCGCCTTCGATGATCGCAAGGTTCGCCAGTGCGACAGCCGATCCCACCGGATGGCCGGAATAGGTAAAGCCATGGGCAAATGCGCCAAGGGTTGCGGACCCGTCGCGCAGGACTTTCCAGATATCATCGCTGATGAAGGCTGCTGACATCGGGAAATAGCCGCTGGTCAGGCCCTTGGCGGTGGCGATCATATCGGGGCGAATGTCATAAAGCTGATGACCGAACCAGTGGCCGGTGCGGCCGTAACCACAAACAACCTCGTCACAGATGAACAGGATGTCGTGCTTTTTCAGAACCGACTGAACGGCCTTGAAATAGCCCTTGGGCGGGGTGATGACGCCACCGGCCCCCATGATCGGCTCTGCAATGAAGGCACCGACCGTTTCCGGACCTTCGGCGATGATCAGGGATTCAAGCTCGTTTGCCAGCCGGGAGGAAAACTGTTCCTCGGTCTCGCCGGGTTTGGCTTCGCGGTAATAATGCGGTAGCGAGGTGTGTTTGACTTCGGGGATCGGCAGGCCGAAATTGCGATGAAACGATGCAAGCCCGGTCAGGCTGGCGGTGGCAATGGTGGTGCCGTGATAGGCCTGTTTGCGGGCGATGATCTTGCGTTTTTCCGGTTTGCCGCGAAGCCCGTTATAATACCAGACGATTTTCATCAGCGTGTCGTTGGCATCCGACCCGGAACTGCCAAAAAACACCTTGGTGATGTGAGCGGGCATTTTTGCCACCAGCTTTTCGGCCAGTTCGATCTGGGCAGGGTTGGATGCCCCGGCAAAGGTGTGGAAATAGCCCATCTGATCGGATGCGGCCTTCATCGCATCGCCGATCTCGGTCCGGCCATAGCCGATGTTCATGCACCAAAGCCCGCCAACCCCGTCCAGCATTCTATTGCCGTCGGTATCGGTAATGAACGCGCCCTTGCCCTTAACAAAAATGCGGGCTGGGCCGTTGTTTGACACATCGGCAACCACGGATGCCGGATGCAGGATATTGGCCGCATCCGATCTTTTGAGATGTTCGGTATCATAGAGGGTCGACATGGCGGGTCTCCGGGGCTTTGTGTGGGGCGTAAAGCTTGTTGTTCCCGGTATTCTGCCACGATTAGTCCGGTATTAAATTTCGAAGCAACCGGGCAGCACGGCAGGGAATGCGGAACGGTTCATCCTTCCCGTTGAAAATCGTAAATCGGGCCAAGCTCAAGCAATTGGGTGAGTTCATCAAGGGCCGTTCGGACTTCGTTCAGAAGCGTTGGATCGCGGAAATCATCCGCACTTAGGCGGTCACGATAGTGTTTTTCGACCCAGCCTGTCAGTTCGGCAAAGCGTTGATCGTCGATCAGGCTTTGCGGGTTGGTGGCGGCAAGTTCATCCCCTGTCAGGGCGACGCGCAGCCGCAAACAGGCCGGCCCGCCCCCATTGCGCATGCTTTGGCGCAGGTCGAAAAACTTGATCTGTCTGATTGGCGTGTTGCCCTTGCCGATCAGGTCATAAAGGTAATCGCGGACCGATATGGTTTCTTCGGCCTCGGTCGGCAGGATCAGCATCATCTGATCATTTTCCGGCAGGCGCAAAAGCTGTGAATTGAACAGGTAGCTTTTGATGACGTCGGAAAGTGGCACGGTACTTTGGGGCACCTCGATACTGGTGAAATCGGCGATGCCATCCATCTTGCGCCGGATGTCGTCAATCACGGCGGACGTGTTAACAAAGGCGTCCTCGTAATGGAACAGCACATTGGCATTGCCGACCGAAATCACGTCATTATGAAACACCCCGGCATCAATCAGGTCCGGGTTTTGCTGCGCATAGACGACACCATTTTCGGATAAGCCATGATGGCGGGCAATCGCGCTGCTGGCTTCGAACGTCTGGCGTGCGGGATAACGGTTTGGCCGGGTTTTGCCCGGATCAAAAGCATGACGGCCATAGACGAAAAATTCGACCCCGCGCGCGCCGTAATCACCGCAAAAACGGGTATGGTTGGCAGCCCCTTCGTCGCCCATATGGTCCGTGCCGGGCAGGGCGGCATGATGGGTGAAATGATCGGGATCGGCGAATATCGCGGCAAGTGCGCGCCCCGTCACCGGATGTTCGATCGACCGGTGGAACATGGCGCACAGATTGGCCGGGGTGAAATGCACCTTGCCATCGGCAGTATCACCGCTAGGCGAAACGGTTGCGGCATTGGCCGTCCACATCGGGGATGCCGATGATACCGCCAGAACAAGGTTCGGGTTGGTTTTCCAGGCCGAGGCCAGAACATCACCATCCGATCCACGAAAGCCGAAAACATCGCGGAGGGTTTTGACATGCGGGCGTTCATGGGGTGGCAACACACCCTGCACAAAGCCCATGTCATGCAGCGCCTTCATCTTGGTCAGGCCCTGAAGGGCGGCGGATTTCGGATTGGAATGGGTGCTGGCGTTGCTGGTTGATGCGACATTGCCAAAGCTTAACCCGGCATAATTGTGCGTCGGGCCGACCAGACCGTCAAAATTGGCTTCGATGGCGTAGCGGGTCATGGACGTACTCCTTTGGGGACGGCATCGGGGGCGATCAGTTTGTCGATCTGAAGGGTTGTGACCGGCCATGCGCAATAATCGGCGGCGTAATAGGCCGACGGGCGGTGGTTGCCGCTTTCGCCGATGCCGCCAAACGGGGCGCTACTGGATGCGCCGGTCAGTTGCTTGTTCCAGTTGACGATCCCGGCCCGGCTTTCATGGATGAAGCGTTGCCAAAGTTCGGCATCATCGCACAGCAACCCGGCGGCAAGGCCAAAACGGGTATTGTTGGCTTCACGGATCGCGTCGTCAAAGTGATCGACCCGGATGATTTGCAGGATCGGACCAAACAGTTCCTCGTCCGCGCGGTCCTTTACATCGGTCACGTCAATCAGACCCGGTGTCAGGAACGGGCGGGCAGGATCGGGACGCGTCATTTCGCGGATGATTTTGGCGCCATTGGCAACAAGTTTTTCCTGCGCCGCGATCAATGCATCCGCCGCCCGGTTGGAAATCACCGGGCCCATGAAGGGGGCGGGATCATCATCGGGCGCACCGATAATCAGCCTGTCGCAATAGTCATTGATGGCAACGACCATCGCATCGCCCTTTGCGCCGGATGGCACGATCAGGCGGCGCGCGCAGGTGCAACGTTGCCCTGCGGTGATAAAGGCCGACATGACGGTATGGTGGGCGACGGCATCGAGATCGGCGGCGTCCCAGACGACAAGCGGATTATTCCCGCCAAGTTCCAGCGCCAGGATTTTGTCCATCTGCCCGGCAAAGGCATGGTGCAAATGGCGTCCGGTCGGGACACTGCCGGTAAAGAACAGCCCGTCGATACCGGGATGCTGCGCCACGGCAATGCCGGTATCGCGTTCGCCCTGCACAAGGTTCAGAACCCCGCCCGGCAATCCGGCCCGTTGCCAGAGCTTTACGGTTTCCCCGGCGACAAGCGGGGTCAGTTCGGATGGCTTGAACACCACGCAATTGCCCGCCAGAAGGGCCGGGACGATATGGCCGTTGGGCAGATGGCCGGGGAAGTTATAGGGACCAAAGACCGCAACAACCCCGTGGGGTTTGTGGCGCAAAATCGCCTGTCCGCCGCCCGGTGCGTCACCTTGGCGCGTGCCGGTGCGTTCATGATAGGCCTTGATCGAAATCGCGATTTTCCCGGCCATTGCGCCGACTTCGGTCAAGGCCTCCCAATGCGGTTTTCCGGTATCACGGCTGATGGTGCGTGCCAGTGCGTCCTTGTGATCATTGAGAAGCCCGGCAAACCGTTCAAGGATTTCGATCCGTTCACTGAGGTCGCGTTTTGCCCATGCCGGAAAGGCATTTCGTGCCGCCATGATCGCAGCGTTAACATCATCACTGCTGGCGGAATTCCCCTGCCAGACGATATCGCCATTGGCCGGGTTTTCGGCGTGAAATGCTTTGCCATTGCCGGTTTGCCATGTGCCATTGATGAACAGGGCGGGATTTGATTTCTGGGTCATGATGCCTGCTCCTGCGTGTTAATCGGTGACAAAACGGATCTGATCGCCAGCACGCAGACCAAGGATTTCGGCCTGATCGCGGTCCAGATCGACATGCGTGCCATTCACAACATTCATGTAAAGCCAGCTTGCCTGATACCCGGAAAGTTCCAGTGTGCAGGCAAGGTGGCGTTCCATGGCGGGGCTTCGATCAACGATTTTGCGGATGGTGGCGATTTTGGAATGGCGAATGGTGCGGATGTCATCAAGCCGGACATCAACGCATGGCCCGCCGTCAAAAATATCGACCGCATTTGAAAACCGGAAACCTTCCTTTTTCAAAAGGTTCAGTGCCGGTCGCGTTTCATCGTGGGTTTTGCCGATCACATCCTGGGCGGCCTTGGGCAGCATTTCGATGTAGATCGGATATTTCGGCATCAGATCGGCAATGAACTGGTTATTGCCGATCCCGGAAATATAATCGGCATCGGGGAACGGGATATTGAAGAAATGCGATCCCAGGGCTTCCCAAAGTGGTGATTTACCGTTTTCATCCTGCCAGCCGCGCATTTCGGCCATGACCATTTCCGAAAACCGTTCCTTGAAGCACCCCATCAACAGATATCGCGACCGCGCCAGAAGCTGCCCGTTGCCGTCCTTGCGATAATCGGGATCAAGGTAAAGTGTGCCCACCTCGGTAGCACCCTGATAATCGTTCACAAGGGTCAGCAGGCGCGATGTCACGGTGACATTCAGTTCATGCGAATATTGCGTCAGTTTCAGGATTTTATAGTTATAGAATGCCTTCGATAACCCGACCCCGGCATAGATCGCGCAGGTGCCTGCGACCTTGCCATTGGCGGTATCTTCCAGAACCATGAAATAGCTTTCACCACCGGGGCCGTCGATATCGGCCCCGAAGGCCTCGATACTTTCGACAATGCGGGCTTCGAGCACGTCACGATTGGCCGGAAGGGTGGTTAACCCCTTGCTGGCTGAGGATGCCAGATCAACCAGCCGGTCAAGGTCGCTCATACGGGCGGGGCGGACACGCATCATGTTTTTATATCTCCGTCTTTTTCAATGCGTCGGGTAAATCACCTGAACCGGCTTTCATCAGGATCAGGGCCGAAAGCTTTGCCCGTTCGATCAGACTGTCGAGCTTCACAAATTCCTGATCGGAATGGATCAGGCCGCCGCGCACCCCAAGGGTATCGATATTGGGTAATCCGGCCTCGGCCAGATTGTTGCCATCGCAACAGCCCCCAGTGGGTTTCCATGCGATATCAAGATCAAGGTCATGACCCAGTTCGCGGACCCATTCGAAAAGGGCCTTGGTCCTGCCTGCCATCGGTTTGGGCGCGCGGCCAAACTGGCCATGCAATTCGGCCATGATGCCGTCACGCTGATTGATCGCAGCAATGACATCGGCAATTTCATTTTCTGCCTGATGGCGTTCGAAATGGTTTGAAACCCGAACGTTAAAGCGCACGACGGCATTATCAGGCACGACATTGACTGGCCCGCCGCCATCGATCTTGCCGATATTGAATGTGGCTTCGCCAACCTTGCCGTTAAGCTGATCAAGGCGCATCACGCAATCACTGGCCGCGACCATCGCACTGCGCCCGGCATGAAATTCACGCCCCGCATGGGCAGCACGCCCCTTGATCCGGACGGAAAAATTGCCTGATCCCTTGCGTGCCCCGGCAAGGGTGCCGTCTTCCAAGGCCGGTTCATAGAGCATCCCGAAATCGGCGGCGCGGGCGTGTTCGGCCAGAAACGGGGCCGATCCGATGGAGCCGGTTTCTTCATCAGGGTTCAGGATGACTTCCCAGCCGATGCCATTGGCAAAGGGGCTTCGTTCCAGTGCGCTCAGGGCATTGAGGATCGTCAGAATGCCGCCCTTGGCATCGGCAACACCCGGCCCGTTTAATGTATTTTCATCAATCAGGCGCGGGGTTTGAAACGGGCTGTCGATGGCAAAGACCGTGTCATAATGAATGCACAGCAAAACCCGAACCGGGGCCTGTGGCCGTTTGGAAAAATGCAAAAGCTTGCCATAGCGCACGGGTGCGATGCTGCCATCGGCGGCGACCGCTTCGCTATCGGGCAGGTCGATGATGGCTGTTTTGGCATCAAGTTCGGCAAAGGCATCCAGAATGGCGTCACGCATCCGGTCAAGCCCGTCGATATTGCCTGTGCCACTATTGATTGCCGACCATGATTTCAGGCGATCAAGCGTTTCATCGTAACGCTGATCAAGCCAGTCGAGCCAAGGCTGAAACTTTGCATATTCGGTCATGATAACCTGTGGAATGGTTTGGCATTGTTGATTGTTTATTGAATATAGAATGCCAAAAAACGCCCGGCAGGTGGTGCGGGATAGGGGGATGGAAACGGAATTACATGCGGGTGGATGAAAGGTTAAAAAGTAATTTTATTTCAAAATTAACGACAATAGAAAAATAAACTTGATTTAGGTCAGTCTTCCTTGCCAAATAATGGCAACAACACTGACCTAAAGAGAAGCCCCATGACTGTCCAATGGAATGACCTGATCGTTCGTGATGCCCGTGCGCTTACCGCCTCCGAAATCCGAGATCTGCTTAAAGTGGCCGACCGGCCGGAAATTATTTCCTTTGCCGGGGGCGTACCCGACCCGTCGCTCTTCCCGCTGGCCGATTTCAATGCCATCTATGGTGGTCTGACGACCGACGAGGCCGCGGGTCGCAAAAGCCTTCAATATTCCATTAGCGAAGGCCTGCCGGCCCTGCGCCAATGGATTGTCGATGATCTTGCCACCAGCGGGGCAGTGCGCGGGATTGATAACATCCTGATTACCTGTGGCGCGCAGCAGGGACTTGATATGCTCGCCCGTTTGTTGCTGGAGCCGGGCCGCGAAATCGTCGTGGAAAAGCCAAGTTACCTTGGTGCGATGCAGGCCTTTTCCATGCGCCGTCCGACCTATGTCGGGGTGAATATGGATGATGATGGCCCGGTGATTGCCGAACTCGAAGCAGCCTTTGAACGTGGCGTACGGATTGCCTATCTGGCGCCGGATTTCCAGAACCCGACCGGGCGGTCTTATAGTCTTGATCGGCGTCTTGCGGTGCTTGAAGTTGCGCGTAAATATGGTGCGGTCATCCTTGAAGATGCGGCCTATTGCAAGCTGTCCTACGAGGGCGACGTTTTGCCATCGTTGCTTGCCCTTGATGAAACAAACGGAGATCCGCAGGCCGGAACCGTCATCCAGCTTGGCACATTTTCCAAAACGCTGGTGCCTGCCCTTCGGATCGGGTGGGTCTGTGCGCCACGTCCGGTGATTGAACGGCTGGTTCTGATGAAGCAGGCCGGTGATCTGCATGTATCGACCATCAATCAGGAAATCGCCCTTCGTGCGGCGCGCAAACTGTTTCCGGGGCATCTGGATACTATCCGCGATGCCTATCGCGCCAAACGCGACACGATGCTGGCGGCATTGGATGAATTCATGCCCGAAACCGTGTCCTATACAAGACCCGAAGGCGGCATGTTCATCTGGCTGACCCTGCCGGAAAATATAGACAGCCGCCAATTGCTGGAACAGGCCCTGCACGAGGCCAAGGTCGCCTTCGTTCCCGGTCAGGCCTTTTTCTGTGACCATACTGGTCGTAATACCGCGCGCCTCAGCTTCGCGACCGAGAAGGCGGATCGCATTCGCGACGGGATCGAACGCTTGGCATTGCTGATCCGGCGTGTGCACAATCAGTAAAAAATCGGCTTCATTTTTGCGTCACGCAATTGGTAAAACTTCTCTATAAAATTAGAGATGCATGTGATCTTTAAAATCTTTGGTTGCGGTTCCCTGACTTTAAGATCATGAGGCAGGGTGACTGATTGCGAGACAGCAAGGGCGGCGACATGCTTGATGAAATCACCTCGGAAGTTGCCAAAACGCCAAACGGTATATGGAAAGAAAGCATTCTTGCGCTTTATAAAAACTGGCGTTTAGTGCTCGTTCTGGGGGGAGGGGTTGCCTGCGTCAATGTTGCGACCACTTTTTTGACAGTCGATTTGGTCGGCAAAGTGCTCCAATGGCTGGCAGAAGTTGCGATCATATATGTCGGATGCGGATGGGTGCTTTCGGGCGTGTCGGGGAAACCGGATGTGTCGGGCGTCGGATATATCCAGCGTCGTGATTTTTGCGTCAGGGTTGTTATCCTCTATTCTCTGGCGGCGATGCCAAATCAGTTCTTTCTGTTGCTCTATACAGGCAGCTTCGATTGGTCTTACCCTTTACTGGCTGATAACTCGCGGGCAATCGCCTCTGCTTTGATCCGATGGTCGTCGATCTGGTTGGTTGGGGCGTTGCTGATAACATGGCTGCCTGCGGCCCTTCGGCTTGATGATGACACTGGAATTTTGCACGCATTGCAGCGCGGATGGAAAACCATTGGCTATGTTGTCGTGCAATTTCTGATTGGCCCAACGGTCTTGATTGTTGTTAAAGAGCTTTGCGGCGTCATTTTCGCAGATGTTGCGATTGAAGCTCTGGTCGCTTCGGGAGGTGTTGGCGACGGAATGTACAGGTTGATTTCAGTTTCAGCCTTATTTGCGATGTTTGGTGTGGTCTTTAAGTTGTGGTGGGCGATGATGGTCGGGATTGTTGCGGCACGGGCTTACATAATTGCGCGCCAGGATATTAACCTTGAATGACTGTCTGAGATACTTCAGCAACGGCGCAATCATTTTATCATGATACCAAAGAGCGAGGATCACCATGAACATCCTGCGCAACGCATCAAAACCATCGGCCAAAGGATCGCCGGATTACTTCACGGGTGCGGTCAGGATCGATAGCCCGTTTCAGACCGCCGATCCCGCCCGTGTCGGCGGGGCCATTGTGACGTTTGAACCGGGCGCGCGCACCGCATGGCATACCCATCCGCTGGGCCAGACCGTGATCATCACAAGTGGCCTTGGCTGGGCGCAGCGCGAAGGCGGACCGCGCGAGGAAATCCGCCCCGGCGATATCGTCTGGTTCGAACCGGGTGAAAAGCACTGGCACGGAGCTACCGACAAAACCGCGATGACCCATATCGCGATTGCGGAATCCGTCAACGGATCGGCGGTCGACTGGCTGGAAAAAGTGGCGGATAGCGATTATCTGGGCCAATGACTGACCCCGAATGAAAAGGCCCGGCAGGGGTGGGGGACCTTGCTGCCGGGCCGGAGTTGCTGACAAGTGTCAGCAGGTAGACGGAGTAATCCGATATTTGTGATCGGATATTTTCATGAAATTCCGGTGATCAGGCTGCGCAGCAAAAGCGACACAGCCCCGATCACAAGGATGCCCCCGGCATAAAGCCCGATAAACCAAAGCACACGCCGGGTTTTGGGTTTGGGTGAAAATGCCGTCATCAGTGATATCCTTCATCCCCGACCTTGCCCCGGAATACCCAATAGGCATAGGCGGTATAGGCCAGAATGATCGGGATCAGAATGGAAGCACCGACCAGCATGAAGGACAGGCTGTTGTCGGGGGCGGCGGCCGTTCTGAAATCAATCATCGGTGGGACGATATTGGGATAAAGCGTGATGCCAAACCCGGCATAGCACAGGAAGAAAATACCAAGTGTAATGCCAAATACCGTCTTTTCCCGGTGCTTGACCGCATGCCAAAGCCAGAAAAGCAGACCGGTCGTGACAATCGGGATCGGGGCCAGGAAAAACAGGTTTGGCATATCAAACCAGCGCGCGGCATAAGCGGGGTGGATATAGCTTGTCATCAATGACACCACGCCAAGATTGGCAGCCATCCAGATCACCGCAGGTTTGGCAAGGGCGCGCAAACGCCCCTGAAAATTGCCTTCCATCTTCATGATCAGCCAGCCGGTGCCAAGCAGGGCATAGCCAACCACGACGGCAGACGCGCAGAACACCGAAAACGGGCTTAGCCAGTCAAACGGGCCGCCAACGAATTTGGCATTTTCAACGGCAATGCCTTCGATAAACGCACCCAGCATTGCACCCTGCATCGCGGCCGCAATGATCGACCCGGCGGAAAAGGCAAAGTCCCAGTGTTTTTGATGATCGCGGCTTTTGAACCGGAATTCGAACGCTACCCCGCGAAACACCAATGCCAGCAACATGGTGAAAACCGGGATATAAAACGCGGTCATCAGCAATGAATAGGCCAGCGGGAAGGCGGCATAAAGCCCGCCACCGCCCAGAACCAGCCAGGTTTCATTGCCATCCCACACAGGGGCAACCGTATTCATCATCTTGCCGCGTTTGGCCGGGTCCTTGATGAACGGAAACAGAATGCCAATGCCAAGATCAAAACCATCAAGCGTGACATAGGCGAAAACGGCAACCGCAATCAGCAGTACCCAGATCAGTTGATAATCCATGATCATTCTCCTGCCGTCGGGATGGTGGGATCAGAAATCGGGCGGCTTCCGGCGCGCAGGACTTCGCCCTTCGGCGAATGAGCAAAACGCGGGTCCTTGTTCATCGCGCGGATGATATAGGCGGTGCCAACCCCGAACACGATGGCATAGACAATGACGAATGCGGCAAGCGATCCGGCAATTGCGGTCGGGGCGACGGGCGATCCGGCTTCGGATGTACGCATCAACCCGTAAACCACCCAGGGCTGACGCCCGATTTCGGTGGTGAACCATCCGGCCAGAATGGCGATAAAGCCGCTTGGCCCCATGATCAGGGCAAAGCGATGCAGCCACGTGCAGCTATAAAGCGATTTGCGCCACCGGGCGAACAGGCTGACGATACCAAGTAACGCCATCAAAATGCCAAGTCCGACCATGATGCGGAATGTCCAGAATACGATGGTCGCATTCGGGCGGTCTTCGGGGGCAAAATCCTTTAATCCGGTGATCCTGCCCTCCCAGTCATGGGTCAGGATCATTGATCCCAGTTTCGGGATTTCAACGGCGTATTTCGTTTCCTCGGCGGCCATGTCGGGCCAGCCAAACAGGATCAGCGGCGCGCCATTTTGCGTTTCAAAATGGCCCTCCATCGCCGCGACCTTGGCTGGTTGATGTTCAAGGGTATTAAGCCCGTGCATATCACCGGCCACGATCTGGATCGGGGCGACGATGGCGGCCATCCACATTGCCATGGAAAACATGATCCGTGCGGCGCGGTTTTCCCGATCAC
This sequence comes from Thalassospira xiamenensis M-5 = DSM 17429, assembly GCF_000300235.2. Classification (NCBI taxonomy): domain Bacteria; kingdom Pseudomonadati; phylum Pseudomonadota; class Alphaproteobacteria; order Rhodospirillales; family Thalassospiraceae; genus Thalassospira; species Thalassospira xiamenensis. The sequence continues at coordinate 2,737,605 of NZ_CP004388.1, read as the reverse complement.
GCAACAAATGCCACGCCCCCACCGCACCAACCACAAGGGCGGTGGTCAGAAATGCCGCCAGAACCATGTGAACAAGTCGATAGGGGAAGCTTGGATTAAAGATCACATCCCACCAGCTTTGCACAACAGCCCGACCATTTTCGATAATATGGCCGGTGGGTGTCTGCATCCAGCTATTGGCCGACAAAATCCAGAAGGCGGAAAATAATGTGCCGATTGCAACCATCGTGGTCGCGGTGAAATGCAGCTTCGGCCCGACACGGTTAAGGCCAAACAGCATGATGCCAAGGAACCCGGCCTCGAGGAAAAAGGCGCTGAGTACCTCGTAGGCCAGAAGCGGGCCCAGCACGCTGCCGGTAAATTCGGAAAAAGGTCCCCAGTTCGTGCCGAACTGATAGGACATGACAATGCCCGAAACGACACCCATGCCAAAGGCCAGCGCAAAGATTTTCAGCCAGAATTTATATAGCGCCAGATAGGTATCATCGCGTGTGCGCAGCCAAAGCGCTTCGAGCACGAAAAGATAACTGGCCAGTCCAATGGTAAAGGACGGAAAAATGATGTGAAACGAGATGGTGAACGCGAATTGCACGCGGGCCAATATGTCGGGATCAAACATTGGCGTTGGTCCTTTTATCAGGCAAAGCCTTCCTGTCGGGCCGCGTTTTTCGTTGCAACGCGAAATCGCTCATTGCATGACCTGATCCACTGAAAACAGCGGATCAGGGGCCGTGTTCATAAGGACAAAGTGATAAAGGGCCCGTCCGAATTGTGCATTGCGTATTCGCAATTTTGATCTGGAAAAATTCGATTATGCGTTTGTAGAAAGGTGGCGTGAGAGCCATCACAGTGTATGAGGTTTCTGCGGTGTAATGTTGCGTATCCGAATGGGTGTGTCGTTGGCAAGGGGATAAGAATGAACGATGCGGTGACCGAAGGCGCAGATGACGGCCACAAAGAAATACTCTTCAGTCATTGGGTGTTGTGGGAAAGCTGCATTGTCGCATGGAAGAACATTTATATTGTTCTTGTCGCGGGCTTGATTTTTACCATGACGGGAACCTTTGAGCTTTATGTTTCGACGCATAATGCTTTGGCGGTCGCAAATGAAGAAACCGCAACTTTCGGCCCGTTGGTCATGATGATTTTCTGGGGTGCTCAGGTGGCGATAACCAGTATTGCTTTGGCGATATTGATGTATGCCGTGCATTCTACGGTTCTTGATGGTGCTAGCGGCTGGGCTGTCTTTGCTGGCGATGGAAAAACAAAGCTGAAAAAGCTGGCGCTTCGGATTTTTATGGCTTTGATGGTGCCGCTTTTAGTAGCCCTTTTACTTCAGGGGCTTACGGCCCTGATGGGGTTTAAGGCGGGGGATCGCATCCATGGCGGATTAGGTGTGATCGTATTTGTCGGGTTCGCCATTTTTGTCGTTTTATCTGGTGTATCGCTGATATTGCTGATCACTTGGCCCGCCTCGGTCATCTGGTCCAATTACGCGACACTCAGGCAGGCATACTATCGTGGTAAAAAGGTTTTCTGGTATGTATTGGGCCGAAACGTGATGCTACTGCCTGCCATGATGGCATTGCAGCTTTTGATTGCCGTAATCTTTTTACCCATTGTAACAACGGTTCTTGGTGCGAAGGATAAGACCGATGTCGCATTGAAGTTCTTTTCACCGGGATTTGCTTTTTCGATAAGTGCTTTGAATAGCCTATTGGCTGTGGTTTGGTTTGTTTTGCTTTCCGTGATCATTTCGCGCGCACTGCAAATTGGTGATTGGCGGCTACGTAACTCTCAATCGGGAACTTAAGGCGCGCCGGGTTTCTCGTGCTGGCGCTGCTTATGTGCCGGACAGGCAAAGCTTTTCCAACGCCAGCGAACTTTGCGTCTGGCGGCGTTCCTTGTGGCGCAGCATCATGAATTTGCGTGGGCGGATGTGAAATGCTGCACGGAAAAGCCGCCCCTGCGCGATCAGGGAACTGACGGCGAAGCTTGAAACGGCGGTTGCGCTGATGCCGGTTTCAACCGCGGTAATCACCGCCTCGTTCGCCGGTAATGTCAGGGCGATTTTGAGTTTTTGCGGATCAATGCCCGACTGGTGTACCGCATTCTCAAACTCGGAACGTGTGCCAGATCCGGCTTCGCGAAGGACCCAACTGCTTTGAGTTGTCAGGTCCTGCGCGCTTAAGGGCCTGCCATCGGCCCAGGGATGTTTGGGGCCGACCACCACCACCAATGCATCTTCGGCGACTTCGCGCATGGCAAGTGCCGGTTCATCAACTTCGCCCTCAATAAAGCCGATATCGGCGGCACCACCACGGACGGCATCGGCCACGGTTTTTGTATTGCCAATCGTCAGATTGATGGCAATGCCGGGATACTGATCATGAAACTGCATCAAAAACGGTGGCAGCCAGTAACTGGCGATTGTCTGGCTGGCATAAACGTTAAGCTCGCCGCGCTGTAATCCGCCAAGTTCGGCCAGTGTCAGTTCGGCGGCGCGTGCGCGCGCCAGGGTCGCCTTGGCCTCGTTTAAAAACAGCCGCCCGGTTTCGCTAAGCTCGATCCGTCGTCCGACCCGGTGGAACAGCGCAACGCCATAAAACCCTTCGAGGTTCTTGATTGCCGAACTGACTGCCGAGGGGGTGAGGCCAATCGCATCGGCGGCCTTTGTGAGATGTTCGCGTTCGGCCACGGCAACAAAGATGGCAAGCTGTTCAAGCGTCATCATGGCATTTATCCAAAAATCATTCGAAATAATCGAATGAAATATCCATTTTTATTCGATGGAAGTAAATGATTGTTCGTGTGATTTTTCGCCTGTCACATTTTACAGGCAGATCATGTTTTTTAAAGCCCACCTCAAATCCCTTTTGCCCGGTCTGTTCCTGACCACGGCGATTGCCCTGATCGCCAAACTGGTTGAGCAGGCGGAGCGTAGCCTTTTGGGGCATGGCTGGATCGAAAGTCTGGTTTTTGCCATCCTGCTTGGTGTGGTGGTGCGATCCGTGTTTGGCCTTGCCAAGCCGTTTCATGATGGTGTGCGGTTTTGTGGGAAGACCGTGCTTGAAATCGCGATTGTTTTGCTGGGCGCGTCAATCAGTGCGCAGGCCTTGGGGCAGGCGGGCTTTGGCCTGATTGCGGCCATTGTTCTGGTGGTTTGCACCAGTCTGTTTTTAAGCTTCCATATCGGGCGGTTACTTGGACTGTCGAAGCATTTAGCGATGCTGGTGGCCTGCGGCAATTCGATCTGTGGCAATTCGGCGATTGCCGCCACCGCCCCGGTGATTTCGGCAAAATCCGATGATGTTGCGGCCTCCATCGCCTTTACCGCTGTTCTGGGGGTTCTGTTTGTTTTTGCCCTGCCGCTGGTGCATGCCGGGCTGGGCCTGAGTGCCGCGCAATATGGTATTTTTTCCGGCTTGACGGTTTATGCAGTCCCGCAGGTTCTGGCCGCGACGGCCCCGGCGGGCCCCCTGGCGGTGCAGGTCGGAACGCTGGTAAAACTGATCCGCGTTCTGATGCTTGGCCCGGTGATCTTTGCGCTTGCCCTTATGGGGGGGCGCAAACGCGAGGTTCGCCTGCCTGTGACCCAGATGGTGCCGTGGTTCATTGTCGGGTTCGTTGCGATGATGGCAGCCCGTTCATTTGGCCTGATCCCCGAAATCGCGCTGGAGCCGATGCGCACAATTTCATCCTTCCTGACCATCCTTGCCATGGCAGCATTGGGGTTAAGTGTCGATATCCGAAGCGTCATGCATGTCGGCGGGCGGGTGATTGCCGCAGCCCTTCTGTCGCTTCTGGTGCTGTGTGCACTAGGGCTTATGGTGCTGGTGATTTTGGCCTGATCGCAGATAAAAAAAGCCCGCCGCCTGTTCGGGGGGAATGGCGACGGGCAAGGGGAAGATGCGTCCGGCATCTTCAGACATTGGCGAGCAGGCACTGTGGGAGGCAGGGATCGCGCAATGTCACGGGTAGATCTGCGTTGGTAACCTTCTTTACGTTCTTGCTTCTGTTTTAGATTGCTCGTTTCCTTGTTCGGCGTATTTCAGTGCATTCCATTCGTCATCGGTGAAGATGCGTGATCGGGTTAGAAAGCGTTTGCCTTCGGGTCCCTCAAGCGAAAACATGCCCCCGCGTCCATCCACGACGTCAATGATCAGCTGTGTGTGACGCCAATATTCGAATTGGGCGCGTCCGATATAAAACGGGCTGCCTTCAATTTCGCCCAGTAACACATCCTGATCGCCGGTTTTGAATTCCCCATCCGGAAAGCACATTGGCGCACTGCCATCGCAACACCCGCCGGATTGATGAAACATCAGGGGGCCGTGAATGTCCTTGAGCTTCCGGATCAGGGCGGTGGCCGCGTCGGTGGCCGTGACCCGTGCCGGAATTTGATCTGTTGTCATCCTCGCCTCCTGTATCGGGAAGGGCCGGGTGCGAACGGGCACCCGGCCAGAACATTCCGATCAGAAGAATCCCATCGGTTTCGGATCATAGGAAACCAGCAGGTTCTTGGTCTGCTGATAATGGTTGAGCATCATCTTGTGGTTTTCACGCCCGATACCCGATTGCTTGTACCCGCCAAAGGCCGCATGCGCCGGATAGAGGTGATAGCAATTGGTCCAGACGCGACCGGCCTTGATATTGCGGCCAAACCGATAGGCGCGCGTGCCATCGCGGGTCCAGACACCGGCACCAAGACCGTAAAGCGTATCGTTGGCGATTTTAAGCGCCTCTGCCTCGTCCTTGAAGGTTGTTGCTGAAACCACCGGGCCAAAGATTTCCTCTTGGAAAATCCGCATCCGGTTATGCCCCTTGAAGATGGTCGGCTGGACATAGAACCCGGTCGAAAGATCGCCGCCCAGTTCCGCCCTGCCGCCGCCGCAAAGGACTTCGGCACCTTCCTGCTTGCCGATATCAAGGTAGGACAGGATTTTTTCCATCTGTTCGGTCGATGCCTGCGCGCCGATCATGGTTTCACTATCCAGCGGGTTGCCCTGCTTGATATTGGCCACGCGTGACAGGACGCTATCCATGAACTTGTCATAGATGTTTTCCTGAATAAGCGCACGCGATGGGCAGGTGCAGACCTCGCCCTGGTTCAGCGCGAACATGGTCATGCCTTCGGCGGCTTTCTGACGGAAATCATCATCCTGTGCCATCACATCATCAAAGAAGATGTTGGGCGATTTGCCGCCCAGTTCGAGGGTGACCGGAATGATGTTTTCGCTGGCATATTGCATGATCAGGCGGCCGGTGGTGGTTTCACCGGTAAAGGCGACCTTGGCGATCCGGTTGCTTTGTGCCAATGGCTTGCCTGCTTCAACCCCGAAGCCCTGTACAACGTTCAGCACACCGGCCGGAAGAAGATCACCAACCAGTTCCAGAAGTACGCAAATCGATGCCGGGGTCTGTTCGGCCGGTTTCAGGATAACGCAGTTGCCCGCCGCCAGCGCCGGGGCCAGTTTCCAGACTGCCATCAGGATCGGGAAGTTCCACGGAATGATCTGTCCGACAACGCCAAGCGGTTCGTGGAAGTGATAGGCGACGGTATTGTCGTCAATCTCGCCAAGCGATCCTTCCTGGGCGCGGATCGCACCGGCAAAATACCTGAAATGATCAATCGCCAGCGGAATGTCTGCGGCGAGCGTTTCACGCACCGCCTTGCCGTTATCCCATGTTTCGGCAACCGCCAGCATTTCAAGGTTCTGTTCCATGCGGTCGGCGATTTTATTGAGGATATTGGCCCGTTCGGTCACCGATGTTTTGCCCCACGCTTCGGCTGCGCCGTGGGCGGCATCAAGTGCCTTTTCGATATCTTCCGAACTGGATCGTGCGATTTCGCAGAATGGCTTGCCATTCACCGGCGAGATATTTTCGAAATACTGCCCCTTGGTGGGCGCGGTCCATTCGCCGCCGATATAGTTGTCATAACGGGATTTGAATGCAACGACGCTGCCCGCGTCGCCCGGATTCTTGTAAATCATCTTGGATCCTCCATGATCGGAAGGCGGCTTTGCCACCTGTTTTTGGTTTTGGCCCTGACAGTTCCGCAAAGTACGTGCCAGTTCGCAAAATTCTGTGCCAGAGGACCCGGTGACCGATTTTTTTGCCTTTTTACAATCGGTTGGAAGATGGCGCTGATTGGGGGCGATTGTGTCATGCCGTTCCGTGTCGTGGCACAGGTGGTACAAACTGTCCCATATTCGTGACACAACCAATTATGCCGTCTGTTTGCACGGAAACCATTTGGTGTTTTGGGGCTGTGATGTGTTACGATCCCTGCTGTGATCGGATGCGGACAAAGCCGCAAGCCGGGCCATGCCAGAACGCATTCCCGACAAAATACCGACGCAAGGGAGATAACGTCTTATGTCTGGAAACCATTACGGTGGACGGATCGAAGCTGCGTTGCAGTTAAGTGGCGTCGCCCAAAATCGCGCCGTTCTCGAAAGCTGGCAACGTTGCGAACAGCGCTTTGGTCTGGCGCATGACACTTTGCGCCGTCCCGAAGTCATGCCCGAAAGCCAAACCCGCCAGCGCCGTGATCGCAGCGGGCGGCTTTATCATCATGCCCATGATCTGGTGCGCACTCTTTATCGCAAGATTGATGCGTCGGGCTATGCGGTTTTCCTGACCGATAATGACGGTGTGATCCTTGACAGTGTCGCGGCCCACACGTTGCTGCCGTCGTTTCGCACCAACGGCCTTTTGCCCGGTGCCGTCTGGAGCGAGGAACGCGAAGGCACCAACGGTATCGGCACCTGCATCGTTGAAGGCCGACCGATCACCATCCACAAGGACGAACATTTTCTGGTACAACATGCGGTTCTGACCTGCACGGCCGCCCCGGTGTTTGACCCGGAAGGGCAGGTTTGCTCCGTGCTTGATGTGTCGGCGGTGCGCGATGACATCAAACGTACGGATTGTTTGCGGGTCCGAAGCCTGATTGCCGATTACGCCGATGCGCTTGAACGTATCCTTTTCTTTGATGAATGCGCGTCTGATCTGATCCTGCATCTTCATCCCGACGCACAGCATGTCGGATCGACCCGCGATGCCCTGATTTCCATTGGTCCGGATGGCAATATCCGTGGCGCGACCTCGACCGCGCGCCGTTTGCTGGCGGCGGCGGACAACGCGCGCGATGTGCAATCGATGTTCGGTTTTGATCTGGATGGCCTGATCGCGACGCTTGGCGTGGGCGAGGGGGCATCAACTTCTGTATCGGCCAAGGCCCTGCCCGTCAATGGGGGGGGGCTTTTGTTCGGGCGGGTGACTTTGCCTGAAAAGCAGCGGCGCAAGTTTATCTCGATGCGGCCGGCACCATTGTCGCGTCCGTCCGCGCGTTCGGCGGCGAATGAAACCGGTGACATCCCCGATCAGGACCCGGTAATCCGTCGTCTTTACAAGGTCGGTAGCAAACTTCTGACCAATCGTATCAATGTTCTGATGTCGGGCGAAACCGGCAGCGGCAAGGAACATATGGCGCGCGCCATTCATGCCGCTGCGGTCGGTGCGCGCAAACCGTTCGTTGCGATCAATTGCGCGGCCCTTCCCGAAAGCCTGATTGAAAGCGAGCTTTTCGGTCATGCCGGTGGTGCCTTTACCGGTGCGGCACGCGATGGCTTTGGCGGGCGGATCAAGCAGGCCGATGGCGGGACTTTGTTCCTGGATGAAATCGGTGATATGCCGCTTTCAGCACAGGGGCGGCTTTTGCGTGTGCTTGAACAACGCACGGTCGAGCCGCTTGGCAGTACCAAATCCGTGCCGGTCAATTTCCGTCTGATCTGTGCCAGCAATGTCGATCTGACCCGTGCGGTGGCGGATGGCAAATTCCGCGAAGATCTGCTTTACCGGATCAAAGGTGCGCGCCTTTCCCTGCCAGCACTTCGCGAACGGTCCGATCTGCCGGATCTCATCGCCCGGCTTCTTCGCGGTATTTCCAGGGATATGGCGGGGGATGTTCGTTGTTCGGACGACGTTCTGGAGCTGCTGTCACGCCATGACTGGCCGGGCAATATCCGCGAACTGGTCAATGTATTACAATATGCCTGCGTTTTTGCCGAAGGTGGTTTGATCCTGCGGTCGCACCTGCCCGACGATTTCCACGAAGCCATTACGTGCGATCCAAATCACGCCGGATCGATCCTGAAACGGGCCGAAGCCGATGCTTTGCGTCAGGTGCTTGATGATCACCGCTGGCATATCAGCAAAACCGCCAAGGCGCTTGGCATCAGCCGCAATACGCTTTATCGCAAGATGGATCGGTTCGATATAAGGCGTGAAGCCTAGCCCTTGAGCACGCCGTCAAGCGGTGAGGGTGCGGTGAGGCTTTCGAGCGGATAGCCCGAAAAGGTTTTGGTGCGTTCCATCACCACATGGCCACGGAAATTCTCGATCCCGATATTGGCGGCCAGAAGCTTTTCTTTGAGCTGGTTGAAATGCGCGATATCGCGGCAGATCATATCCATCGTGTAATCGAACGGCCCGGCGATTTTATAGCAGGAAATGACTTCGGGGACGTTGGTGATTGCGGCTTCGAACCGTTTGAAATCATCGACCAGATGATTGCCCAGCGTGATTTCGGCCATGATGTGCAGGTTAGCACCTATTTTATCAAGGTCGATTTCCGCCAGATATTGCGTGATCAGCCCGGCTTCCTCAAGCTTGCGCACCCGTTCCAGACAGGGCGAGGGCGACAGATTGACCTCTTCTGAAAGATCAAGGTTCGAAATCCGGCCATTGGTTTGCAAAACCTGCAGGATTTTGATGAACAGTCGATCCAGTTTCAGCATGGTCTTTCCAGCTTGATGGGCAATGCTGCCTGTTTATCACCGCTTGTCATTACACGCGACCAAAATCCCCGAAACAAACTGCAAATCCTTGTCGGCAAGCCCATGATTTTGATTGTCGAACGCGCCCGGATCGTTTTTAAGTAGGGCAAATGATAAAGGGATATTTTTCATGTGCGGCATCACTGGTCTGTGGCTTGGTCGCAATAGCGACGGCGATAAATTGCGCAACACCATCACGCGCATGACCGATGCGTTGCTGCATCGCGGGCCGGATGGCGGCGATGTCTGGTGCGATAGCGATGCCGGACTGGCGCTGGGGCAGCGTCGCCTTGCCATCATCGATCTTTCCGATGCCGGTAAACAACCGATGCATTCGGCCGATGGCAGATACGTCATGGTTTATAATGGCGAGGTCTATAACGCCGAAGACCTGCGTGCCAAACTGGCCGGTGAAAATGTCGCGTGGCGCGGCCATTCCGACAGTGAGGTTATCCTTGAGTGCATGGCGCGCTGGGGCGTGCGTGATACGGTTAAACGCCTGATCGGCATGTTCGCCATCGCCCTTTGGGATAAAAAGACCGGCAGGCTGACCCTGGTGCGTGACCGTTTGGGTGTCAAGCCGCTTTACTGGTCACGTTTTGACGGAAATATTGCCTTTGCGTCCGAGCTAAAGGCCTTGATTGGTGGCAATGTCATTTCGCGCGAAGTCAATCGTACCGCGCTTGATGCCTATTTGCGGTTTGGCTATGTGCCATCAGGGCATTCGATCTATGCCCATGCCAAAATGTTGCAGCCGGGCCATATTCTTGAAATCACGGGGGAAGGCCATGTATCCGAATTTGCATACTGGTCGGTCGAAGATGCCGTTCTAAGTGGTCAGAACCATCATTGGAGTGGTGATGATCAAAGTGCGATTGATGCGCTTGAAGATTTGCTGCGCGATGCCGTCGAACGGCGGATGATTGCCGATGTGCCACTCGGCGCGTTTCTTTCGGGTGGTATTGATTCCTCGACCGTGGTTGCCCTGATGCAATCGATTTCCGACCGGCCGGTGAAAACCTATTCCATCGGCTTTGACCATGATGCCTATAACGAGGCGGCCTTTGCCGGTAAAGTCGCTAAACATCTTGGCACCGACCATACTGAGCTTTATGTCACCGCACAGGATGCGCTTGATCTGGTGCCGCGCCTTTCTGAAATCTATGATGAGCCGTTCTTTGATAGTTCATCCATCCCGACCAGCCTGATTTCGACCCTGACCCGCAAGGAGGTGACGGTTGCTCTTTCGGGCGACGGCGGGGATGAAACCTTTGGCGGCTACAATCGTTACCTTTGGGCGCGCCAGATCAGCAATATTGCCAAAAACATTCCGTTTTTTGGGGCGTCGTTGGTGTCCAAGGGGCTGACGGCGCTTTCGCCTGCGCAATGGGATGCCCTGATCGGTCTTTTGCCCGGCAAGCGCGGGACAGCGGCATTGGGTGACAAGATTCACAAGGTCGCGCCGCTTTTGGAAATACGTGATGATCTGGATCGCTATCAGGCGTTGCTTTCGCTTTGGAATCCGGATGTCCTGATGGCGGATGAGCCGGATAAACAGCGCAAGAAATTCCGCATTCCGGGCGAAAAATTCTGCCGGAATCGAAATCTTGATCATGTGTCCGCGATGCAGGTCATGGATACGATGATGTATATGGTCGATGATATCCTGACCAAGGTTGATCGGGCGTCAATGGCTAGTTCGCTTGAAGTGCGTGTGCCGTTGATTGATCATCGCGTCATTGAATTTGGCTGGCGGATGCCCGCGCATCTTAAATTGGATGGTTCGGTGGGAAAGGTTGCCCTTCGGCGTATTCTTTATAAGTATGTCCCTCGTGAGCTGATTGATCGTCCCAAAACCGGTTTTGGTGTGCCGTTGGCAGAATGGCTGCGTGGACCGCTTAAGGAATGGGTAGGCGACTTGCTGGCACGCGATGCGCTTTATTCTGATTTCGGGCTTAACCGAGAGGAAGTTAATAAGCGGTTTACCGAGCATCTTTCAGGTCACCGCAACTGGCCGCACCAGCTTTGGACGATTGCCATGCTGTCGGATTGGCAGCGTCGCTGGCTTGGTTAAGCTAAGCTGATTGCAAAAAAATCTAACTTTGAAAGCCCCGCCGTTTGGCGGGGGCAGACTGCTGACAAAGTCCTCGCCATTGGCGGGGATTTTTGATTCAATGGGGAATGCTTAAGAAACCCAGCCCACATCAAACCGAACTTGAGATGGTGACACTCGACAGTTTGGTCCCCAGCGATCATTTGCTTCGTAAGATCGATGCCGTGATCGATTTCAGTTTTATCCATGCGCGCGTGGCCGATTTGTACTGCGCGAACAATGGCCGTCCCGCCCTTGATCCGGTGATGATGTTTAAGGCGCTGTTCATTGGCTATCTGTTTGGCGTGCGCTCGGAGCGCCAGCTTGTGCGCGAGATTGAGGTCAATGTCGCCTATCGCTGGTTTTTGCAACTCAAGCTGACCGACAAGGTCTTTGATGCCTCGACCCTGTCGCAGAACCGGCGGCGTCGATATCATGATGCCAGTGTTGCGCAGGATATTTTTGACGAGATCGTCGAGCAGGCGATCAGGCACGGGCTGGTGGATGGTAAGGTTCTCTATACCGACAGCACGCATTTGAAGGCCGATGCCAACAAGAACAAATGGGACCGCGAAGTGGTTGCCAAATCGCGCGCGGCCTATTGGGATGATCTGGATCTGGCGATTGAGGAAGACCGGGCGGCTCATGCGAAAAAGCCGCTCAAAGCCAAGGAACGCCAGCCGGTTGAGAAAGAAACCAAGATCAGCCGAACCGATCCCGACAGCGGATATATGGTGCGCGACGGCAAGCCCAAGGGCTTTTTCTATCTCGATCACCGCACGGTCGATGGCAAGCTTGGGATCATTACCGACAGTTACGCCACCCCGGCCAATCTGCATGACAGCATTCCCTATCTCGACCGTCTTGACCGACAAAGGCAGCGTTTTGACCTTGATGTTATCGCCGTCGGACTGGATGCGGGCTATGCGACCGCCGCGATTGCCAAAGGCCTTGAAGATCGTGACATCCTTGGCGTGACGGGCTATCGCCGCCCGAACCTTCGGGAAGGCTACATCCCCAAACGCAAATACGTTTATGACCCTGAACGTGATGCTTATCGCTGCCCCGAAGGTCAGCTTCTGTCTTATGCGACAACCGACCGAAATGGATACCGCCATTATCACAGCGACCCGGAAAAATGCCGCACCTGTCCTGTGCTGGCTTCCTGTACCGCCAATGCCCACCACCGAAAAACTGTCACGCGCCATGTCTGGCAAGACGCCAGAGACCGGGCTGACGCCTATCGTCTGACAGAGTGGGGCAAGCGGGTTTACAAGCGCCGAAAAGAGACGGTCGAACGCTCCTTTGCAGATGCCAAACAGCTTCACGGTCATCGATATGCAAGGTTCCGGGGACTGATCAATGTCAAATGCCAATGTCTGCTGGCCGCCGCCGCCCAAAATATCAAGAAAATAGCCCTGGCTTTGGGCCCCAAGGGGCAAATCGCCGAGGGATAATCCCCTCGGCACACTCAAGCCGGCTTTCAAAAACCTCTAAAAGCAAAACCCCGCCAAAATATGACGGGGTTTGTCAGCGGTCTGGCCCCGCCGTTTGGCGGGGTTTTTCGTTTCGGCTCATGGGATTTGATCCCAGAGTTGTCAATTTTCAAAATCGAAATTTTTATCGAGTGTTGAGGTTTTGGCTTCGGTAAATAAGGGTATTGATTGCTATTGGCTATAAATTGTCACAATTCATCGCTTGAAAATTTTCGAAAATGAAATATTTTATGGTCAATATCGAAACTAAAGCGCGGAAGTCATGCCATGCAGAACCATTCGGAATATGACCTGATCATTGTCGGCGGCGGGATCAACGGGGCGGGGATCGCCCGTGATGCAGCCGGGCGCGGGCTCAGGGTCCTGCTGTGCGAAATGAACGATCTGGCAAGTGCCACATCTTCGGCCAGCACCAAACTGATCCATGGTGGTCTGCGTTATCTTGAACATTATGAATTCCGTCTGGTCCGTGAGGCATTGAACGAACGAGAAGTCCTTCTGGGCAACGCGCCGCATATCATCTGGCCGCTGCGGTTTGTTCTGCCCCATGTTCCTGGCCTGCGACCGGCATGGATGATCCGCCTTGGCCTGTTCCTTTACGATCATCTTGGCGGACGCAAAAAACTGCCGGGCAGCGAGGGAATTTCACTGCGCAAGCACGTTGCGGGGCAGCCGCTCAATACCGGAATGGACAAGGCATTCGTCTATTCCGATTGCTGGGTCGATGATGCACGGCTTGTGGTTCTGAATGCCATGGATGCCCGCGAATGCGGTGCCGAAATCCTGACGCGTACCCGCTGTGTCGGTGCAACCCAACAGGATGGCAAATGGCAGGTCACCCTGAGTGATCGCGACAGCGATGCCGAACGCATCGTTAGTGGCAAGATGCTGATCAATGCCGCCGGTCCGTGGTGTGCCTCGCTGATTGATCCTGAGAATGGTGTGGTCGATGCCGAAACCAAGGCAAATATCCGTCTGGTCAAGGGTAGCCATATCGTGGTTCCGAAACTTTTCGATCATGATCATTGCTATATTTTCCAGAACCCGGATGGCCGCATCGTTTTTGCCATTCCCTATCAGGATGATTTCACCTTGATCGGCACCACCGATGTCGATTTTAACGGCGATCCGGCCAAGGTTGAAATCGGCGCTGACGAAGTCGATTATCTGTGCAAGCTGGCTGGTGATTATTTCGAAACACCGATTTCGGTGATGGATGTCGTCTGGTCCTATTCCGGGGTGCGTCCGCTATATGCGGGCGAGGGCGAAGTTGCCAACGCATCCAAAGTCTCGCGTGATTACACGCTCAAACTCGAAGCCGGGCAGGGCAAAGCCCCGGCGCTGCATGTGTTTGGTGGCAAAATCACCACCTATCGCAAACTGGCCGAGCATGCCTTGCAACTGATTTCAAAACAGCTTGGGGTGACTAATCGTCCCTGGACGGCGGGCGAAGTACTGCCCGGTGGTGATCTGCCCGATGCATCCTTTGAAAAGGCTCTGCAATCCTATGGTGCCCGATATGACTGGTTACCGGAAGCAACCCTGAAACGTCTTCTGCGTGCCTATGGCAGCAGGATCGAAAAACTGCTTGATGGCTGCAACAGCGTGGCCGACCTTGGTGTTTGTTATGGTTATGACCTGTATGAAGCCGAAGTGCGTTATCTGATTGATCAGGAATGGGTGCGTGGCGTCGAAGACCTTGTCTGGCGTCGCTCCAAACTTGGTTTGCGCCTGTCAGAAGATCAGATTGCGGGACTTCGCAAACGTCTGGCATCCGTGTCATCGGACCAGATCGCGGCCCAGTAATCGGCTGGCCTTAATGCGCCGCGATTTCGCTGCGTAACCGCACCAGCAAATCGCGGAGTTCCTGTTTGCGCGATGGGGTAATATCGCGCCAGTCATGGTCGTGAATGGCACCTTCAAGTGCATAAAGATAATTCACGCTGATCTGTTTTTCCCCGCCAAACCGGAACAATAGCCGTCTTGCCGTTTCCTCCAACCCTTCCTTGATCAGGTCGGATCGGTTTTCAATGCCGATCTCGGCCAGTTCGCGCGACGATGTCGGGCCGATATTGCGCATTTTTCCGTGCGGGTTCGGGGCAGGCATTATGGCGGGAATCCAGTCTGATCTATACGCGGGATTTCTGTGTGCTATGATGGCATATCAATAGTTTATGGCAGGTTCCATGCCGATGTCATCCCTTCGCTTATCCGCCTCTTTATCTGCCCTGACGGCTGTTTTGACTGTCCTGCCGATGCGCGGCATCCTTGCGGCAACCAATGATCCTTCGGTGCCGGATTTGCAGTTGGGCTGGATGGCGATTGGCCTTTTGGGCGGCCTTGCCCTTTTCCTGTATGGCATGGATCATCTTGCAACGGCGCTTAAAACGCTGGCCGGGGCAAGGTTGCGTGTGATCCTTGCCAAAATGACCCGCAACCGTTTTATGGCCGTCCTTTCCGGGGTGGCGATCACCGGGCTGGTGCAATCGTCGAGTGTGACAACTGTTCTTGTGGTCGGCTTTGTTTCTGCCGGATTGATGAGCTTCGCCCAATCCATTGCTGTGATCATGGGGGCCAATATCGGAACGACCCTGACGGCGCAGATTATCGCCTTCCGGATTGATGCCGTCGCGCCGTTGATGATTGCGGTCGGCTTTGGCGTCATGGCGTTTTGGCGTGATCGAAGCTGGTCACTTGGCGGGCGTGCCCTGCTGGGGCTTGGGCTGTTGTTTTTCGGTATGGGCATGATGAGCGAGGCGATGGAACCGCTTCGCACCTATGACCCCTTCATCAATCTGATGGCGCAGATGACAAACCCGTTTTTGTCGATTGCGATTGCCGCGGCCTTTACCGCCCTTGTGCAATCAAGTTCGGCAACGACCGGCATTGTGATTGCCCTTGCCGGGCAGGGGCTTGTGCCGCTCGAAGGGGGGATTGCCCTGATCTTCGGGGCGAATATCGGCACCTGTATCACGGCCCTTCTGGTGACGATTGGCAAGAATCGCGATGCGATGCGCACCGCCCTTGGTCATGTGTTCTTTAACGTTGTCGGGGTGCTGATCTGGCTGCCTTTTATCCCGCAACTGGCCGGTTTCGTCCATGCCGTGTCGCTGGGCGAGGAGGGTGGTCAGGTCGACATCGCGCGTGAAATCGCCAATGCGCACAGCATTTTCAACATCGCCAATGTCGCGATCATGATCGGTTTCGTGCCGTGGATTGCGCGTCTGATCGAAAAATGTGTGCCGGTGCGTGATGTGTTCGAACCGCCGCTTGACCCGGCACCAAAATTTCTGGTCAATGAAATTGCCAATACCCCATCTGCCGCTCTGATGCTTTTGCGCAAAGAAGTCATGCATATGGGCGATATCGTGTGCGATGTTGTAAGGCGTGGGCGCGAAACCATGCAAAACCCGACACTTGAGAAACTTGAAAAGATTGCCGAGCTTGATGACGGGGTTGACAGCCTTCAGGATGCGATTGCGCGGTTTGCTGGAAAACTGCGCCATTCGGAGTTGCTGCCATCGGATCAGAACCGGCTTTTGAACAAGCTTGCGATCAGCAATCATCTGGAGGCCATCGGCGATATTATCAGCGAGGAAATGACCGAGCTGGTTGGCAGATTGTTAGCCGAACGCAATCTGCCATTATTAGATAGCCGTGAAAAAATGTCCGAATTGTTCACTTTTTCTGAAGAATGCCTCAAGCAGGCACTAACGGCCTTTGCCAGTGACGATGTTGAGGCCGCCAATCGTGTATTGGCTCGTAAGGCAGAGTTCATCGAAAAAATGGACGTCACCCTGCGCCGGATCAGCGACGAGATCGGGCCAAGAGATGCGGATATCCGCCGTTACCGCACAGAAGTTGCGCTGGTCGAGCGTATCAACCGCTTATATGAACGCGCACGCCGCATTGCGCGGGCGTCACTGGCGATTACGCGCGATGATCGGGATGACAACAGCAACAGCCCGGAACGAACGCCGCACGGGCATCCGGTTGCACCTTAACAGCTGTTTTTTTCTCAGCGGTCAGCGGGAGGGGTATCTATATCTTTTTGCATGACCGTGACATCAAGGGCCCGATAGCCAAGATGGCGATAGAAATCCTGCATCGCGCTGTTTTCCGACCGCACCATTAATTGCATACGCCAGACGCCGTGTTCACGCAGCCAGTCTTCGCCGATGGCAACCAGCTTTTTGCCAAGCCCGGTTTTCTGATGGCTTGGTGCAACCGACAGATAATAAATCCAGCCGCGATGCCCGTCATGGCCGACCATCACGGTGGCAATGATAACACCGTTGATATCTTCCCATACCATCAGCGTCGAATTGCGATCCGAGAGCGCAAATCGCACATCCCATTCCGGCGGATTGTACGGGCGGTAAAGCCCGGTTTCCTGCCAGAGTTTGGTGATTGCGGGAATGTCGGTTTCAAGGGCGGTACGTGGGGCGGGGGAAAGGTGGGTTGCAGTCATGATGCAGCTTTTTGGTTCCTAAAAACGCAGAATGATCAGGGATCGAAGGCGCGTCAAACCAAAAGTCATGCAAATATAAAAAGTGGCGCCCCCGGGGAGAGGGGGCGCCAGTGTTGTCCGGGCTATCGGTTGGGTGGGGGAAGGACCCGGACAATGGGAGTTGGGTAGAAGGGAAGTGCGTGTTCTGACAAAGCCGGTTAGCTGACCGGGCGACCGGTCACGCGGCTAAGCTCCATTTCGCGAACGATGTCGCCGGCCTTGTTGGTGATGGTCGCGATATAGGTGCCGCGTGGTGTTTCCTTGATTTCGCCCAGCGTCAGTTCACCGCCACCAAACCGGATCACCATGGCATTGGCCAGAAGGGTCATCTGTTCAGTGGTAAAGCGACGGTCAAAGCGGTCCTCCGCGTCCGGTTTGGGCATCATGCGGTGCATATCACGCATTTCGTCGCGATCCGGGCGGCCCGATTTGGCATCGAAACTCACGGTATCGACAACATCGCCGTTGGCATTCAGCAGGGTGACTTCGATTTCCTCGCCGTCATCGACCGATTTGACATCGCCGGTTTTAAGCTCCGTCGTGCCGCGACGCAGAAGCATTGCATCGACCAGAATTTTGGCTTCCTCGACCGTTAGCGGAGTGCTGCGGCGCATGCCATGTTTGCCATACATGCCTTTGTGGTGGTCGCGGTCATGATCGCGGAATTTCGGGCCATCGCCACGGTCATCATCGCTCATCTGCCAGGGTCGATGATCGCCGCCCGATGCAAGCGCGGTGGCGATGGGGGGGGCGACAATGCTGGTCGCGATCAGGAGGGATGCGATTTTAAGTTTGCTGTTACGGGTCATGTGGGCCTCTTTTCGTTGGGGGACTTTTGTTTGGCTGAGGCCTTTATGAAGCTGATTTGTCGCGAAATGATCCCGGTAAACCGGGGAAATGGTCGCAATGTCTACCAAAACCGGCTTTTGCGACAATCTGATACAAATTGCTGTTTTTGATGGGCCACCGGGCGCGATAAGCTGGGATCAGATAATCTTTGGAAAGACAGGCACAGCTTGATGAGTGATCCGGCCCATATTCTCGTCGTTGATGACCACCGCGATATTCGTGATCTGCTGGGGCGGTATCTGCGCCAGCATGAATACCGCGTGACGCTGGCGTCTGACGGGCGCGAATTGCGCAAGCTGATGGCTGAGAATGTTCTGCCCGATCTGATCGTGCTCGATCTGATGATGCCTGGCGAAGACGGGTTGAGTCTTTGCCGGTGGCTGCGCGAGAATTATGATGTGCCGGTTGTGATGCTGACCGCGCTTGGCGAGGAAACCGACCGGATCATCGGCCTTGAAATGGGGGCAGATGATTATCTGGCAAAGCCTTTCAATCCGCGTGAGTTGCTGGCCCGTATCAAGGCGGTGCTTCGTCGGGCGCAAAGTTTGCCAAGCGGGCGGCGCGGCCAGAAGACCGGGGGTGAAATTGCCTTTGATCGCTGGATACTGGATCGCACGCGTCATGAATTGCGTGACGAAAACGATGTTGTCGTGTCGCTGAGTGCTGGTGAATTTGCCCTGTTATGCGCCTTTGTCGATCACCACAATATGGTGCTGAACCGCGACCAGTTGCTTGACCTGACCAAGGGGCGCGAAGCCATTCCGTTTGATCGCAGTATTGATAATCAGGTTAGCCGCCTGCGCAAAAAGATCGAGCCCGACCCGAAGAACCCGACCCTGATCAAAACCGTTTGGGGCGGGGGATATATGTTTACCTGCGACGTGGTGAAAAAATGAAACTGCGCGGTTTCATTTCCCGTTTATGGCCAGAAACCCTTGTCGGGCAGTTGGTGTTGCTGATCCTTGGTGCCGTGGTTCTGACCCATGTGGTGTTAGGATTGCTTTTGGCCGAAGAACGGCGCGATGCGTTGTTAAGCGAGCGGCGTGGCGGTGCATTGGCGCGCGTTGCGGCCATTTCGCGCATTCTGGCGGCAACCCCATCGGAAAACTGGCGTGATGTCCTGAAGGTCGGCCAGTCGCCGCAAAGCATCATGCGTCTGGCGGACAAGCCCGATAACAGCCTGCCGATGTCTGATATCAGTTACACGCTGAGCGAGCGGCTTAATCAGGCGCTTGACGGTCCCGCGGTGCCCGCGCGAGTGCATATCCTGTCGGAGGATGATTGTGAGGCGGTTGAGGAGCGCGAGAAAAAGAAACACGAAAAGCATGGTGACGATGACGATGATGATGATCGCGACAAGAAATGGCGCAAGGATGACTTTGTTCGCGACGGACATCACGGGCCGCGTTTCTTTGATCACCTTGACTGTGTTGCCGCACCATTAATGCAGATCAGTGTGCCGATCTTCCCGGTGGGGGCGACGGTAAACGCTGCCGGATCGGCGGGGGCTGAAAGTCTACAGCCTGTTGTCTGGCTGGAAGCGCGGATCAATGGTGTTGCACCGCCGCCGCGTGCGGTTTTGCAAAATATCCTGCGTATTGTTATTTCGGCGGTCCTGATCGGGATCATCGCGTTTTTCCTGGCGCGTCGCATGACACGGTCCTGGGCGGTTCTGGCACAGGCCGCCGACCGGGTGGGGCGTGGTGATTATCCCGAACCGGTGCCCGAAGATGGCCCGCTTGAAATCCGCCGTGCAGCCAAGGCGTTCAACCGCATGACCGCAAGGCTGAAACGTTTTGTCGAGGATCGCACCCGGATGCTGGCCGCGATTTCGCACGATTTGCGCACTCCGATCACGTCTCTTCGGCTGCGGGCGGAATTTGTCGAGGATGCGGAAAACCGGTCTCGGATCATCGAGACATTGAATGAAATGGAACAGATGGTCGAAGCGGCCATGACCTTTGCGCGCGAAGAAACCGCGAACGAGGCGACCCGCAAGATCGATATTGCCGCCCTGATCGAGGCCGCGGTCGAAGACCTTGCCGAAACCGGGCGACCGATCCGGTTCGTGGGTGATGGCGAACCACGGGTTTATCCATGCCGTCCGCTTTCGATCAAGCGGGCGATGGGCAATCTGATGTCAAATGCCCTGACATTCGGCGATCATGTCGACGTATCGTTGAAGCCCGCCGATGATGGTGGCATGTGGATCGAAGTCAGTGATGACGGGCCGGGAATTCCACCCGATCAGCGCGATCAGGTGTTCGAGCCGTTCTTCCGGCTTGAATCCTCGCGCAATCGTGAAACGGGTGGAATTGGCCTTGGTCTGGCGATTGCCCGCACCGCGATCCGGGCGCATGGCGGCGAGATTTATCTGGAAGATGCGCCGTCTGGCGGGCTTCTGGCGCGGATTTACCTTCCGCCGATTGCGCAGTGATCCGGGGTCTTGGGCAAAAGGTTTCGCTAGATTGACCGAAATTTGTCAGGAATAATATCGGTAAGTGCAGTTTTTGTGATTTTGCGATTGCGAAATCACAAGCCTGTCCCATTTATGCGATGTCATATTCATGTCATAGTCGCTTAAGAATCGGACGGAGCCCATCATGCCGGAAAACACGAAGTCCAACAACAATGTCACGTCGCTGCCGGGTACGAACAGTGCCCTGTCTGGCGGTGGCTTTGTGCGGGCGGTCAATGACTGGCTGATGGAGCGCGCACTCGACGATACCGATATTGATGCGATTGTCGAAGGCATGGTGTCGCGGCTTGTTGCCGCGGGCATTCCGATCGAACGTGTCATGGTTGGTTTCAAGACCCTGCATCCGCTTTATGAAGGCGTTTCCTATATCTGGTCCAAGGATGAGGGCCGGGTTGAACGGTCGCTGCATCTTGATGTACGCGAAAAGAACCCCGACTGGCTTGATAGCCCGATGAAGTGGATGTCCGATAACGATGTCACCTTCATGCGTCGCCATCTGATCGGGCCGGGGGCGATCCTTGATTTCAATGTTTTGCAGACTTTCCGCAAATCCGGCGGCACGGATTATCTGGCGCTGATGACGCCCTTTACCACGGACCGCGACAGCACGCTGGGTACGAACCGTATCTTCATGACCTATATGACGCGTCGGCCCAGCGGTTTTACCGACGAGGATCTGGCAATCCTGTCATCGATCCAGCGCCGTTTTGCCGTGTCGTGCAAAATGCGCATCATGCACGAAGAAACCAAGACGATCCTTGAAACCTATCTGGGTTCGGATGCCGGGCATCGGGTGCGCGACGGGCAGATCAAGCTGGGCGACAGTACCAAGACGCGGGCAGTGATCTGGTTTTCCGATATGCGCAATTCGACATCGGTTGCCGCCAGTGTCGGGGATGATGCTTTTCTAGGTGAAATGAATGATTTCTTTGCCGCGACGGCCGGTGCGGTCCTGAAGCATGGCGGGCAGGTCTTGCGCTATATCGGGGATGCGACATTGGCGATTTTCCCGATCCGCGAGGATGAGCAGGATCTGGAACAGGCCTGTACGGCTGCGGTTTACGCAGCAGCCGAGGCGCAGCTTAATATCGATCAGCTTAACCGCCAGCGCGAAGAAACCGGATTGCCGGCCTTTGATTACGGGCTTGGCATGCATGTTGGTGATGTGATTTACGGCAATGTCGGCGTGCCTGACCGGGTCGATTTTACCGTGATCGGGCAGGCGGCCAACGAAGCCGCCCGGATCGAACAGTTGACCAAGCAGCTTGGCAAACGGGTTCTGGTCAGTCATCAGGTGGCGAAGTTCATTTCCTGTCCGACGGAAGAAATGGGTGCCTTCGAGCTTCATGGCACGGGTCTGAGCCTGAAACTGTTTGCGCCGGACTTTACCGAAGCGTGCGAGCGTATCCAGTTGATGCAGGCGGGGTGATCCCGCCTGGCGATCATCAGGCCATTAGGCCATACTGTCGAAATCCTTGACCACACCGCTTGATGCCGTGCCGACATTGGTAAATGTTTGCTGGGCATCGGTGACGGCCTGTGTTGCCGCCTTGATGATATCGGCATAGGGATCGGTTGTTTTTTCCACCAGCATCTTTTGCAGCGCGACACCGGTTGTGGCAGACGCCATCGACATGATGTTGCGCATGTAATCGGTGCTGTCCTGTACGGCGTAGGCGGCGGCCTGCGCGACCTTCTGATAGGCGATCCCGTTGGCGCCCGGACCGGCCCCGTTCAGTACGGCGTGATTGGTGGTGCCGACGGCCTGAACGATTTGCGGGTTAAGGGCGGTGCTGAGCGGTGTGTTGTTTGCGCCTCCTCCTCCTCCGCCAGCAGCGCCACCATTCGCGGGCGGAGTGTCGCCGCTGGCAGCTTTGCCGCCACCAGCGCCACCCTGGGCATCGGCCGCAGGGGAGGTTTTGTCTCCGGCTTTTTCGGGATCGGCGGCACCCTGTTCATCGGCGGGATTTCCACCAGCGGGCGGGGTGTCCTTTGGGGGATTTTCGTTTTCGTCAGCCATGACGGGCCTCATCGCGTTAACAGGTCGGTTTCAGGAGCTTGGCGCAAAGTTGCCGGACGTTTAAGGCGTGGGAAATCATGTTGGCGGCGTCAGGATTTGCCGCCGCCACCCATGCCGCCACCGGAGCTGTCGAGAATCATTTTGCACGCACTGGAGGTTACGGCATTGCCGATCTGTTGCAGTCCGCCCTGGGTTTGCATGGCGTTCTGCATCGATAGACTGATGGAATGTGCCATCGTCTGATACACGAGCCCCATTGCCTGTGCCGGAGCCTCGCCCAGAACCTTGACGTTGGTCTGCGTGACCGCGTCCGTAATCTGGGAATTTACCGGGGTGTTGTCTGCCATGTCACGCCCTCACTGAAATTTCCGGATAACACGCACGGCGCGTGACATCCGAATGCTGCCTACCGGCGAGTTGCTGCCAAAATGACCAAAAGGGTCAGAAGTGTGTTGCTGTTGTCGGATCGCGACAGCTTGGTTGTTGCCTGCGCGCCGGCCATTGTATTGACCGAGTAAAGCTGCATCACACCCATATTGGTCGCGGCCTGCGAGCACATCGAGGCCTGTTGCTGGGCCTGGATAGCGTTCTGGAACAGGATGGATGTCGAATGCGCGGCACTTTGATAGATCATGCCCATGGCATTCGCCGGGGCCGAGCCGAGAACGCTGACCGATGTCTGGGTCACCGCATCTGTGATCTGACCGTTCACTGGGGTTGGAATAGCCATTTCTTCCTCCGATTTGGCGGTCACGATGACCGTACCCGTTTTGACGCAGATGATTGATCTTTGTGACAAAAATCCTGAATGATGACCTTTTTATCAACCCGCCTGGGCTGTGATCATGGCCACCAGTTTTGAGGTTGCGGTATTGGCGACCTGTTGCATGTTTCCCTGCGTCAGGGTGGCGTTTTCCATGGCCAGGCCTGTTGAATGGGAATGCGATTGCAGGGCGATCGATACCGCCTGTGCCGGGCTTTCGCCCAGCACCTTGACGTTGGTCTGAGTCACGGCATCGGTGATTTGCGGATTGACGATATCGCTCATGACGTCATGCCTTTGTCTTGAAGGTTTGTCTGCAGGTCGGGTCAGAACCGACGGAGCCGGTTAAAGTGCCGTTATTGTCCGGCCTGTCTCTGTCTTTCGTATTCGTCCTGCTGGCGTTTAAGTTCGTCGTCGGTCAGTTCGATATTGCTGTTCGGGTCTTCCGGTATTTTGGGGGCGGGAGGCGGTGCGCTCTTGATGTCGGGGGGGCGCTTTGCTGTCCCATTATTATCCCCCCTTAGGACTTTGGGCCTTTGTCCCCGATCGCCAGCGTATTGCGGGCGCATTCCATGGTGGTCGCCAGACTGGCGACGGCAAGCTGTTGCTGTTCATTGACCATGTTTGCAAACAGCACACCCTGTGCCTGGGCCTGCGACAGGTAAGTCTGCATGGTTCCCATGGCGGGTGCGGAGCCGATGACGGTGGTATTGGTCTGTGTCACGCCATCGGTGATCTGTTCGTCGACTTCGCGCGGGTTGCTCATCGTTTTGATCCTTATCGGTTAGGACGCGACATCATCTGTTCGATGCTTTTGGTCAGGGTGGCCATGCCGGTCATGGATAGTTGCCGCTGACCGGAAACCATGTTGGCCATCAAAACACCCTGTGCCTGTGATTGAGCCAGTATGGATTGCAGGGTGGCATAGGCCGGGCCGACACCAAGGGTGCCAACATTTACCAGACTGACAGCGTCACTGATCTGATGGGATACCTGATCCTGCAAATTTTCCACCGCGTCTGCGACGGAGGTTGCGTCGGAATTGTTGTCGGACGGGTCGGTATTTGCCGGTGCCATCGAGGTCTCCTTGGCTGGCGCGTGAACTACATCGCAATGACGGTGAGGATCGGAATTTGTGACACAAAAAAAGCCCGGCAAGCTTTTGCATGCCGGGCCGGTTCGGGCGGCGAAACCAATGAAGGTTTACGACACTGCGGTGCCGGTGGTTGCCTTCAGGGCGGACAGCAATGCAAGCATGTTGTCCGGAACGTCGCTGGTTGCGATTTTCTGCGTTGCCACGGCGCCTGCCATGGTGTCGACGGAATAGACCTGAATGACGCCCTGGTTGGTTGCAGCCTGCGACGAGATGCCGACCTGCTGCTGGTTGCTGACGGCGTTTTCGTAAAGAATGCCGTGGGAATGTGCCAGCGACTGAAACAGCGAGCCCATGGCCATGGCCGGTGCATCGCCCAGTACTTTGACATTGGCCTGGGTCACTGCATCGGTAATCATGCCATTGACCGGGGTATTATCAGCCATAATCTGTCTCCTGGTTGCCTGGATAAATATGCCGGAAACCGGCCCGTTCCGCGTGGTGCGCGGCGATCAGTCATTTGACGGTGAGGATATGCCTTTGTGACGTCAAACCGTCAAAAACTGCGGGCGGAATTGCCGGGAAACGATATTGGGCGGCCGGTCGGAAAACGGGCCGCCCAATCGGGGAGGTCTTGGAGGACGGGGCTTAGCTTTTGACGGCCTGAAGGGTGGTCAGAAGCGAAAGCATGTTGTCGGGGACGTCGCTCTGGGCAATTTTCGAGGTCGCGACGGCATCGGCCATGGTGTCGATCGAATAGATCTGGATGACACCCTGGTTGGTTGCCGCCTGAGAAGAAATGCCAAGCTGCTGCTGGGCGCTGACGGCATTTTCATAGAGAATGCCCGTGGAATGGGCCAGTGACTGGAAGATCGAGCCCATAGCCATGGCCGGGGCATCACCGAGCACCTTGACGTTTGCCTGGGTGACGGCATCGGTGATTTGACCGTTTACCGGGGTCGGAATCGCCATTTCAAAACTCCTTCGTATGCTGCTTGCGGTGGAAATCCTGACGGGGTTTCTCCGTCCCGAATTCACCCTATCGACGCTGGCAATTCGGGGTTGTGACAGGACGGATGATTTTTTTTTGCCAGCAAGGGGATTTCTGTAAGTCTTTTGCGGGCCGGATCTTTTTCAAGCCCGGCGTTGAGACGGGCAGAATGGCATTTGTCATTCTGCCCGTTAAACAGGTTTCACGTGCGGTTACTGGATGCCTGCGCCACGCAGATGATCGCGGGCAAGCTGAACGCGTTTACGCACGGCACAATTGCTTAGTCCGAGATTGACAGCGATATCGTCGTAGCTGCGGTCTTCTACGCATCGCATCAGAAGCGGCTTGCGCAGTTTTTCAGGAAGGGCGCGTAAGGCGCGTTCAAGATGGTCGAACATTTCGGTCGCAAGGAAGGATTCCTCGGGGCTGGGTTCGTTGCGACCGGAAATCGGCGGCAGGGCGGCATCCGCGGTGCCGTGGTTTTCTTCCTTGTATTCCGCCTTTCGGCGGTTTTGCCGATGCAGATCAATGCAGGCATTGTGCACGATCCGTGACAGCCAGGCGCGGTGATTACGGATTTCGTCCATTGAATCCTCGAACTTTACCGATGCCTTTAGCATGGCTTCGGACAGTGCATCCTGCGCGTCATCCATATTGCCAGACATCAGTTTCAGGCATTGCTTGAGAAGGCTGTCCTGTTGATCCATCCAGAGCGGCCAGAAATTTGGCGCGGCCGGTTCCATACCGGGAAGGTCGGAATCATCGAGGGGATCGGATTGCCATGCTCGTGGATGGGGGGCGTGTGTTGGCGGGGTGCCAAGGGGCTGGCAAGGAGCCGGTTGTTCGAAACCGAGATTGCCCAGCAGCGACATCGCATCCTGCAGGGATCGTTGCATCTGGTCGATCTGATTGCCGGTGTTGCCCGATCCTCGCGAGCCGGGCATTCCCGGCATTCCCTGCAACCCGGCCAGCCCGGCAAGACTGCCAGGATTGCCAAGACTACCGGCGATGATATCGGTTGGGCTTGGGCCGTTTGACGATGGTTCCAGTCCCGGAAATCCGGCCAATGGATTGAAATTCGCCGGATAACCACGCGGCACGGCAGAGGTTTCTGGCCCGGTTTGCGGGGGGGCTGTGTGGGCTGCTGCTGTTCCTTGCTGTGCTTCTGGCGGTGCCTCTGGCGTGGTGGGTGAGGCTGACGAATTGTTTTCAAAGTTACTACTTTTACGAGAATCAGTATTCAATGCGGCAAGGTAGTCCGCAGCCAGTCTGGCGCGCTGTTCATCTTTGAGGTGCGACCAGATTGATGTGACATTGTCGCCTGTCCCCAATGCCTTTTCCAAGGCATCGTCTAGGGATTGGGCAAACGTGATTTCGTTTTCCGATAGTTCTGTCTGTCCCTGTTCGGTATTCTTTTCGTACTGCACTTCGGACCCCTCCTCAGAAAGATTACAACCAAAGGCTGTTTAGGTCTCTCGCGACTATTATGACGGCGCGCAGTCTTAATTGTGAAGAAAAAGAAAAATACCATTTAAGGTTGCGCAATTCTTGGCTGGGAAAGTCGCAGATGACACCCTTTAACCTTCTGTTTTAAAAGATATTTTCCAGATTTCTCGCCTAGGTCGTGGCCCACGTCCTGCGGGATCGAGTTGCAGGTTGGACTTGCAACCTTTGGCAAAAGCCGAATCATCCATCCGCCGGTGGGGCGGCGTTTGGTGGATTTTCGGAACCGGCATTGGCAGTTTGTGGTGCTGTGGGCCGGGTGTTTTCCGAAGGGGCGGTTTCCGGAGAAGGTGTAGGTTGGGGAGGTGCTGCGGCGTTTGGGTTTTGCGCGTTGCTTTGCGGCGTGGCGGGAATATTTGGTTGAGACGTTTGTGGGGCAATGCCGGTTTCGCTTCCGGCAGGCTGGGCGGCCGCGGGTTTTGCATCGGAAGGTGCATTTGATGCCACAGGCGGAATTGACTGTGCGATTGCCTGTTCGACCTGTCCCGCCAGATGGTTCATGCGCATGTCAATTTCCGCGACGATGATGCGGCGCAATTCATTGGCGATTTCGATCATGACCATTGCGCCCGGCTCGATCGGGGTTGATGGCGCGTTGTTGGTGCCCGGTGCATTCGGGGCGGTTGCGACGGCTTTTGTGCTTTGGCTTGATTGTGCGTGGCTTCCCGCGGCGAGTTTCTGGTTCAAAACTTGCGCACGCGCACGGTCCGCGGCATTCGCCATGGCTTTCATGGTGGCCTGATATTCCTGATTGAAGGCCTTTTTTACCGCATCCTTTTTACTGCTTGCCGTTTCGACGCCGGGAAAGTTCGGGCCGCTTGTCATCAGGAGGCTCCCTTGTCCGGTTTTCCGGGACTGTTGGCGGCGGTAGTGCCGGTATCGCCGTTATTGCTGTCAGCATCGGGGGGGCTGTTGGTGTTGTCAGTGATGGCGGCTTTGCCTTTTACCGATGCTGGCTTCGCCGGGGCTGATTTGGCGATATTTGTGCCTTTGTCCGGTTTGTCGGTCTGGGTTGCGTCGGTGGTGCTGTCGTTACCGGACGGTGCGGGCAGCACAAACCCATAGGCGGCAAGCTCGTCATCGTCCGGGGTATCGGTGATGCTGATCAGGCTGGTTTGCAGGCTGGATGTTGCATTGGCGATCATGCTTTCGGCGCGGCATTCGGTATCCTGGCCCGGATCGATGCAGCCGAGCATCGCGGTCGGGGTCGAGATTTTGTGATCGCCGCGCAGTTGTGCGGTGACCGAAAAGCCCGACGCAGCCCCGCGCAGGATCAGCGCGACAAGGGTTGCGCCCGATTTACCGTCGTTGGGGGCGATGACCTGCATGCGAAGCGATAGGCTGGTTTCGGTCGTGAGGGGGACGTCACCCTGCAAGATCGGGCTGGGCAAAGCACCTGTATATTGCAGTTGAACCGGGATCGAGGTCGGGATGCTGGTGATGGCCGATGTGATGCGCAGGGTGGCGATGAACGGATCCTGCGTGCTGTCAATCGTACCGAGTTGCTGATCCATGCCAAGGCTTGCCGGAGCAACGGGTTCGGCAGCGTCCGGGATCGAAGTGCCGGAGTTGTCCGTACTGACGCCGCCCGCTGCCAGTGTTGCCGCGGCCATGTGCCATTCGCTGGACGGTAATCCACCGATGATGCTGGCCCGTGTCAGAGACGGCAGGGTTGCCGGGATATCAAGTGCCAGCCGGGCGGTGTTGATATCTTGTGGTCCTACCGATAGCGCCCATTGCTGGATATCAGCCGGGGTTTCGGCGGCATCAAGCCGTGCGGTGACAATGGCATCCGTGTCGCTGCCGGTAGGGCCGGGGTTGGGCAATTGATCAAGTGTGATCGACCAGTCCGGCGTCTGGGCATTTTGGGCATTGCCGGATAGCTCGGGCAGAAGCGGGCGATAAAGATCGCCATACGTCACGCTGCCTTCGAGCCGTGTCACACGGCCGTCATCACGGATCAGGTCAACGCGATAGGATTGCGGGCCTGTGGGACCGGACATGCCGGATGTCGGGCGGCTTGGCGTGGTTACGGTATCGTCGTGATCCTGAAAGCGGGGGGGGACTTCTTCGTCGGTGAGATCGTCGTCCCGGTCGTCTCCGCTGTCGGGGGTGTCGGCAGCGGTAGGGGGGGAGCCGGTAGATGATGTTTCCGGTGCCGCGTTTTGCGGGGCCTGAGCCTGAGCCGGAGCCGGTACGGTCGCGCCCGCCGTTGTGGTCAGGTTGCCGTATTCGTCGTAGCTGTAAGATGACAGTGGCGGGACCGCCTGTATCGGCTGGCCAAGGGCTTGTTCGATTTTCTGCATGGCATATTCGATCAGATTCTGGCCTTGCAGTGGTGTATGGCCCGATAGCCCATCGAGCGGCCCCGGATTGTTGCCGCCGGTCGCGCCACTGGACGGATCGGGGATCGGGGAGGCCGATGACGGGCGGGGAATGACGGCGTCAAGACCCCATTCCTTTGCCGTGTCGAAACCCAGCACATGGGCCCACGGCCAGTTATCGATGGTCGGGCTTTTGGGGCCGTTGGTGGCGGCGGGATTGCTTCCGCCATTTTCGGTGCTGTTGGGCTGTTGGTCTTTGTCGGTCATGCTGACAATCCCCTGGTTGCACTTGCGAAACGCTGCGGAGGGTGCACGCCTGCGCCGAACCGGATTTCACAAGGATTGCGACGGTTCACATGTCAAAAGGACGGGGAGCACCGGAGGTTGTGACAAAAAACGTCAAATCGCGTCCGTGGAAAGGCAACAAAAAACCCCGCAGGGCTGTTCGCCCGACGGGGTTATAGTGGTGCTGATGATAGGATTTGAACCTACGACCTACGCATTACGAATGCGCCGCTCTACCAGCTGAGCTACATCAGCACGATTCATTTTGTGGCGCGGAAAATACGGATAATCCCCCCGGTTGGCAAGTGCTTTATTCTTCTTTTTATTATCCATCCCCAACTGTATCGGACAGATTGCGCAAGGCCGCCGGAAGATCGACCAAAACCATAAATATCACATTGACCGTTATGTAGTTCCCCGGCATAGATAACGCGTCGCGCCGCTTCATGCCGTAACGTCAATCAAGGGAAGTCATATGTGCCGCTGGCTGAGCTATATCGGAGATCCGGTTTATCTTGAAAAACTGGTGTTCGAGCCGCGCCATTCCCTTGTTGAACAAAGCCTGCATGCCGAACAGGCCAAAACGCCGACCAATGGCGACGGGTTTGGCATCGGCTGGTATGACGAGCGCAAGACGCCCGGTCTTTATCGTGAAATCCTTCCGGCTTGGAATGATCCAAACCTGCGGTCGCTTGCCCATCATATCCGATCAGGCATGTTTTTCGCCCATGTTCGGGCATCGACGGGGACCGAAACCAGCCGCACCAACTGCCATCCGTTTGCCCATGACAATTACCTGTTCATGCATAACGGCCAGATCGGGGATTATCCGTTGGTGCGGCGCGTGCTGGAAGCGATGATCGATGATGAATTTTACGCCACCCGCCATGGTACGACCGATAGTGAGCTTATTTTCTGTCTGATGCTGACATTTGGTTTGCGCACCGATCCGCATCGCGCGATCCGCAAAACCATCGAAGTTGTCGAACGTGAAATGAACGAACGCGGCGCAACTGCGCCCTTCCGTTTCACCGCCTGCCTGTCAAATGGCGAAAGCGTTTGTGCCATCCGCCATGCCAGCGATGACAAGCCGCCATCACTTTACTGGCGCAAGCGTGGGGATCATGTGATTGTCGTGTCCGAACCGCTGGATGCCGAAAGCGATAGCTGGATCGCGGTGGCACCCAACCATACCCTGCATGTTTGCCGTGATTTGAATATCTGCGAAGAACCGACACTTTCGGCGACCGGGTGCAAGGGCGCAGCGTAATCCTAGTTCGCGACGATCACCTGTGATCGGCCCCGAACCAGTTGCTGTTGCAAAATATCGCCCGGTGCGGTGTTAAGCATTACGGTTTTGAAATCCGATGCATGACCATCGCGGCACAGGGCCTTGCGACCGACCTTTTTTTCATCGACCAATAGGATCGCGTGATCGCAGCAGGCGACAAGGGCGCGACGTGCGCGGACTTCGTCCATGTTGAAATCCATCAGGTCCCCGGTTTCCGACATCCCCCCGACACTGACAATCCCGAAATCGGCGCGGTAAGAGCCAAAGAATTCCGCACTGTCAGCCCCGATGATATCAAGATCGCGGGTGCGGATGGTCCCGCCCGCAAGGCGTAACGTGACACTGGGCGCGTTTTGTAATGTCAGTACCACATGGATATTGTTGGTCAGCACCGTCAGATTGCGGTGTGAGGCCAGGCTTTGGGCGGCCAGTTCGGCGGTGGTGCCGGTGCCAATCGCGATGGTGCAGCCTTCGGGGATGATATCGGCGAGTTTGGCGGCAAGGGCGCGTTTGCCGCTGCGGTTCCAGACTTCGCGTTTTTCATAGGCCGAGTTATCCGGATCGGGCGCCGGACCGGCAAGGCCATGGCGGCGGAAGATGCGCCCCTGTTCCTGTAAATCGCGCAGATCGGTCCGGATTGTCTGGACCGAGACGTTAAAGCGGCGTGCCAGTTCTTCGACCGCCATGAAGCCGCAGGATTTGACAAGGGCGACAATCCGGTCGCGGCGGCGGTCAAGTGGCACGGGATCGGACATTGGTTTCCTTTGATATTCTTTCGTTCGAAAGCATGTGTTTCGCGATGTCACGGAGTATAGACAGGCTTGGTTGTGTCTGAAAAGCCCGGTACGCTTGTTGAAACATTTAATTCTTTGCTTTGTCACACAACTGAAATCGAAATCCATATAGCGTCCCCGTCGGATTGTTTTCGAACGAAACCTTCGGGGTGGCCGCAAAGGTAC
The DNA here is from genome assembly GCF_000300235.2 of Thalassospira xiamenensis M-5 = DSM 17429. Lineage (NCBI taxonomy): Bacteria > Pseudomonadati > Pseudomonadota > Alphaproteobacteria > Rhodospirillales > Thalassospiraceae > Thalassospira > Thalassospira xiamenensis. Next base: position 2,706,104 of record NZ_CP004388.1, on the reverse strand, counting down.
GCCCCACGCAATCAAGGGATGTGGATGATGCGTAACGTTCTTCTTGCTGCCGTGGCTTCTGCTGCGATGATGCTGCCGGTTGTTGGTCAGGCCGCCGAAAAACTGGTTCTTTATACCAGCCAGCCAAATCAGGATGCCCAGACCACCGTTGATGCCTTTAAGGCGGCATACCCCGATATCGAAGTCGAATGGGTGCGTGATGGCACCACCAAGCTGATGGCAAAGCTGCGTGCCGAGATCGCCGCTGGCGATCCGCGCCCGGATGTTTTGCTGATTGCCGATACCGTGACACTGGAAGGCATGAAAGGCGAAGGCCTGTTGCAGGCGTATAAATCGCCCGAAGCATCGGCCTATGAAGCCGCCCTTTATGATGCAGACGGCTATTACTACTCGACCAAGCTGATCACGACCGGCATTGTTTACAATACCGGTGTTGAGAAAGCCCCGAAAAGCTGGAAAGACCTTTCTGATCCGGCGATGAAAAATCAGGTCGTGATGCCAAGCCCGCTTTATTCCGGTGCGGCCCTTATTCACCTGTCGACCCTGACCGAGAACAAGGAACTGGGCTGGGATTACTATCAGGCACTGGCCGCGAACGAAGCGCGCGCACAGGGTGGTAATGGCGGCGTGTTCAAGGCCGTTGCATCGGGCGAAAAGCCGTATGGCGTGGTTGTTGACTTCCTTGCGATCCGTGGCAAGGCCGAAGGTTCGCCGGTTGATTTCGTCTTCCCGACCGAAGGTGTCACCTATGTGACCGAGCCGGTTGCGATCATGAAAGACGCCAAAAACGTCGATGCGGCGCACAAGTTTGTTGATTTCGTTCTGTCGAACAAGGGCCAGGAACTGGTTCTGGATATGGGGTATGTCCCGGCACGCGGCGACATGGCACTTCCGGAAGGTTTCCCGGCACGCAGTGACATCAAACTGATGGATTTCAATCCGGCAGTGGCACTGGAACAGGCAGAAGCGAACAAGAAAAAGTTCGCGGACATTTTCGGGGCTGAATAATGCAGGCTGCAAGTCGCCTTCGCGGCTTCATGCCCGGCTTTGCAAGCCCGACGGTTGGCAACCGGTCTTCGGACCGGTTGCTGCCGTGGCTTTTGGTGCCGGTGTTCGTGATTTCGATTTTACCGATTGCGCGCCTTGCGATTGAGGGCGTGTTTGTCGGTGGTGTGCCCAGTACGGATTATATCCGCGATGTTCTGGGCAGTTCGACGACGTGGCGGGCGGCCGCCAACAGTCTTTATACCGCAGGGCTTGGCACGATTATCTCGCTTTTGATCGGGGGGGCGTTTGCCTTTCTGGTCGCCCTGACCGATATCCGCGCCAAGGCGGTTCTGGTTTTCTGTTTCATGATCCCGATGATGATCCCGCCGCAGATCACGGCGTTGGCGTGGGTACAACTGACCGGGCCGAGCAGTGCGCTTTTGAATGCGCTGGGTATGGCACCCCCGATGGGATCGCCCCAGCCGTTTTATTCGGCCGAGGGGATTGCACTTTTGCTGGGTATTCAGCATGCATCAATCGTGTTTTTGACCCTTCGGGCCAATTTGCGCATGCTGCCGCGCGAACAGATCGAAGCCGCCCGTTTGGCGGGTGCGCGTGGCGGTCGTTTGTGGTGGCAGATCATTTTGCCACTGACCAGTCCCGGTCTGATCGCCGGGACGGCGATGGCGTTTGTCACGGCCCTTGGCAATTTCGGGATACCGGCAATGCTGGGGATACCGGCCAATTATTCGACATTACCGACCCTGATTTATCAGAAGCTGGCCGGATTTGGCCCGTCGGTTCTGGGCGAGGTTTCGGTGCTGGCGATGCTGATCGGGATGATTGCGATTTTGGGTGTGGCGGTGCATCACCGGTTACTGGGCAAGCGTGACTATCGTCTTATGGGGATGGTGGGGCGGCCACTTGATATCCGGTTGGGCGCACGCAGGACATTGGTTGAAGCGGTGCTTTGGGCGGTTTTGATGGCCATTCTGGTGATCCCGTTGATGGCGTTGGTTGCGACCGCACTGGTCCCGGCATTTGGTGTTAAGCTGAGCCTTGCCAATTACAGTTTTGATGCGTTTTACGAAGTCCTGTTTGTTCAGCCATCGACCATCCGGGCGTTCCATAACAGTTTCATGTTGTCGGTCGGGGCGGCGGTGACGCTGGTCGCGATCTGTTTGCCGCTGGCCTATGTGATTGTAAGGCGGCCGACCCGGTTGACCCATATGGTCAATCTTCTGGTCGAGGTGCCCTATGCCTTGCCCGGTGTGGTTCTGGCGATTGCCTGCATTCTTCTGTTCATCCGCATTCCGGTAATCGATGTCAGTTTGTATGGCACGCTTGCGATCATTTTTGTTGCCTATCTGGCACGGTTTCTGGTGATTGCGCTGCGCCCGGTGATGAACAGTTTTTCCCAGCTTGATCCGGCATTGGAAGAGGCGGCACAGGCGTGCGGTGCAGGACTTGGTCGCCGGTTACGCGATATTCTGCTGCCATTGGCGGCACCGTCGGCAGCGGCTGGGGCGTTGCTGGTGTTTTTGACGGCGTTTAACGAATTGACGGTTTCGGCCCTTCTGTGGTCGGCCGGAAACGAGACGCTGGGCGTTTTGATTTTCAATCTGGATGACAGTGGCGATACCGTTCTGGCCTCGGCCGTGGCGGTATTGGTTGTGCTGGTTGTTATTGCGTTGATGACCGGTTTCCAACTGGCATCACGTCGTTTGCCCAAGGGAGTTGTACCATGGCAGACATAAATCTTTCGCGGATTACCAAATCTTTTGGCGATTACCGCGCGGTCAATCAGGTATCGCTTGATATCCATGATGGCGAATTTGTTGCCCTTTTGGGGCCGTCGGGTTGTGGCAAGACGACGTTGCTGCGTCTTCTGGCCGGTTTCGAGGAACCCGATCAGGGCGTCATAGCCTTGGGCGGGCAGGCAGTTGCCGATCCGGTCAACGGGGTGATGATCAATCCAGAGGCACGCAACCTTGGCATCGTGTTTCAGTCCTATGCGCTTTGGCCGCATATGTCGGTGGCGCGCAATGTCGGTTATCCGTTGAAGGTGCGCGGGCTTGGCCGGGCGGAATGTGAGGCGAAAATTGCCGAGGCATTGTCGATTGTCGCCCTTGAACCTTATGCCGACCGCAGCCCGACGGAACTTTCGGGTGGGCAGCGCCAGCGGGTGGCACTGGCGCGATGTCTGGTGATGGAGCCGCGGGCGGTGTTGCTGGACGAACCGCTTGCAAACCTTGATGTGCATCTGCGCGAAACCATGCAGCAGGCGTTTCTGGATTTCCATCGCCGGACCGGGGCGACAATGATTTACGTCACCCACGATCAGGCCGAAGCCATGGCCATGGCCGACCGGATTGCGGTGATGGACAAGGGCCACATTCGTCAGATGGCGGCCCCGGAAACCCTTTACCGTGAACCGGCCGATCATATGGTCGCGGGCTTTGTCGGGGCCGGGGCGGTGTTGCCGATTGGTGACGTATCCATGCGGGGTGCCGGGCGGTGTTCTGTTCGGTTGGGCGATGCGGCGATCCATGCGCGGATTTGCCAGAAGGCGGCCAGCAATATGAACGAACTTGGTTTGTGTTTGCGGCCAGAGGATGTCTGGGTCGACGAGGCCGGAACATTGCGCGGTTCGGTTGAGGATTGCGTTTATCTGGGCGGTCGGTTCCGTCTTCAGGTGCGGGTCGGTGCCGACCAGGTTTTACCGGTTTATGCGACGAAACGCGCACGGATCGGCGAAACCGTCGGATTGGTGATTTCCGATGGCTGGGTGTTTAACCGATCAGAAGGTGAGGCCGCCTGATGTCTGCCCGGATGCGTGTTTTATCAGGCCTTGGTGAAAAAGGCCCGGCCTGTTTGCGGTTGGAATTCTTTAATCGGCGCTGGTTGCTGGATTGCGGGGTCGGCCCGGAAAATGACAGCGGTTTTGATCCGGCATGGTTGAACAAAGTTAACGCCGTTTTCATTACCCACGACCATGTCGATCATATCGGTGCCGCGGCGGAGGTGATAGCAGCCGGTTTACCGATTTACTGTACCGAGGTCACGGCGCGATCCCTGCCTGCAGGGGCGAATGTGATCATCCTGCCGCCCTATGGGGAAATCCAGGTTGACGGTGTGACCGTCACCACCGGGCGGACCGGGCATGCCTTTGGTGGGGTGTGGCTGCATTTCGAACTGGGCGGCGGGGTTCTTTACACCGGTGATTTCTGCAAGGAGTCTCATTACTTCCTTTATGACACACCACCGGATGCTGCGACGGTTTTGATGGATGCGTCCTATGGTATGGAACGCCTGACACAACAGGTGCGGATCGACGGGCTTTTGACCAAGATGTCCAAACTTGACGGCCAAATCCTGTTCCCCGTACCGCCGAGCGGACGGGCAGCTGAAATGGCATTGCTGTTTGAAAAGCACGGCATGACCGATTGGTCGATGGATGCGCGGTGCTATGGCCGGGTCAAACAGGTCCTGGGGGATGGCGGATCGGATTATGTATCGTTTGATGCGATAAAAAAGCTGCGCGGGCTTAAGGACAAGGCGCGTGATTTCAATCCGGATGCCAGATTGCTTTTGTGTCACGCGCCGTGCGGCACATATGGCATGGCGGGCGAACTGATTGAAAAATGGGGGCAGAACGGACGGCTGGGCCGCGATGCGCATGTAATCTTTACCGGTTTCATGCCAGCCGAGGCGCGCCGCATGGTCGAAAAGGGGCATGCGCATTTCCGGCGCTGGAACGTGCATCCGTTGTTTGATGATGTGGTCGCGATGGCCAATGATTGCCACGCGATGCAGATCGTGCCGCTGTTTAATGGCCGTCCCGAGGACTTTAGCCTTGTCGATGGCTTTGACGGGCGGTTACAGCTTTCGGATCGGTTTTATCTGTAAATGGGCAATGACCAGACATGATTTATCCTGCAAAGACGTTCGATTTTCCGAAAGTGCCGTTTGTGTTTATCCGGCACGGGGAAACCGATGCCAACAAGGCCGAAATCATCGCCGGGTCAAGCGAGCCGCCATTGAACAATGCCGGTCGCGAACAGGCGCGTGCGATTGCGCCATTGATGGCGATGGGCAAATGGCAGGCGGTTTATGTCAGCCCGCAGGACAGGGCCCGCAAAACAGCCGAGCTGGTTTTGCCCGATTATGATTTGCATATTCTTGACGGGTTGCGCGAACGCCATTGGGGTGACCTTGAAGGCCGCCCGATTGCCGAGGCTGGATCACGGTTCGATACCCCGCCCAATGGCGAAGGGTTCGATGCGATGTGTCAGCGGGTATCGTTTGCCATGCAAACCGCCCTGGCCGAGGTAAGCGACCGTTTGACCGTGGTGGTTGCCCATTCCGGTGTCGGGCGTTGCATTCTTTATATGACCGGTTTTGATGCCGAAGGTCCGCGTATTGCCAATGCAACGCCGATTCTGTTCCGCCCGGTCGGAACGGGATGGGAATATAAAAATTTGACCGAAGATCTGATCAGGGAGATTTCCGCGTGAGCCATCCAGAAACCATAATATCCGGTTCGATCAGTAACCCGCGTGATGCGGTGGTGTTCGATATGGATGGCACGCTGGCCTATTTCGATGCCGACGAATTGGGGCATCTGGTGCATGGGGTGGAAAAGCATTGGGATGCGTTTTTCGATGCAATGGATAAAGCCGCCCCGATTGCCGATATCGAACGGCTTTTGCGCGTTTTGCACCAATCCGGGCAGGCGATTGTGATTTGTTCGGGCCGCCCGGCCGGGTGGCAGCACCGGTCCGAAGCATGGCTTCGGGCACATGGCATTCCGTTTGATGGCATGTATCTGCGCCCGGAAGATGCCGATCACCGCACGGACGAGGAAGTCAAAGAAGACCTTCTGGCACAAATCCGTGCCGACGGCTTCAACCCGTGGCTGGTAGTCGATGACCGCAAGCGCGTGGTGGACAAATGGCGCGATATGGGGTTGACCTGCCTGCAATGTGCGCCGGGGGATTTTTAAGGCCTTGATAGAGAAAGACCGGCGCGTGTGCCGGTCTTTGCTGTTTTAATCAAAAAGCGGTTTGTATTCGCCGTATCCTTCGGCCTCTAGATCGCGGACGGGGATAAAACGCAGCGATGCGGAATTGATGCAATAGCGCAGGCCACCGGCTTCTTTGGGGCCATCGGGGAAGACATGGCCCAGATGACTGTCACCATGTTTGGAGCGGACTTCGATCCGGCGCATGCCGTGGGTATTGTCTTCGCGTGCGACGACATGATCTGTTTCGACAGGGCGGGTGAAGCTTGGCCAGCCACAGCCGGAATCAAACTTGTCGCGGGATGTGAATAACGGCTCACCCGAGACGATATCGACATAAAGCCCGTCTTCCTTGTGATCCCAGAATTCATTGCGAAACGGTGGTTCGGTGCCGCTGTTTTGCGTTACGTGATACTGGTTGGCGTCAAGGGCTTTGATGGCGTCCGGGTTCTTGGTGTATTTCGTCATGGTTTCTCCGGGAGGCGTGATTTGGTCATGCTTCCGAAGATGGTCGGATTGGGCGCAATGTCCAGTGCCTTCACGGCAAAGTTATGGATTTTGGTGGCTTGTTCACCCTTGGCACCACGGCTGGCGCTTTGTTTTGCCGTCATAAGGGCGGGCGAAACCCTGATTGATCAGTTCCTGATCAAGTGCCTTGCCGTCAATGCGCACCGATGCAACGACACGCCCACCATAACGCCCCCATTCAGGTTCGCAGAATTCAACGCGTTTGGCCGATTTCAGGCTTTGACGCGCGAAATCGCGGGCCTTGCCGGCAAGGGATTTTTCGGTTTCGCATTTGCCTCGGATTTCGGGCGTATCCACCCCACGCACACGCACCGACATTTCGGCAATTTCGCCGGGAAGGCCGGGGATATTCACATAGATGGTGTCGCCATCATAGGCATATTCGCCCTGACGTTCACGAAGCGGCCAGTCATAGCAGGCGGCGTTGGCAGCGATAGGGGCGACTGGCGAGAGGAGAGTAACGAGGAGCGAAGTCATGATCGTGTGATGGACGGACCGGCGGGGCATGGGCGTGTTCTTTTGACTTGTCTAAGGCGGATTAAAGTTTCAGGCGGGCAAGGATCTGGGCGGCGCGCTGTTCGACCGGGCCTTTGCGGATTTCAATCGGTTCATAACCGCATTGCAGATAGGTGCGATACAGAACGACATATGTTCTGACGGCGTCCGCGAAACTTTGTGTTCGCGCGCTGTCGGTTTTGTAGATTTCCGACCATGGCGGCAGGATGAAAACCGTTTTGCGATAGCGATAGGTTTCAATGGCGCGTTTAAGGCCGGGGTCATCGGGTAGACCGGAAAGTTCCCGATGGGCCAGCGTATCGGGAAGGCCACGATCAAAGAACACGGTTTGCGGGTCCTGCCCCATGCCGTGTTGCCATGCGCGGATCGAGCCGCGCGTCATCAACCCGGCATAGGCTTCATTATCGCCCCAGGGCAGGGCATTGCCGCCGCGTTCCTGCTGTTCTTCGATCACGGCGCGCGCGACTTCGCGGCTTATTTCATAGCCGCGTTCATGAAGATAATTGATCAATGTGGTTTTGCCGGCACCGGGCCCGCCGGTGATAACAACAAGATTGGATGGATAAGGCGATTGCATTCGTATTCCCTGCACAAGGCGCACGATATGAAAGCGCTTTGCGGCAAGCTGATGGCGTAAAAATGATTGTTTGGGCCTTTGGGGCAGGACGCCCGAAAGGCATGGCATTAATCCGCTGGCCACAGGCTGTCAATACAGAGATGGACGCCTAGTAGCAGCTTTCGGACCGGGCGATAGAGCCGGTCCCGGCATGGATGGCGGTTACCGTGCCGTCCCGCCCGGTTTCAAAGCGGATGCCCGATGTTTGGGCATCGTTCGCCCACCATGTCAGATAACGGCCTTCCGGACCGTTATGTTCGTGTTCTTCCTCAATCACGCCATCACCATAGGCGGCGCGTACATCATCGATGGTATCGCCGACCTGAATGGCGCGGCCGGTCCGGATCAGGCTGGTAGCGATGTCATATTCATCGGCATAGACCGAAACGCGGGCAAGTTTGCCATCGACCATCATAAAGCCAAGCCCGGTCGGGCCGCCTGCTGATTGCAAGTGATAGCATTCGGCGTCATCGGTTCCCTCGCGGGTTGATGTCATGGGCTCGATCATGGCTGTACGGACCTGATCCTCGGTCATGCCGATTTTGGCATCGCCATATCCTTCGGGCGACAGGGTCGCAAGCGGGGTGTTTATGGCATCAAGTACAAGGATATCAATGGTGGCGATATCATCGCGTACAGTGACCGCACCAGGTTCGATGCGTTGCGATAAATAGGTCTGAGCACCGGTCTGCTGGCTTTGCCAGCTTTCGGGCAGCAACAGCTTTTCGCGTGGTTCAAGGCACAGGAACTTTGCGCCCTTGAGCTGTTTTGCATGATTGAATGAAACGTTGGCCGGGATATCCATACAGATGGTCTGGGGCAGGTCGCTGAACCAGTTGACCGGGGAGCCACGATCATCGCAAATCGTCGGATCAAACCGCAATTCGCAATAGGGCGGGACCGTATCGCGCAGGACCATGTCAAAAACCATCTGACCCTGATCTGCTTCTGTGATCAGGGTTTCCACCATTGTCTCGTCGGGATCAAGGATCTGATAATGCGTCAGGTTCCAGACGAAATTATCGCGCAGATCAAACAGAACATAGGGATCGGTTTCCGGTATCGCGACAGGATTTTCCTGTGCCGTGCTGGCAAAGGCAAAATGGGTCAAGCCCAGTGTCAAAACGGCAAGTGTTGCTGATTGCATTAATTGCATTATCTGTCCGGCGGAATGTTTGGTCTTTGTGTTGAAATCTTGTGCGGAACTTTATGCGAAAGACATGCCATCGCGCCACTCGCTTTTGGTAGAGGACAGGCCCCGGCATGAAATCAGGCATCGGGCTTTTCGATACGGGCAAGAATATGGTCAGAAACCAGTTGCGCGGATGGTGACAGGCGGTGTCCGCGCGCGGTAATCAGGCTGTAGGGTTTGATTTCAATCGTTCCGTCAAACGGCAGTTCGGCAATCATGCCCCCGATGCTTAAAAGCGATGTGACCTCCTCCGCCATCGGTGCGATGGCATCCGTGCCCGACAGGGTGGCAAGGGTAACCAGCAGTGACGCGGAATTCAGGCTGGAATGCGGCAGCGGCAGATGGCGCGAGATAAACACGTCTTCGATGGTGCGGCGCATCAGGTTGCCTGGTGGCGGCAATAGCCATTCGAATTTGGCAAGACGGGCCAGTGAAACAGGCTTGTTTTCCGCAAGCAAAGGATGCCCGGCGCGAACCATCAGGCGGATTTTCTCGCTTCGGATTTCGCGGATGTTGAATTGGCGAGGGTCCATATCTTCGGGGACGCGGCCGATGACAAAATCATGATCCCCCGCCAGCAGATCCTTGATCAGCAGATGCGATGGTCCGACCGACACATGTGCTTCAAGCAGGGCGTTGATCGACTGCACCGTGCGGATGGCCGGCACGACAAGATCAACTGCTGCTGCGGTCACAGCGCCGATGAAAACCGTGCCGCCGCCATGCTTGATATCCTCGATCTCGCGTTCGGCTTCGCGGATTTCAATCAGCATGCTGCGCGCGCGCCTTGCCAGTGCGCGTCCAGCATTGGTCATTTCAATGCCGCGCGATCCGCGCACACAAAGCCGGGCTTCAAGAATGGTTTCCATTTCTGATAACAGACGTGATGCTGCGGGCTGCGATGTTTGCAGCATGGCGGCGGCCTGGCTGATCTGCCCGGTTTCTTCCATCGCGACAATCATGCGCAGATGGCTAAGCTTCAGGCCGCGCTGAAACAGATTGCCGGATCGAAACAGCAGGGATTTCGCGGAACTGAGCGGCAGCGTCTTGGCGGGTTCGGTCATGATAATTCTCCTTGCCGGGCAAGTTTAATATATCATTTTTGATATGCAAGTTTCGAAAATACTTATTTGATTGTTATGTCTGGCCCCGGAATAATGGCGCCGCATCTCGCGGGAAAACGGGATGCATTATCAAGCGAAAACAAAGACGCGGCACATACAGGCAGCTTTGCCTGGAAAGTCGGGCAAAAGGCTGTAAAGGCCGTGTCTTTTAGGGAGGAAAGATATGAAACGTCTCAGTGCCGTAATGGCAGGGGTCGCCTTTGGCGCGGCCGCAATGATGAGCCCGATGATTTCCGGCAGCTATGCACATGCCGATGAAAAAGGATATGTCGGGATCGCGATGCCCACCAAATCCTCGGCACGCTGGATTTCGGACGGCGAGTCCATGGTCAAGCAGTTCGAAGACGCCGGTTACAAAACCGATCTGCAATATGCAGAAGACGATATTCCCAATCAGCTTTCCCAGATTGAAAACATGATCGTCAAAGGCGTTGATGTTCTTGTGATCGCGGCAATCGACGGCACCACGCTTTCGAACGCGCTGGAAAATGCCAAGGCAGCCGGTATTCAGGTGTTCGCCTATGACCGCCTGATCCGTGACACCGCCAATGTTGATTACTATTCGACCTTCGATAACTTCAAAGTCGGCGTTCAGCAGGCAACCTCGCTGGTTGAAGGTCTGACCGCGGCTGGTGAGCCGCCCTATAATGTTGAACTGTTCGGTGGTTCGCCGGATGATAACAACGCCTATTTCTTCTATAACGGTGCGATGTCCGTTCTGCAGCCGCTGATTGATGAAGGCACGGTTGTTGTCAAATCTGGCCAGATGGGCATGGACAAGGTCGGTACCCTTCGCTGGGATGGCGCGGTTGCACAGGCACGTATGGATAACCTGCTGTCGGCTTATTACACCGACGATCAGGTTGATGGCGTTCTGTCACCCTATGATGGTCTTTCGATCGGCATACTGTCGTCGCTTAAAGGCGTTGGCTATGGTTCCGGCGACATGAAAATGCCGGTTGTTAGCGGTCAGGACGCCGAACTGCCGTCGGTCAAATCGATCCTTGCTGGTGAACAGTATTCCACGATCTTCAAGGATACCCGTGAACTTGCACGCGTCACCGTTTCGATGGTCGACAGTGTTCTTGCCGGTAAAAAGCCGACCATCAACGATACCAAAACCTATGACAACGGTGTGAAGGTTGTTCCTTCCTACCTGCTGGAGCCGGTTATGGTTGATAAATCCAACTGGGAAGAAATCCTGGTGGGTTCGGGTTACTACACCAAGGACGAAGTCCAGTAATCCGTTGATCTGAATGTGACAGAGGGCGGGCTCGCTCTGAAATGCTGGCCCGCCTTTTTCTGTGCTGTCTGAAACTGACGGTAACAGTCAAACAAGACTGCGAGCGAGAATAGCGCCGTTGTGAAAACATCGGCAGTGGGAGGACCGGATGGATACCATCCTGGAAATGCGCAATATCACCAAAACCTTTCCGGGGGTGAAGGCGCTGGACGATGTCAGCCTGAAAGTGGAACGTGGTGAAATCCACGCCCTTTGCGGCGAAAACGGGGCCGGTAAATCGACCCTGATGAAAGTATTGAGCGGCGTTTACCCGATTGGCACCTATGAAGGTGACATCCTTTATGACGGGGATGTGCAGGAATTCAAGGATATCCGCGACAGCGAAGAACGCGGCATTATCATCATTCATCAGGAACTGGCTCTTGTGCCGTTGCTGTCGATTGCCGAGAACATCTTTCTGGGCAACGAGATTTGCGAAAACGGTGTGATTAACTGGCCCGCGACCTTTGCACGCACGAGCGAGCTTTTGAAAAAAGTCGGGCTTCGCGAAACACCCAGCGAACTGATCACCAATATCGGTGTCGGCAAGCAGCAGCTTGTTGAAATTGCCAAGGCGCTTTCGAAAAAGGTCAAGCTTCTGATCCTTGACGAGCCGACGGCAAGTTTGCAGGAAAATGACAGCCAGAAACTTCTGGACCTGTTGCTTGAATTCAAGGCGCAGGGGATCACATCGATCCTGATTTCGCACAAGCTGAACGAAATCAATCGCGTGGCTGACCGCATCACGGTTATTCGCGATGGCAAGGCGATTTCGACACTTGATGCGCGTGGCGGCAAAATTACCGAAGACGATATCGTCAAGGATATGGTGGGGCGCGATATGGCGCATCGTTATCCGGATCGCACACCCAATATCGGCACGACCAAGCTGATGGAAGTGCGCAACTGGAATGTGACCCATCCGCTCCATCCCGAACGCAAGGTCGTCAAAAATGTCAGTATCGATGTGGCGGCAGGCGAGGTTGTCGGGATTGCCGGTCTGATGGGGGCCGGGCGTACTGAACTTGCCATGAGCATCTTTGGCCGTGCCTATGGCGCGGATATCAGCGGCGAGCTCCTGATCAATGGCAAACCTGCCGATGTGTCGACCGTTGAAAAGGCGATTGCATCGGGTCTTGCCTATGTGACAGAGGATCGCAAGGAAATGGGGCTGGTGCTTGAAGAAAGCATCACGACCAATATCACATTGGCCAATCTTGACGGTGTTGCCGAACACGGCGTCATCAATGAAGGGGCCGAACGTCAGGTGGCCGAAGAATATCGCAACAAAATCAATATCCGCACCCCGAATGTCGGACAGAAGGCTGTCAATCTTTCGGGGGGTAACCAGCAGAAAGTCGTTTTGGCGAAATGGCTGTTTGCCGGGCCGGAGGTCCTTATTCTGGACGAACCGACGCGCGGAATTGATGTTGGTGCGAAATACGAGATTTATACGATTATCAACCAGCTGGCAGCCGATGGTAAGGGGGTCATCATGATCTCGTCGGAGATGCCGGAGCTTCTGGGCATGTGCGATCGCATCTATGTGATGAACGAGGGTGAGATCAAAGGGCAACTGGCGGCAAATGATGCCGATCAGGAAAAAATCATGCGCATGATCCTGAAAGCGTAAGGAAGCAGACAATGACGGATACTTCTAGCAGCAAATCGATGGGTTATTACCTGCGCACGCATATGCGCGAATATGGCATGGTGGTCGCGCTGATCGCGATTCTGGCCTTCTTCCAGGTGATGACCGATGGCGTGATGCTTAAACCGGTCAACCTGACCAACCTGTTCCTTCAGAACAGCTATATTATCATCATGGCAGTGGGCATGCTGCTGGTGATTGTCGGCGGCCATATCGATCTTTCGGTTGGATCGGTCGTCGGCTTTATCGGTGCGCTTGCTGCGGTGATGATTGTCCATTGGGATTTGCCGACGATTATTGTGATCCCGGCCTGTCTGATCGTCGGTGCGATTATCGGTGCCGCCCAAGGATACTGGGTTGCCTATTGGCGCATTCCGTCCTTTATCGTGACGCTGGCCGGTATGCTGGTGTTTAAAGGTTTGACGCTGGCGCTTCTGGGCGGGGCATCGGTTGGTCCGTTCCCTGACAGCTTCCAGGCGATGTCTTCGGGTTTTCTTCCCGATTTCTTTGCCGGTTTGATCGAAGGCCGGTTTAACATCTTTTCGATGGTTCTGGGCGTTGCAATTGCGGTGATCCTGCCGGTTCTTGGTCTGCGGGCACGCGCCAAGCAGGCGAAGTTCGCCGAAGTCGAAGAGCCGATCGCGTTCTTTGCCGCCAAACATGCGATTGCCGGTATCGCGATACTTTATGTCACCTATCTTTTGTCAACCTATCGCGGGTTGCCGAACGTTTTGATCGTGATGGCGCTTCTGATTGCGATATTCACCTTCATCACCAACAGCACAACGCTTGGTCGCCGTATCTATGCGCTGGGCGGGAATGAAAAAGCCGCCAAGCTTTCGGGCATCAATACGAAACGCCTGACCTTCCTGACCTTTGCCAATATGGGCATGCTGGCCGCGCTCGCCGGTCTTGTGTTTGCCGCGCGTTTGAATACGGCAACCCCGAAAGCCGGTCTTGCGTTCGAGCTTGATGTGATTGCAGCCGTGTTTATCGGTGGCGCATCGATGTCGGGCGGGGTTGGCAAGGTGATCGGTGCGGTGGTTGGCGCGTTGATCATGGGTGTCATGAATAACGGCATGTCGATCATTGGCGTCGGTATCGACTGGCAGCAGGTCATCAAGGGTCTGGTGCTGCTCGCGGCTGTGATCTTTGACGTCTATAACAAGAACAAAGCGTAACAACATGCAGACGAGGAACGGCACGGTTCTGACAGGATCAGTTGCTTGGATAAAGCAATTGCAAAGCCATGCCGTTCAAAGTCCCCCATATGGAATGCCACATCCATATGGAATCGGACCCGTCTCGATAAAAACTCATAAAGGAGAACGGGCATGACGAAGTTCAAACCGGCAGCATGGCCCCGCGTCCTGCGTTCGCAGGAAGGCTGGTTCGGCGGAACCAGCAAGGACAATATCTATCACCGCAGCTGGATGAAGAACCAGGGCCTGCCATCGGACCTGTTTGACGGTCGTCCGGTGATCGGGATTTGCAATACCTGGTCGCAGTTGACGCCCTGCAACGCGCATTTGCGCGATCTGGCGGAACGCGTCAAACACGGTATTTACGAAGCTGGTGGTTTACCGCTTGAATTCCCGGTTTTCTCGCCGGGCGAGAGCACATTGCGCCCGACCGCCATGATGTTCCGTAATTTGTGCGCGATGGATGTCGAGGAAGCGCTGCGCGGAACGCCGCTTGACGGTGTGGTTCTGATGGTGGGCTGCGATAAAACCACCCCAGCCCTTTTGATGGGGGCTGCAAGTGTTGATATCCCGGCGATTGTGGTCACCGGCGGGCCGATGCTGAACGGTAAATGGCGCGGTCAGGATATCGGTTCGGGCACGTCGCTTTGGCAGCTTTCCGAAGACCGCAAGGCCGGCAAGATCAGCACCGAGGATTTCCTTGAAGCCGAAATCGCCATGTCGCGTTCGCCCGGTTCATGCAATACGATGGGCACCGCATCCACCATGGCCAGCATGGCCGAAGCACTGGGCATGGCGCTTTCGGGCAATGCCGCGATTCCGGCCGTGGATAGCCGTCGCCGCGTGATGGCGCATGTGACCGGCCGCCGGATCGTGCAGATGGTCAAGGACGACCTGAAACCATCCGATGTTATGACCAAGGAAGCGTTTGAAAATGCGATCCGGGTCAATGGGGCGATTGGTGGTTCGACCAATGCTGTGATCCATTTGCTCGCCATTGCCGGTCGTGTTGGCATCGACCTGACACTTGATGATTGGGACCGTCTGGGTCGTGATATTCCGACGATTGTGAATCTGCAGCCATCGGGCAAATACCTGATGGAGGAATTCTTCTATGCCGGTGGTTTACCGGTGGTCATCAAGGCACTGGGCGAGGCGGGCAAGCTGCATAATGATGCTTTGACCGTTTCAGGCGACACCATGTGGGATCAGGTCAAGGATGTTCAGAACTGGAATGACGATGTCATTCGCCCGTTCGAAAAGGCCCTGACCCAAAGCGGTGGCATCGCGGTTGTCAAAGGCAACCTTGCGCCCAATGGTGCGGTGTTGAAGCCGTCGGCGGCAACAGCTTCCTTGCTCACCCATCGTGGTCGTGCCGTGGTGTTTGAGGACATTGATGATTACAAGGCCAAGATCTATGACGAAAGCCTTGATATCGATGAAAACTGCATCATGGTTCTGAAAAACTGCGGGCCGAAAGGCTATCCGGGCATGGCCGAAGTCGGCAATATGGGCTTGCCGCCCAAGGTGTTACGCAAGGGCATTACCGACATGGTGCGTATTTCCGATGCCCGTATGAGCGGCACGGCATATGGCACGGTGGTTCTGCATACCTCCCCCGAAGCGGCTGCTGGCGGCCCGTTGGCGGTGGTGCAGAATGGCGACATGATTGAACTGGATGTGCCAAACCGCAAACTGCATCTCGATATCAGTGACGAGGAGCTTAAGAAGCGCCTTGATAATTGGAAATCGACGGTGCCGGTACCGGAAAGCGGTTATGCATCGCTGTATTACAAAAGCGTCATTGGCGCGGACAAGGGGGCCGATTTCGACTTCCTCGTCGGTCATCGCGGCAAGGCGATCCCGAAAGACAGCCATTAGGCCAAAGCTCCCGCAAGACGCGATAGCGTTGATTGCGCACTCCCGACCGGTCGGCAGGAAATTGCTGACCGGTTTTTTTATTCTCCAGAGAGGAAAATGCAGCCTGCTTCCCTGTTCAGGGAACGGTATGACGATTTAAGTTTTATGGAAAAAATGGTGGGCGTAACAAGATTCGAACTTGTGACCTCTCCCGTGTGAAGGGAACGCTCTAACCAACTGAGCTATACGCCCGAAAACGGAAATCGCGGCCCGGTTGGGCAGCTTGCTTTCCATCGGTAGCGCGGGGTTATAAGGGGGTGATCAGGGGGTGTCAAGCAGCCTGTTTGACGATTTTTCCGATCTCGTCGGGCAGGTTTTCAAATGCAGTGACAACCCCATCTGCGGCGAGATTTTTTGCACGTGTATCGTCGACTTCAAAGGCCACCGCAATGGCCGGAATGCCGAAATCGCGTGCGGCATTCACATCATTGGCATGATCGCCAACCATGATCGCGATATCGCCGCGTGCCCGGTCATATCCGGCTTGATCAAGGGCGAATGCCAAATGAGCGCCGTCGGGCTTTTTAACGTGCGTTGCATCGCCGCCGGCAATCACGGCAAACAGGTCGGAGACACCCAGCCGTTCAAGGATGCGTTTGCAGGGTGCGGTCGGTTTGTTTGATGCCAGACCAATGATCCAGCCATCTGATGCCAGATCTCGAAGGGTTGCTTCGGCATTTTCAAACAGGCGGGTATTGCCATAGTCGGTGTCGATATAACGTGTGGTGAAATCGCCTTCGCAGTCATCGAGCTGTTGACCATCAATCGTGACACCGCGTGCATCAAACGCCCGTTTGGTCAGCATTTTGGTGCCATCGCCCAGCATGGCTTCCAGTTCGGGACGAGCAAGTGGCGTAAGGTCGTGAGCGGCGAGGGTTTCGTTCATCGCAAACAGCAGATCATCCACCCCGTCAATCAGGGTGCCGTCAAGATCGAACAGGATGAATTTTGCCATTTTGCGATGCTGCCTTTGAAAACGAATATCGATTTATCGGACCTTAACCGAAATGGTGTCATTAACAAACGGTAACATCTGCTAACACGAAGTAACAAAACGTGATTCTTTCGGGGCTTTTGCCTTTGGGGATTATAGGTTAGGAGTTGCTTCAAATCGGCTGTGAAAGGTTCGGACCGGCATATCGTGACCGGATCGAAAACAAAGGGGACGCCGTGTAACGCATGGCACAACAGGGTTAAAGCATGTCGCGTGAATTAAGTGTGGTGGTTCTGGCTGCGGGTATGGGAACGCGAATGAAAAGCGCGATCCCCAAGGTCATGCACAAGATAGCAGGCAAACCGATGGTCAATCATGTGATTGATACGGCGGCCCATCTGAACGCAACCAAAACCATGGTTGTTGTCGGGCCGGATATGCCCAAGCTGATTGAGGCCGTCTCCCCGCATTCGACATTCGAACAAACGGATCGACTTGGAACCGCACATGCGGTTCTTGCCGCCAAAGAGGCCCTTCGTGGCCTTACGGGCAATGTGCTTGTGCTTTATGCCGACAGTCCGCTTTTTACTACCGAAACCCTCTCACGCCTTGTCGCGGCACGCGAGCATGGCGATCACGCGGTTGCGGTTCTGGGGTTCCGCCCCGAAGACCCGACCGGCTATGGCCGCCTTGTGACCGATCCGGCAAATGGTGAGTTGCTGGCGATTGTTGAAGACAAGGAATGTGACGAAACGCAACGTGCGATCAATTTTTGCAATTCCGGTGTGATGTGCTTCCGTGCTGAAAGCATGATTGAAACCCTTGAAGCGATTGGAAATGCCAATGCAAAGGGCGAATATTACCTGACCGATGCGGTCGAGGTGGCGCGTGCCAACGGCAATAGTTGCGTTGCTGTTGAGGTCGCTGAGGAAGAAACGCTTGGTGTGAATTCCAGAAGCCAGCTTGCCGTGGCCGAAGCGATTATGCAGTCACGCCTGCGCGAGGTGGCAATGGTGAATGGCGCGACCTTGATTGATCCGGGTTCGGTCTATCTGGCCAGCGACACCAGATTGGGCCGGGATGTTGTTATCGAGCCGAATGTGTTTTTCGGTCCCGGTGTTACGGTTGGCGATGAGGTAACGATCAAGGCCTTCAGCCATCTTGAAAGCTGTGTGGTGGGGGACAAAGCCGATATCGGGCCCTATGCCCGTTTGCGACCGGGCGCGGAAATTGGTGCCGGTGCCAGGGTTGGAAATTTTGTCGAGATCAAAAAGGCTGTTGTTGAAGACGGGGCGAAGGTCAATCACCTCAGCTATATCGGTGATGCCCGTGTCGGGGCAAAGGCCAATATCGGGGCCGGAACCATCACATGCAATTACGACGGATACCGCAAACAACATACCGATATCGGGGCCGGTGCATTTATCGGTTCCAATTCGGCACTGGTCGCCCCCGTATCCATCGGCGACGGTGCCATTATTGGTGCGGGCAGCACGATTACCGGAACGGTCGAAGCCGATGCCTTGGTGATAGAGCGTGCGCAACGGCTTGATAAACCGGGCTGGGCGCGGGTATTTCGCGAGAAGATGAAGGCCCTTTTGGGTAAGTAACGGCAATTAACGCGCGGCATTTGCGTGCGCGACGGGCAAAATTTCGACGGGGAAGATAATAACTATGTGCGGGATTATCGGCATTATTGGCAAGGACAGCGTCAGCGACCGTATTCTTGAGGGGCTTAAACGGCTTGAATATCGGGGCTATGACAGTGCCGGGATTGCGACCCTTGTTAACGGTCATATTGATCGCCGCCGGGCCGAAGGCAAGCTGATAAATCTTGCCAACCGTCTTGCGGAAATGCCGCTGGCGGGGGATGTCGGCATTGGTCACACCCGCTGGGCGACGCATGGGGTTCCGACCGAAAACAACGCCCATCCGCACACCGATGGCAAGGTTGCCGTGGTGCATAACGGCATCATCGAAAATTATCAGGAAATCAAGGCTGAGCTCTCCGGCAAGGGCCGGGTTTTTGCCACTGATACCGACACTGAAGTGATTGTGCATCTGGTTTCCGACTTCCTTGATCAGGGCAAAACCCCGCGTGACGCAGTCGCCGCCACATTACATCGGATTGAGGGGGCCTTTGCGCTGGTAATCATGATTGCCGGGCAGCATGACGTGATTTTTGGCGCGCGCCGTGGCACGCCGCTTGCGGTTGGTTTGGGTGAGGGCGAGATGTATCTTGGCTCGGACGCGATGGCACTGTCGCATCTGACCAACAGGCTGATTTACCTTGAGGAAGGTGATTGGGTCGAAGTGACCCGCGATGGTGTTCAGGTCCGTGACGAGCATGACAATGACGTTACCCGTGAAACAAAGCTTTCGGCTGTTTCCGGTGCCATGATGGGCAAGGGTAACTATAACCATTTCATGCAGAAGGAAATTTTCGAACAGCCAGCCGTGATTGGCGACACGTTGCATGCCTTCATCAATCCGGCGACGCGGACGATCAAGCTGCCCGATATGCCGTTTTCGTTTAACGATGTCAGCCGGTTGACGATTGTGGCGTGCGGCACGTCCTTCTATGCCGGAATGGTGGCAAAGCACTGGATCGAACGCTATGCCGGGCTTGGCGTTGATGTCGATATCGCGTCTGAATTCCGCTATCGGTGCCCGCCGCTTCCAAAAGGGGGCGTTGCGCTGTTTCTTTCGCAATCCGGCGAGACGCTTGATACCTTGGCTGCCCTTCGTTATGCGAAGTCCAAGGGGCAGAAAATTGTTTCCATCGTCAATGTGGCCGAAAGCACGATTGCACGCGAAAGCGATGTGGTCTTGCTGACCTATGCCGGGCCGGAAATCGGTGTCGCATCGACCAAGGCCTTTACCACGCAATTGACTGTTCTGGCCTGCCTTGCCGTGACGATCGGGCGCGATAACGGGACGCTGGACAAGGACGAGGAAGCCGCCATCGTCAACGCGCTGACCGAAGTGCCAAAACATGCGGCCGAAGTCCTTCATCATGACGATGAAATCCGTGAACTTGCGATCAATATCGCTGATGCGCGCGATGTGCTTTATATCGGCCGCGGCCTTGGCTATCCGATTGCGATGGAAGGGGCGCTGAAGCTCAAGGAAATTTCCTATATCCACGCCGAAGGCTATGCGGCGGGCGAGATGAAGCACGGCCCGATTGCCCTGATTGATCAGTCGGTTCCGATCATCGTGATTGCACCTTCCGACGAACTTTTTGAAAAAACTGCATCGAACATGCAGGAAGCGGCCGCACGCGGCGGACGGGTAATTTTCCTGTCTGATGCAGAGGGACTTGCGAAGCTTGGCGATATGGCATCCGCCACGGTCGAGCTGCCAAAGGTTGCGGACTTCGTCGCACCGATCCTTTATACGATTCCGGTTCAGATGCTGGCCTATCATGTGGCGGTTCACAAGGGCACGGATGTCGATCAGCCCCGTAACCTCGCCAAGTCGGTTACGGTGGAATAAAGTCGATATTTCTGGCGACAAAGTTGGATAAACGGGCGGGGCCTATGAAAGTCATTGTGACAGGTGGTGCAGGGTTTATCGGGGCGGCGGTCTGCCGGCTTTTGGCCGGGCAGAAAAAGATCGAGGTTCTCAACCTTGATAAGCTGACATATGCGGCCGATTTGCGCACTGTTGAAAGTGTTTCTTCGCTACCCAACTACTGTTTCGTAAAACAGGATATCTGCAACCGGGCGGAACTTGACCGGGTCTTTGAAGGTTTTCAACCCGATGCTGTGATGCATCTGGCGGCAGAAAGCCATGTAGACCGTTCGATTGACGGGCCGGCTGAATTTATTCAGACGAATCTTGTTGGTACATTCACCCTGCTGGAAGCAGCACGGGATTATTTCAACAGCTTATCTGCTGAACGACGGTCGACTTTCCGGTTTCATCATATTTCGACTGACGAGGTGTATGGTTCGCTTGGGGACGAGGGGCTTTTTACAGAAGAAACCCCCTATGCGCCCAATTCGCCATATTCTGCAAGCAAGGCGGGATCGGATTACCTGGTGCGCGCCTGGCATCATACGTATGGGTTGCCGGTGATTATCAGCAATTGTTCGAACAATTACGGGCCCTATCAATTCCCCGAGAAGCTGATCCCCCTGATGATCCTGAATGTCTTGCATGGCAAGGCGTTGCCGGTTTATGGCGATGGCAAAAACACGCGGGACTGGCTTCATGTTCAAGACCATGCAGACGCGCTTTTTACCATTTTGACCGAGGGACGAATTGGCGAGAAATACAATGTCGGTGGTTGCAACGAAGTTGCAAATATTGATGTCGTGCGCAGCATCTTTGATGTTGTGTCGCGGTTTCAGCCCGATGCTGTGACAGGTGACTTTGAGGCGCAGATTCGGTTCGTGACCGACCGCCCGGGGCATGACTGGCGGTATGCGATTGATCCATCGAAGATACGCGACGAGCTTGGCTGGGAACCAAAACACAGCTTTGAAAGCGGTCTGGAGCAGACAGTGAAATGGTATCTGGCAAATCGGGCGTGGTGGGAGCCCATCCTGAAAGATAAATATGCAGGTGAGCGGCTCGGAACGGTGAAATAGTGATGATTAATGCACTTGTCTTTGGCGCAAACGGCCAATTGGGAAGAAGTCTGGCGCTATGTGGCGCGGCTTTTCCGAAAGTCCGTTTGACACTCTTGGATCGAAGCAAGTGTGATTTATCTGATCTGTCGACAATTGCTTCGGCCATTCGGGACAATCAACCGCATGTGATCATCAATGCTGCTGCTTATACGGCTGTTGATCTTGCCGAAAATGATCGTGAGAACGCCTATCATATCAACTGCGATGCTGTTGATATGATGGCCCGGGCTGCCGACGATCTTGATATTCCGCTGATCCATTTTTCAACCGATTATGTTTTTGATGGCGCGTCACAGCGACCATACTGCGAAGATGATTCGGTCGCGCCACTTGGCGTTTACGGTGCCAGCAAGCTGGCAGGCGAAGGCGCGGTCAGGGCTGCGACTAAACGCCACCTTATTTTCCGTACTGCCTGGGTTTACAGCCCGTTTGGCAAGAATTTCGTCAAAACGATGCTGGGATTGATGACCCAACGTGATGTTCTGACGATTGTGAATGATCAGCATGGATGTCCGACATCGGCAATTGATCTGGCGAATGCGACCTTGCGATTATTACCGGTGATACTTGATCTGAACTTTAACGGGTTTGGGACATACCATCTTGTTTCCGATAATCAGATGACGTGGTTTGATTTCGCCAAACGTATTCAGGATGCTGCGATTGCGAAGTTTGGGGCAAATTGGACTGGGAAAAATTGCTGGATTGATCCGGTAAATTCGGATGCCTTTCCAACGATTGCCAAGCGTCCAGCCTATTCCATAATGTCGACACAGAAATTTACCGATACTTTCGATTATGGGCTGCCCGATATTTCGGAAAGCCTTCCGACATGTTTGAACAACCTTGAAGCGGGCAGATAGAAAATGCGTAAAGGCATCATTCTTGCGGGCGGAACCGGATCGCGGTTGCATCCGTCAACAATGGTTGTGTCAAAGCAGTTGTTGCCGGTTTACGACAAGCCAATGGTCTATTACCCGCTGACGACATTGATGTTGGCCGGGATCAGGGAAATCCTTTTGATCAGTACGCCGCGCGATTTACCGTTATTTCGTGAGCTGTTGGGTGATGGTCAGAGGTGGGGGCTTCAGATCGAATATGCAGTTCAGGAAGAGCCCCGCGGTCTTGCCGATGCGTTTCGGGTCGGGGCTGCGTTTATCGGCGATGACCCGTGCTGTCTGGTTCTGGGGGATAACATATTTTTCGGGCATGGCCTGACCGAGCTTCTGGTCAACGCGATGAAGCAGACCACCGGCGCAACGGTTTTTGCCTATTATGTGCAGGACCCTAAACGTTACGGTGTCGTCGAATTCGATAACAAGGGAATGGCAAAGGGAATTGAAGAAAAGCCGAAAGAGCCGAAATCGAATTATGCCGTGACCGGGATGTATTTCTATGACGCGCAGGTCGTTGAAATCGCAAGATCCATAAAACCATCGGCGCGTGGTGAGCTTGAAATTACCGATGTCAACAATGCGTATCTGGAACGTGGGCAGTTGCATGTAGAAAAGATGGGGCGCGGATATGCCTGGCTTGATACAGGAACCCATGGTGCGATGCTTGACGCCGCAAACTTTGTTGAAACAGTAGAAAAGCGGCAAAGCCTTAAAATTGCTTGCCCCGAAGAAATAGCATTACGCACAGGTCTGATTGATGAGGGGCAATTTGAAAAGCTGATTGATGCCTTTGGTGCCAGCTCGTATCGCGACTATCTAATATCCGTTTTGCGCAGCCTGCATCGGATGTAGACGACAGTTCAGTTTTCGTCTCTAACTGTTTCAAGATACTTTTTGAACGACATCGCATTGGTATCTTTGGCTGACAGTATCAGCTGGCTTTCATCCATCGGCCAGTTGATGCCAAGATCCGGATCGTTCCATAGAATAGCATGCTCGGCCGAAGGGGTGTAAGGCCTGCTGACCTTGTAGACGACTTCTGTGTCGGGGGCGAGCGTCAGAAAACCATGAGCAAATCCGCGCGGAACAAAAATCTGGTTCCAGTCATCGGCGTTGATTTCGGCAATAACCGATTTGCCAAGTGTTGGCGAATTGGGACGAATGTCGACGGCAACGTCTAGGATTCGACCGCGCAGAACCCGAACGAGTTTGTCTTGGGCATACGGTTCGCGCTGGAAATGCAGGCCGCGCAAAACACCGGGGCTTTTGGAAAAGGAATGGTTATCCTGAACGAAATCCTGCGTGATTCCGGCCTGTGAAAACTCCTCCTGATTATAGGTTTCGGAGAAGAATCCCCGCTCGTCTTCGAATTTTCTCGGGAAGAGCAGTTTGACTTCGGGAATTTCCAGAGATTCGATCTTCATAAAATCACCATTTGGGACCCAAGTGGTCCAGTCGGGCTAATGACCTGCAAGACGAATATCCTACTTAGCATAACTTATAAAGATGCATTGGGGATTTGGTTAAATCAAAGTCCGCCAAT
Organism: Thalassospira xiamenensis M-5 = DSM 17429; assembly: GCF_000300235.2. NCBI lineage: Bacteria > Pseudomonadati > Pseudomonadota > Alphaproteobacteria > Rhodospirillales > Thalassospiraceae > Thalassospira > Thalassospira xiamenensis. Next base: position 2,682,050 of record NZ_CP004388.1, on the reverse strand, counting down.
GAGTTTAAGCTGGCGAATGAAGGGTTTCGGAAATCGTGTCACAATATTGCCCTTTGTCATGTGAAGTGTCGCGTGATAGGTCTGGCATCAGAAAATGATCGTGGCGCGGCGCATGGGCGAAGCGCGCCGTTTTCATTCTCGCAAGTGCGAGAAAATCCCCAAAATCATGACATTTTTGCGTCCTTTTGTTCTCTTCTGTTGACAAATTCCGATGGCTTCAATACATGCTGTTAGCACTCGCCGGGGGTGAGTGCTAATACGGGCTCATCCCGGTTAGTTTTAATTTAAAACGAGCCTTAGCTTAAACACGGAGTTGTCTAACATGAAGTTCCGTCCGTTACATGATCGTGTGCTGGTCCGTCGTGTCGAATCCGACACCAAGACAGCCGGTGGCATCATTATCCCGGATACCGCGAAAGAAAAACCGCAGGAAGGCGAGATCATCGCTGTTGGTTCCGGTGTTCGCAAAGAAGATGGCTCGCTTGTAGCGCTTGACGTCAAGGCAGGTGACAAGGTTCTGTTCGGCAAATGGTCGGGCACCGAAGTCAAGGTCGATGGCGAAGAGCTGCTGATCATGAAAGAGTCCGACATTATGGGCATCATGGAATAAGTCAGCCTTTTGGTGACTTAAATCCACGTTCATCCGTCTCATAGAGAGGAAAGAATACTATGGCTGCTAAAGAAGTAAAATTCTCCACCGACGCCCGCGCCAAAATGCTGCGCGGTGTCGACATCCTTGCTGATGCCGTTAAAGTGACGCTCGGCCCGAAAGGCCGTAACGTTGTCATCGAAAAATCCTTTGGCGCACCGCGCGTGACCAAGGACGGCGTTTCGGTCGCCAAGGAAATCGAACTTTCTGACAAGTTCGAAAACATGGGCGCACAGATGCTGCGTGAAGTGGCTTCCAAAACCGCCGATCTGGCTGGTGACGGCACCACCACCGCAACCGTTCTGGCACAGGCAATCGTTCGTGAAGGCAACAAGTCCGTTGCTGCTGGCATGAACCCGATGGACCTGAAACGCGGTATTGATCTTGCGACGACCAAAGTAATCGAAGCCATCCAGAGCCGCGCTCGTAAAGTTTCGGGCAAGGACGAGATTGCACAGGTTGGTAACATTTCGGCCAACGGTGACCGTGAAGTCGGCGACATGATCGCTGAAGCCATGGAAAAAGTTGGCAACGAAGGTGTTATCACCGTCGAGGAAGCCAAGGGCCTGCACACCGAACTCGACGTTGTCGAAGGCATGCAGTTTGATCGTGGTTACCTGTCGCCGTACTTCGTAACCAATCCGGAAAAGATGGTTGCCGAGCTCGACAACCCTTATGTTCTGCTGTTTGACAAAAAGGTTTCCTCGCTGCAGCCGCTGCTGCCGCTTCTGGAAGCTGTCGTTCAGTCGGGCAAGCCGCTTCTTATCATTGCTGAAGACGTCGAAGGCGAAGCTCTTGCGACCCTCGTCGTTAACAAGCTGCGCGGTGGTCTGAAAATCGCTGCAGTCAAAGCACCGGGCTTCGGCGACCGTCGCAAAGCAATGCTCGAAGACATCGCCATCCTTACCGGTGGTCAGGTTGTCTCCGAAGATCTCGGCATCAAGCTTGAGAGCGTTACGCTCGATATGCTCGGTACCGCGAAATCGATCACCATCACCAAAGAAGAAACCACCATCGTTGATGGTGCCGGTGAGAAAGCCCAGATCGAAGCCCGCGTTGGCCAGATCCGTGCACAGATCGAAGAAACCACTTCGGATTACGACCGCGAGAAACTGCAGGAACGTCTTGCGAAACTCGCTGGCGGTGTTGCCGTGATCAAAATCGGTGGCGCTTCGGAAATCGAAGTGAAAGAACGCAAAGACCGCGTTGACGATGCCCTGCACGCAACTCGCGCTGCTGTTGAAGAAGGTATCGTTGCTGGTGGCGGTACGGCTCTGCTGTACGCGACCCGCGCTCTTGACGGTCTTGAAGGTGTAAACCATGACCAGACCATCGGTGTCGACATCGTTCGTCGCGCGCTGCAGGCTCCGGTCCGTCAGATCGCTCAGAACGCAGGTGTTGACGGTGCAGTTGTCGCTGGCAAGCTGCTTGAGCAGGACGATGTTGAATTCGGCTTCGACGCACAGAAAGGTGAATACACCAACCTGGTCAAAGCCGGCATCATCGACCCGGCCAAAGTTGTTCGTACTGCCCTGCAGGACGCAGCATCGGTCGCAGGTCTGCTGATCACCACCGAATGCATGATCGCTGAAAAGCCGGAAGACAAATCCTCCGGTGGCGCGCCTGACATGGGCGGCATGGGTGGTATGGGCGGCATGGGCGGTATGGGCTTCTAAGCCTTACCACCAACCGACCTTCTTGCTACGGAAAGGGTCTCGCATTTGCGAGGCCCTTTTCGTTTCTGTATCGATTGCGATAAAAATCCCCGCAATCAGATGAGTTGCGGGGATTTTTCAGATTAACCGAACAGCTTTTTAAGTGTGCGTGGCTGACAGCGCAGATACTGATTGGCCGCCTTGACCTCGGCGCCAAGGCTTGCTGCCGCATGCCACGGCCAGCGCGGGTCATAAAGAATGCCACGCGCCAGCGCAATGGCATCGGCCTGACCGGTGAAGACAATGGCCTCTGCCTGTTCTGCTTCGGTAATCAGGCCAACCGCGATGGTGATCATGCCGGTTTCCGATTTGATGCGATCTGCAAAGGGGACCTGATAGTTCGGGCCAACGGGGATATTCTGATCGATGTGAAGACCGCCAGATGACACATGGATAAAATCGCAACCGCGTTCCTTCAGGACACGGGCCAGTTCGGCGCTTTGATCAATATCCCAGCCGCCTTCGACCCAATCAGAAGCCGAAATCCGAATGCCGACCGGTTTGGCTGGATCGAAAGCGGCGCGAACTGCGTCATAAACCTCGATCACGATCCGCATACGATTTTCAAGCGATCCACCATAGTCGTCATCGCGTTTGTTGGAATGTGGTGAGAGGAATTGATGGAGCAGGTACCCGTGTGCCCCGTGAATTTCGATGGCATCAAGACCAAGTCGATCCGCGCGCTTGGCCGCATCGGCAAAGCCCTGAATGATTTCGCGGATGCGCGAGGTGTTGAGTGCCTCTGGTTCCGGGTCGCCTGCACGGAACGGAACAGCGGACGGGGCAACAACCTGCCAGCCATTTTCATGATCCGGTGCAATGGCGCCACCACCATCCCAAGGCTTTTCGCAGGATGCCTTACGCCCAGCATGGGCAAGCTGGATGGCAATTGGCATGTCGGAATGGCTGCGCACAGCGGCGAGGGTCTTGCCAAGGGCTGCTTCGGTTTCATCGCCCCATAGTCCAAGATCGCCATAGGTAATGCGGCCTTCGGGTTCAATCGCAGATGCCTCGATTATCAGAAGGCCGGCACCGGATTGGGCAAGATTGCCAAGATGCATGTCGTGCCATGCCGTGGCTTTACCGTTATCGGCGGAATATTGGCACATCGGCGCTATGACAATGCGGTTTTCCAGTTCAAGCTTGCCAAGGCAGAGCTGCGTAAAAAGGTGGCTCATGGAGGTGTCCTGTATCAGTGGGGGCAGGGGTTCCTGCCGACAATGGCATGAAGCTAGTTGGAAATTGCTGTTCGCGCCATAGGGATCCAAGGCTTTTCCGTCTCGTGGAATGGTCGGCCAGATAAGGACACCGATGAGGGCGAGATAAGGAACGAAAAAAATTTCAAAAAAATGCGTGCACCTACTTGCGGAAAAATGACCCTGATCTATTTGTTGAATCGAAAGGCCATGGTGGCCTTGTGCGCGTCAGGGTTGCAGCATGACTGGACCTGTGGCGTAAGAACTACCTGTCTGTTTAGGAGGGTAATTATGACTGGTCTTCAGACTGTAAATGGTACTGCTCGTCGTCTGGCTTCGCGTCCGGCATATGGTGATCCGTTTGGTGTTTTCGGACGTGATTTTGATCGTATGATCGGCTCGATCTTTGGACGTGACGGGCTTGTGAATTCTGCTGGTGCAAGTGGTGGCGAGGTATCGCAAAAGCTTTTGACCCCGCGCATCGACGTCCACGAAACTGATGACAATATCGAACTTGCCGCCGAACTTCCGGGTGTTGAACAGGACGATGTTGATGTGTCGGTACTTGAAGGTGTCCTGACGATTACGGGTGAAAAGAAATCAACCCGTGAAAGCAATGATGGTGCCCGTGTTATTGAGCGCACCTATGGCAGCTTCAAACGTTCATTCCGTCTGCCTGATACCGTCGATGCAGACAAGATTGCGGCATCGTTCAAGAACGGTGTCCTGACGCTCACTCTCCCTAAAGTAGCGGAAGTGAAGCTGGAGCCGCGCAAGATTGCGATTTCCGGGTAAGTTTTGCCTCAACCTTGATGAAGCACCTGAACGGGCGGAGAAATCCGCCCGTCTTTTTTGTCTGCGGTCGCATGGCGATGGTTAGTGAGCCGTGCAGCAATCCATCGGCATTTCAAACACACCGGTTTTATCGAAGGCTTCGAGGGCGGCATGCCAAGGGTCAAGGTCGATGCCCTGTTTGATGATCCAGTCGGGATTGTAATAGGTATCGCGATAGCGGTCACCGCCATCACACAGCAGGGTAACAACCGATCCGCTTTCGCCAGCCTTTTTCATCTGACTGATCAGTGACAGGGTGGCGATCAGGTTAGTGCCGGTCGACCCGCCGCAACGCCTTCCCATATGTTTTTCCAGATATTGCAGGGCGGCGAAGCTGCCGGCATCCGGTACGCGGATCATGTGATCGACGACGTTGGGGTTAAAGCTTGGTTCAACGCGCGGGCGACCGATGCCTTCGACACGTGATGCTTTTTGCCCGGTGATGTCGCATTTGCCGGTTTCATAAGCGTCATAGAAAACAGAGTTTTCCGGATCAGCGACGCAAAGTTCGCATCCCATGCCAAGGATCTGTCCGTAACGGATATAGCGACCGATGGTAGAAGATGTTCCACCCGTACCGGCACCAACAATGATCCAGCGCGGAACAGGGTGGGGTTCGCGTTTGAGCTGGTCAAAGATGCTTTCAGCGATATTGTTGTTGCCCCGCCAGTCGGTTGCGCGTTCGGCATAGGTGAACTGGTCCATGTAATGGCCTCCCAGTTCCCGCGCCAGGCGTTGGGATTCGGCATAAATCTGGCCGCTGTGTTCGACCAGATGGCTTTCGCCGCCATAAAAGGCGATCTGATCGATTTTCTGTTGCGATGTTGATTTGGGCATCACCGCAATAAAGCGAAGCCCCAGAAGGCGGGCAAAATAGGCTTCGGACACGGCAGTGGAGCCGCTTGATGCCTCGATGATCGGGGTGTCTTTGGATATCCAGCCATTGCAAAGGCCATACAGGAACAATGAGCGCGCCAGGCGATGCTTCAGGCTGCCGGACGGATGGGTCGATTCATCCTTGAGGTAAAGCCCGATGCCATCAAGTGACGGCAGATCAAGACGGATCAGATGGGTGTCTGCAGACCGGTTGAAGTCGGCTTCGATGATGTTGATGGCATCAGCCACCCATTGGCGATCGTAGCTCATGAAAAGTCCTGTATTTCTGTTTGGCGCTGGTGACGCGGATCGTTGAAGGTTTCTTCATGTAGGTGATTATTATACAGAAAACTACCGTAAATTTTGCGAATAAGCTTGCTAACACTTTTTTCAAAGCTAACCTCTAGAATAGAGTTTCGCGATTCTTCCATTTTATCCGGGTGATCTGGTTACCATGGCTAAAAACGACGACGATCCTTTTGCCAAACGTCACGCTGCATCTGAAATCGGGGCGGCGTATGATGTGCCGGTACGCGTATCGACCGTGATCGGCAAAAGCCAGATTCAGGTTGCACAATTGATGCGCCTGACCCGCGGTGCGGTTCTTGAACTGGATCGCAAAGTGGGGGAGCCGGTTGATATTTACGTCAATAACCGGTTGGTGGCACGTGGGGAACTCGTTGTCGTGGATGAAAACCTGGGTGTAACGATCACCGAAGTTGTTAAATCCGGCACCATTATCGAGACCCATCACTAAGAGATTTTCCAAAGAACTCAGCCATTTTGCAAACCACCGGATTGTTGACGGCCGGTGGTTTTTATTTTTCCCGATGTTGGTTGGAACCGTTGTTGCTGTCTGTGCGTTCTGGAACAAATGCCGATACTGCCTTTAACCTGCCATTTTATGGTCAAAGGCTGTGTCGGTATGTCCCGCTTTTACGCACAACGAGGACAATCTCATGATCAATATTCTGACATCCGGATTGCTGGCCTTGATCGGACTGGCACTTGGTGCCGGGGGCGTCTGGCTTATTTTCCTGGATGGTAGCTGGTATTATGCATTTGCCGGATTGGCATTTCTGATTGCCGCGGCTCTTTCATTCGCAAAACGACCTGTCGTTTTACCGTTTTACGCACTTTTCATGATCGCAAGCCTTGGCTGGGCCGTTTGGGAAGTCGGGTTTGACTGGTGGCAGTTGGGACCGCGCGGTGGTTTGATTGTCTTGATCGGCCTGTGGCTTGCCATGCCTGCCTATCGCAAGACGCTTCTGGTCGGGCAGCCAGTGCCGGAAGTCAAACCAACACGTTCGTTCGTGCTGGAGGGCAGCCTTGTCCTGGCGATTGTTGTTGCGGTGTATTCGATGATGAATAACCCTCATGCAATCGAGGGCCAGTTAAACGACAGCCCGGTTGTTTCCAGTCCTGACCTAGGCGGCGATGTTCCGGCAGGTGATTGGCATCAATATGGACGGACACCGTTCGGGCAACGTTATTCGCCTCTTGATCAGATCAACACCGATAATGTTGCGACACTTGAACAGGCGTGGGTTTTTCAGACCGGCGATGTCAGGCGGTCCGAAGACGTGCCTGAAACGACCTATCAGGTGACCCCCCTTAAGATCAATGACACACTTTATCTGTGTACGCCGCATAGCTGGGCAATGGCGATTGATGCCAAAACCGGGCAGGAAAAATGGCGGTTTGATCCGGAAGTTCCCGATAATACCGACCGGCAGCACCAAACCTGCCGAGGGGTGACATTCTATCAGGATACCACGATGTCAGCAGATGCATCGTGTGCCGCACGGGTGTATCTGCCGACGTCGGATGCGCGACTGATTGCCCTTGATGCTAATAACGGCGAGATTTGCGCCGACTTTGGTGATCAGGGAACCGTCCATCTGGAAGAGGGCATGCCCTACAACCCGGCCGGATATTATTATTCTACCTCGCCGCCGGTTGTTGCTGATGGCAAGATCATTATTGGCGGCGCGGTGAATGACAATTATTCGACCAAATCCCAGTCGGGTGTCATTCGTGCCTATGACGTCAATAGCGGTGAGCTGGTGTGGAACTGGGATTCTGGCAATCCGGAACAGACCGAACCGATCCCCGAAGGTCAGACCTATACCGCGAATTCACCCAATAGCTGGTCAGTGTCGAGCGTAGATGAGGAGCTCGGCATGATCTATGTGCCGCTGGGCAACAAGGTGCCCGATCAATTGGGTATGGGGCGTAGTGAAGAGGTTGAAACCTATTCATCATCCATCGTTGCGCTTAGCCTTGAAACCGGACAGGTCCAGTGGGTGCGCCAGACGGTGCATCACGACCTTTGGGATATGGATGTTCCGGCCCAGCCCGCGTTGCTCGATATCACCACATCCGATGGTGAAAATGTCCCGGCACTTGTCGGACCGACCAAGCAGGGTGATATCTATGTCCTTGATCGCCGAACGGGCGAACCGATCATTCCGGTTAGGGAAGTTCCCGCACCTGGCGGTGCGATCCCGGAAGATTTCATAGCGCCGACACAGCCGGTATCGGACCTGACCTTCATGCCCGAACCGCTGACGGAAAAGGACATGTGGGGCATTACACTGTTTGATCAGCTGGCATGTCGCATTCAGTTCCATCAGTTGAAATATGAAGGCCGTTACACCCCGCCTTCTTTGGAAGGGACGCTGGTTTATCCCGGTAATTTCGGCACATTCAATTGGGGCAGTGTGGCGATTGATCCCGAAAAACAGATCATGTTCGGCATGCCGACATATCTTGCTTTCACATCGCAATTGATCCCACGCGACGAAGTGCCGCCGCGCGGTACGGAAAAAGCCAGCGAGATGGGGATCAACCGCAATGAAGGCGCGCCTTATGCAGTCAATATGGGGCCATTCCTGTCACCAGTTGGCGTTCCTTGCCAAGCTCCGCCATGGGGTTATGTCGCGGGGGCGGACCTTCGCACTGGCGAGGTTGTTTACAAGCATAAAAACGGTACGGTTGAGGACATGACACCCTTGCCATTACCGTTCGAGCTTGGTGTGCCAGGTATCGGTGGTCCGATCATCACCAAGGGTGGTGTGGCGTTCCTTGGTGCGGGGGTTGATAACTACTTCCGTGCCTATGACGTCACCACGGGCAAACAGCTTTGGGAGGCGCGGCTGCCTGCTGGCGGGCAGTCAACGCCGATGACCTACACCACCGATGACGGCACACAATATGTGCTGATCGTTGCTGGTGGGCACGGTTCCATCGGAACCAAGGCCGGTGATTACGTGGTGGCCTATAAACTGCCCTAAGCACGTTTCGAATATCTGTAAAAAGCGTCCGGTTTGTCCGGGCGCTTTTTGTTTGGGACAATTCAAATCGGGAATCGCAACTGGCGTTTTGCGAATTTGTAGGATGCTGATCACCCCAAACTCAACCTTTGGGATCAAGCTGTTCGCAAAAATTTTGCTGATCTTTTGCTTGACCGCAGGGGGAGTAAAAAATGCCTTTGCCGCGAATCATTGGATATCCGGGATTGTAACGGAACTGATACAATCAATTGACGATTTTTTATCCATTCCCACTACATATTGTGTTTTCAATCGGGCTTTGAGCAGGCATAACCATTTTCAAACGGGCATTGGAAACGGGTATTTTTCATGATCTGGCAGGCCGTCAACCGGGGCCGGATCAGGCAAACGCCGTTTGATGAAGATAACAAACAGGAAGCGGATCGCCGCCAACTGGCGACCGTTCAGGTAAGGGGACTACAAGCATGAAGATGCTGGATGTGGTGCAGCACGAAAAAGGTGCGCGCGTTATTGTTGATCGTTCGCGCGATGCATTGCTGACTGACTTTGGCAAGGCGGTTTTGAATGACCGTTATCTGATGCCGGGCGAAAGCTATCAGGATCTGTTTGCGCGCGTTGCCAGCTACTATGGTGACAACGAAGCGCATGCGCAGCGTCTTTATGACTACATTTCCAAGCTTTGGTTCATGCCAGCGACCCCGATCCTGTCGAATGGCGGGACCACGCGAGGCTTGCCTATTTCCTGCTTCCTGAACGAGGCAGACGATAATCTTGGCGGTATTGTCGATATCTGGACAGAGAATGTCTGGCTTGCGGCACGTGGCGGCGGAATCGGTTCATACTGGGGCAATCTGCGTTCGATTGGGGAAAAGGTCGGCAAGAATGGCAAGACGTCCGGGGTAGTGCCGTTCATTCGCGTGATGGACAGCTTGACACTGGCGATCAGTCAGGGATCGTTGCGCCGCGGATCGGCCGCGGTTTATATGCCGGTCAGCCATCCAGAGATCGAAGAGTTTTCCGAGATGCGCCGCCCGACCGGTGGTGACCCGAACCGCAAGACGCCGAACCTGCATCAGGGCGTTGCGATTTCGGATGCCTTCATGCGTGCGGTCGAAAATGATGAAGAATGGGCGCTGACATCCCCCAAAGACGGGCATGTTGTCCGCAAAATCAGCGCGCGTTCATTGTGGATACGTTTGCTGACATCGCGCGTTGAAACAGGCGAGCCCTATATGCTGTTCATCGACACCGTGAACCGTGCGGTGCCGGAACACCACAAGCTGGCCGGGCTTAGCGTCAAGACGTCGAACCTGTGCTCGGAAATCACGTTGCCGACTGGAAAGGATCATCTGGGCGGGGATCGTACTGCTGTTTGCTGCCTGTCGTCGCTGAACCTTGAACATTACCTGACCTGGAAGGACGACGACCAGTTCATCGAGGATATCCTGCGTTTCCTTGATAACGTGCTTCAGGACTTTATCGATCATGCGCCCGATACCATGGCGCGTGCGAAATATTCCGCGATGCGTGAACGTTCGGTTGGTCTTGGCGTGATGGGCTTCCATTCCTTCCTTCAGGCGCAGAAAGTGCCGCTTGAAGGGGTGATGAGCAAGGTCTGGAACAAGCAGATTTTTGATCACTTGAAAAAACATGCCGATGCGGCATCTGAAAAGTTGGCGGAAGAACGCGGTTCGTGCCCGGATGCGGCCGAATACGGCATCAAAACCCGTTTCTCGAACAAAACCGCGATTGCGCCGACCGCATCGATTTCGATCATTTGCGGCGGTGCTTCGCCGGGAATCGAGCCGATGGCGGCGAACTCCTACACCCACAAGACGCTTTCGGGCTCGTTTAACGTGCGCAACAAGTATCTTGCCGAGGTTCTGGAAGAAAAAGGTCGGAATACTGAGGATGTCTGGACATCCATCACGGTGCATGAAGGGTCGGTTCAGCATCTTGATTTCCTGTCTGATCTGGAAAAGGACATCTTCAAGACTGCGTTCGAGCTGGATCAGCGCTGGCTGATCGAACTTGCCGGTGATCGCACGCCGATGATTGATCAGGCACAGTCACTGAACATCTTCCTGGCGTCGAATGTTCATAAACGCGACCTGCATCAGATCCATTTCCAAGCATGGAAAAAGGGGGTCAAAAGCCTTTATTACTGCCGGTCGAAATCGATCCAGCGGGCCGAGGTGGTTGCGAACATTCCGGGGCGTGCGAAGTCGAATGATGACGATATGCCAAGCCCGGAAAGCTCGTTTGAAATCCCGGCACTGGTTGCGGCCGCCGCCGCACAGGCAGCCAGCGAACCTGACTATGATGAATGTCTCGCCTGCCAGTAAAGCGGCTTGAGCACACAGAAATTTTGCGAGAAGTGACGATATGTCTGACGATAAAGTAATTGATCTTCTGACGGAAAACCCGGTCTACAAGCCGTTCCGTTATCCGTGGGCCTATGAGGCGTGGTTGACCCAGCAGCAAATTCACTGGCTGCCCGAAGAAGTGCCGCTGGCCGATGACGTCAAGGATTGGAACCACACGATTTCCGATGCCGAACGCAACCTGCTCACGCAGATTTTCCGCTTTTTCACTCAGTCGGATATCGAGGTCAATAACTGCTATATGCGCCATTATACGCGCGTATTCAAACCAACCGAAGTCCAGATGATGCTGGCGGCATTTTCCAACATGGAAACCATCCATGTAGCCGCCTATTCGCACCTTCTTGATACCATTGGCATGCCCGAAGCCGAGTATGAGGCCTTCTTCCAGTACAAGGAAATGAAGGACAAATACGACTATATGCAAATCTGGGGCATTGGTCCGGAAGACGAGTATACCGACGAGCATGGCGACCTGCGTTTAACCACACAGGGCAAGCGGAACATCGCCAAGACGCTTGCGGTGTTTGGCGCCTTTACCGAAGGTTTGCAGCTGTTTGCCTCATTTGCGATGCTGATGAATTTCCCTCGCTTTAACAAGATGAAGGGCATGGGGCAGATCGTCACATGGTCTGTGCGCGATGAAAGCCTGCATTGCGAAAGCATCATCCGCCTGTTTAGGACATTCTGCAAAGAGAACCCGGAAATCTGGGATGACGAAATGCGCAGCGACCTGATCGAGGCCTGCAAAACCATCGTCAGTCACGAAGATGCGTTTATCGATCTGTCCTTCGAAGCCGGTGCGGTGCAGGGCCTGACAGCGGAAGATATAAAGAAATACATCCGCTATATCGCTGATCGCCGCCTTAGCCAGCTTGGTCTTGAGGAGCAATACGGGATTGAACAGAACCCGTTGCCATGGATGGATGCGATGCTGAATGCGGTCGAGCACACCAACTTCTTTGAAAACCGCGCGACGGAATATTCAAAAGCCGCAACGCGCGGCACTTGGGACGAAGCATTTTCCTGATCCTAGTCACGGAACGAATATCATGCAAAAGGCCGCCTTCGGGTGGCCTTTTGTGTTTTGGTTCAGGGAACAGCCAATTCCTGTAGCCGTTTGTCAACACGTCTGATTTCTTCAAGGCGCAGCTTTGGTTCAAGATTGGTAATTGCCGTTGCCGGGTCCATTTCAAGTTCGACACCGGGAGGCAGGGGGCGTGGGCCAAGGGCTGAACGGCGTAGCCAGTAATAGGCATCTGCATAATCCTGTTCTATACCCCAGCCGCGTTCCAGCATCGCGCCGAGCATGAATTGGGCGGCATGCATGCCTTTTTCGGCGGCGATCCTGTAATAATGGGCGGCTTCAACATAGTTTTGTTCCGCTCCACGCCCGTGAAAATACTGTTCGCCAATCAGAAAGGCGGCATCGGTATTGTTCCCGTTGGCATGAAGAGCGCGTTTAAAGAATTCTGTGGCGCGGAACTGGTCATAGCGCAGCCCCCAGCCATTGAAATACATCAGCCCAAGATAATAGATTGCATTTGCATGATTAGAGCGTGCTGCAAGGGCAAACCAATCTGCTGCCTGTCGGTAGTCCTGTGGACCGGCAAGGCCGCGATAGTAAAGCAGGCCAAGCGCATATTGCGCACGTGGATCGTCTTCCTGTGCGGCAACGCGCCACTGTGCGCGGGCCATTTCATAATTCCCCGCCTGATAGGCCTTGTAACCACTGGTGTAGTCGGCCTGTGCAGGTGGAGCATGAAACGTATATGCCGCCAGAACAAGAAAACCACACAGGATGGTGCGATTGCCGCGATTGGGCGAGAAGAAAGCAAGTATGGAAAGGGGCAAAAGGCGAAACCGATCTTTAACGGGATTTGAACAGCGGGACGACTTTGCGTGCACGTTTTTCAACGGCATCAAGAACGTTCTGGATTTCCGAGCTTTGTTTTATTTTTTCACCGCTGTGAAGTGCTACGAAATGCCCGGCATTCTTGTGATCCGCACCAAGTTTGATGACGGTGAAGATGGCTGTTTCATGTGAGGAACGGAAGATGGAGAACATGGCCATGCCATCAAGGTGATCAATGGCATAGTCGCGCCATGCACCACTTGCGACTTGTCTGGAATAAGTATTCATGAGCTGCATCAATTCAGTCCGGTCAAAATGCACAAAGCTTTTGGCTTTGCGGTATTGAGCCAGATTGAACAATGTACCCATGTCTTTCTCCGGACGTAATTTCAAAAGGCCGGGATAGAGCGTTTATGACGCTCTGATGACACGGTAGCGCGGTTTATCCGCAGCCTCAAGTTTGAAAGGGCCGGGATATGAAAATTTCTACAAATATATGTGAGATTTCAGTTGGTTGAGGTGATTACAGGCTGCGTGATCGTGTTGGCGGCCAGTCAACGGTTTGTGCGCCAGTATTGTAAGGATCGGGTGTACGATAGCAACTAACCGCCGCCAATGTGCGATAGCAATAAAGTGGCGTTTCCGGAACCGGATCCTTTTTGCAGTATGATTTACCATCAATCTTTCGGATTGTAGAACAGTCCCGGCCCGTTGAAAGGGAAACGACGTGGTCAATCAGGGTTTTGTCAGTGTTGATGATGCTGACGACATCAAGCGCCACATACCATTGCGAAGCTGTTAACGCCGAGGTTCCAGTAATGTCTTCTACTGCACTATCCATGCCCCCGCATCCTGAAACGCTTGCAGCAAGCAGCGTTGCGAATAATCCAGCCAGAACGCGCTGACGGATTATTCGTTTCGCCTCTTGTCGGCTTTGGGCCTTGTGCAAGCTTTTCATCCTGATCTCCGTGCATCGACCGGTCAGTATTTGCCCGGTAGCGATTAAAATTCCGTTTCCCGAATTTACAAATGCAATCCATGTGCCGTTTTGGGTGAAGCAGATACTGTTTTTGATGTTGGGACGGATTGGCCACATTTCAGCCGGGTTTGGCAATTAACCGGACGGCAGATTATGATTTTAGCGGCAGATTTTCGTTCGGGTTAAGGTCTGGTCCTGCATCGCAGGCGGCAATTCTTTCCTTTGATGGTTGTTCACTGGATCAAAAACAACGTGATGGGTGGCAGTTTTACGCGTGAAATACAGCATTGCGGGATTTAATTGCGATATTGGCGGCTCCTGATGTGCAGCGGACTTGACCCCTTGCGTACTGGCGCGTTAAATCCTTGCCGGAATTAATTCTGACAAGCGGGCAGGTTGCCCGCTTTCTTTTGATCGGATTGGAGCGGTTTTCGTGGTTGATATTTTCCAGGAAGTCGAAGAAGACCTCAAGCGCGAGCGCAATGAAGCGCTGTGGCGCAAATACGGCAAATACATCGTGGGTGTGGCGGCCGTGATCGTGCTGGGTGTTGCCGGACGTGAAGGCTGGAAAAGCTACGAGGAAAATTCGCGCATCGAAAACGGCACGCGCATGGCAAATGCCATTGAACTGGCACAAGCTGGTGAAGAAAAGCAGGATGCGGCACTGGGTGCGCTTGATGCGATCATTGCCGATGGCGATGCCGGTTTTGTCGCCCTTGGTCATTTCCAGAAGGCGGCAATTTATCTTCGCGCCGGGGCGAAAGATTCCGCGGTCGCCGAGCTTGAGGCAATTGCGGGTAACAGCGACGTCGAAAAGATCTATCGCGATCTTGCCGTGGTTCAGATTGCGATGAACAACGCCGACGCATCAAATGCCAAGGATTTGGTTTCGCGTTTGGAACCGATCGCTGTGCCTGAAAATCCCTGGTACTACTCGGCACGTGAAATGATCGCGATGCTTCATATCGCAGCAGGCGAGGTAGAGGCAGCAAAGCCGCTGCTGACCGAGATTGCCGATGACAGCGAAGCACCGTCAGGCATGCGCGCCCGCGCAAGTGAAATTCTGAAAGCCGTTGGCGCCTGATTGGCGGGAATGGCACAGGCAACCTGTTCACAGGGACTGGATCAGAGGATATGGTTTTGAGACCACGCAACATTAAATCCCTTTTGTGCGTCATGGGCATGTCGGTTGCCGTTTCGGCATGCTCAAGCTGGCTTGGAGAATCCGAAGATCCGCCGCTTCCCGGTGAACGCCTTGCGGTTCTATCACTTGAAAGCACGGTTCAGCCGGATGCCGAATTGAGCGATCAACGCGTGATCCTGCCGGAACCCGAGCCGATGGAAGACTGGCCGCAGAACGGTGGTCTGCCAAGTCATGCCCTGCATCATGTCGGTCTGGACAACGATGTGCTGCGTCAGGATTGGTCTGTTGGTATCGGCGAAGGATCGATGGATGACAATCTTCTGCTCAATCAAGCGATTGTGGCGCGGGGTGTGGTGTTTACCATTGATGCCGACGCCGTCGTTCGTGCGTTCAGTGCCAAATCGGGCAAGCGTATCTGGTCGCTTGAACTGGCGAAGGACGAGGACGAAGACAGCACGCTTCTGGGCGGTGGTCTAGCCTATGAGAATGGTATTCTTTATGCAACCACCGGCTTTGCTGAAGTAATTGCGATTGATGCTCCCAGTGCAACCGTGATGTGGCGCTCACAGGTAACCGCCCCGATGCGTGGCGCGCCGACGGTTCGTGGCGGGCGCGTGTTCGTTGTGACGGTTGATAACCAGACTGTCGCACTGAACGCAATGAACGGCGAGACACTTTGGAGCCATCGCGGTGCATCTGAAGGTGCTTCCTTTATCGGTGGAGCAAGCCCGGCGGTTGATCAAGGGGTTGTTATTTCGGCTTACACGACCGGTGAAATGTACGCGCTTCGTGTTGAAAACGGTCAGGTGATCTGGTCCGATGCGCTGGCATCGGCGGGTCGCACCGATGCGGTTTCGGCGATTGCCGATATTCGCGGTCTTCCGGTTATTGACAATAATCTGGTGATCGCCACCAGTAATGCCGGTTTGACGGTTGCGATTGACCTTCGCACCGGGTACCGCGTCTGGGAACTGGAAGCTGGAGGCATCCAGTCGCCGTGGGTTGCGGGCGATTATGTTTTCATCCTTACCAACACAAATGACCTGATAGCCTTGCGTCGAGACACCGGACAGGTTAAATGGGTGACTGCTTTGCCGCGTTTTGTCGATCCCGAAGATCAGGAAGGTCCGATGGTGTGGACCGGTCCGGTTCTGGTTGGTGACAGGTTGATCGTTGGAAACGAGCAGGGCGAAATCATGACTGTTTCCCCGTATAGTGGCGAGATCATTGGCAAGGATGAAGTTTCCGGCCCGATCACCTTGCCGCCGTCTGTTGCGGGTGACAGTCTTTACTTCCTGACTGCGGATGCCGATCTAATCGCGTATCGCTAACAGGTAGAACACAGTTTTTGCGAAAGATCCGATCTTTTGCCTGATATGCGCGTGCGCCGGAACGGGGTAAACTGCCCCTCGGCGCACATCGCCGTATTATAACAATGAGTCTGAAAGTCAGATGTCGCTGAAAGTAGCCATTATCGGTCGCCCCAATGTCGGGAAGTCGACCTTGTTTAACCGTCTGGTCGGCAAGAAGCTGGCGCTGGTTGATGACCAGCCGGGCGTCACACGTGATCGCCGTTATGGCAGGGCGCGTCTTGGCCATATGGGTTTCGATATTATCGATACCGCCGGTCTGGAAGAGGCATTTGACGATTCAATCGAAGGCAAAATGCGCCAGCAAAGCGAAATGGCCTTTGAAGAATGTGATATTGCGTTTTTCCTGATCGATGCACGTGCGGGCCTGACCCCGCTTGACAATCACTTTGCCGATTGGCTGCGCAAACGCAAGAAGCCGGTTTATGTGATTGCCAACAAGCACGAGGGCAGGGATCAGGATGCAGGCCTGTACGAGGCTTATGGCCTTGGTCTTGGCGATGTTGCGCCGATTTCAGCCGAGCATGGCCTTGGCATGGAATTGCTGATCGATATCATGCGTCCCCATTGGGAAGAATATCGCGACAAGCAGCGCAAGGCGCGCAAGGAAGGCGATATTGCTGCCATCGATGACGATTTCGAAGATGACGAGATGGACGAGGACGATGGTTCTTTCCCGTCCTTTGAAATCGAATATGACGAAGACGATGAAGGCGAGGAAGAAGTTGTTCGCAAGGACAATTCGAAAATCCAGCTTGCGATTGTCGGCCGTCCGAATGTGGGTAAATCAACCCTTCTGAACCAGCTTTTGGGTGAAAACCGGGTAATGACCGGTCCGCAGGCTGGTTTGACCCGTGACTCGATTGCCGTTGACTGGTCCTATGAAGGCCGTCCGATCCGTCTGGTCGATACCGCCGGAATGCGCCGCAAGAAGAAGATTGATGATCGGGTTGAAAAGCTGTCTGTGACCGATACCTTGCGCGTGATCCGCTATGCGCAGGTGGTTGTCATTATGCTCGATGCGACCAATACGCTTGATAAGCAGGACCTGACGATTGCGCGTATGGTCCTGGAAGAAGGTCGTGCGCTTATCATTGCGGTGAACAAGTGGGACGCGGTCAAAGACAAATCCGGTGTGATGTCGGCGTTGCGCGACAAGCTTGATACGTCCTTTGCGCAGGCCAAGGGTATTCCGATCCTGACATTCTCGGCCCTTACCGGTCGCGGGACAGATACTTTGATGCCGACAGTCCTTGATATCTATGATATCTGGAGCCGCCGTATTCCGACCTCGCAGCTGAACCGCTGGCTTGAAGCCATTACCGAACGCCATCTGCCGCCGGTTATTTCCGGCCGTCGTATCCGTCTGCGGTATATGACCCAGGCGAAATCGCGTCCACCAAGCTTCTTTATCAACTGCTCCAAGGCCGCCGAGCTGCCCGAAAGCTATACGCGCTACCTGATTAATGGTCTGCGCGAGGATTTCGACATGCCGGGTGTTCCGATCCGCATTTATCTGCGCAGCAGTGACAACCCCTATGGCAACAAGAAGAAAAAACGATAGGGCCTGAGTGCAGAAGCATCAACGGGGACAGAAATGCCTCCGTTTTTATTTGGCAGACTCTAAAAGACGGTCAATGAAATCGGCAGCATTGTCTGACTGCCAGTCGACCAACCCGGTTACATAGCCAAGAATACGGCCAGTACGATCAAGGGCGTATGTGATCGGCAGACCATAAAGGGCAAACTCGGCATTCTTTGGATTGTCACGGTTGCTATAAGCGGTTTCGCCGTTCGGATCGACGAAAAGAACAAGATTTTCAAGGCCCAAACGGCGGTAAAAGGGAATGGCAGCCAACAACCCGTCTTCGTCTATCGAGACCGGAATGATGACAAGGTCATCATTGGAATGGTCATAGGCCAACTGATCAAGCGACGGCATTTCAGCCATACAGGGCAGGCACCAGCTGGCCCAGAAATTTACCAGAACCACCTTGCCGCGATAGGCGCCGATATCGGTCGGGTGATTTCGCCGGTCATAAAAGCGGGTGTTGCGCGCAATCCGTTTTGGATCAAGTTCGACAAACTGGCTGCTTTCGCCAATCAGCGACAGGGGTGACGTTTCAGCCCCCCCGATGGCAGGTGCCGTGATAGTAAATATTACAGAAACGATGAGGCAGCGCAAAAATCGCATCGGGTATCCGTGGCATGATCAAACCGGATGTTCCGACTAACCGTTGATGTTGGCAAAGACAAGACAGAGCCGATCAATCCGTTGTGATCAATACCGGGTGATCGGCCCTGTTGCAGGTATTTGTAATCCTTATGCAAATAATGGCGGGTTTAGTCGGGCGAAGTCTTCCTGGATGTAATAAGGGTAATGCGGGTAGGGTGGTTGCCTTTTGCTGACGGCATCAAGGCGGGCGATTTGTTCGCTGGAAAGGGACCAGCCAACCGCACCCAGATTGTCGCGCAATTGCTGTTCATTGCGTGCCCCGATAATCACAGATGCCACCGTAGGGCGGTGCAGCAGCCAGTTGATGGCAATCTGTGGGACGGTTTTGCCGGTTTCGGCACTTAGTTCCTCAAGCACATCGACAATGTCATAGAGATGGTCTTCATCAACCGGCGGGCCGAATTGTGCGGTTTCATGCAGGCGGCTGCCATCAGGGATCGGCGTGCCGCGGCGGATTTTACCGGTCAACCGGCCCCAGCCCAAGGGGCTCCAGACCAGTGCGCCAAGTCCCTGATCCTGCGCCAGCGGCATCAGGTCCCATTCGTAATCGCGCCCGACCAGTGAATAGTAAACCTGATGGGCGACATAGCGGCTGTAACCAAGGTGATCAGATACGGCGAGTGATTTCATGATCTGCCACCCGGCAAAATTTGAAACGCCGATATAACGCAGCTTCCCGGCGCGTAAGAGGTCATCCAGCGTTGACAGGACTTCCTCGACCGGGGTAAAGGCGTCAAAGGCGTGAAGTTGCAGCAGATCAATGTAATCGGTCCCCAATCGTTTCAGGGCGGCATCGGTTGCCATGATCAGGCGGTGGCGCGAGGTGCCAAAGTCATTCGGGCCATCGCCAACCGGCAAGGCCAGTTTGGTCGACAGTATGATTTTGTCGCGGCGTCCTTTGATGGCTTCACCCAGAACCTGTTCGGACGCACCGTCGGAATAGACGTCGGCACTGTCGAACATGTTCAAGCCTGCTTCCAGGCTGATATCGATCATGCGGCTGGCTTCGCGGGCGTCAATTGTACCCCATGCACCGAACAGGGGGCCCTGGCCGCCAAAGGTACCTGCACCAAAGCTGAGTGCCGGGACACGCAAACCGGAATTCCCCAATTGTCTGTATTCCATTGTTTTCTCCGTCACTGGAAATGGTTCATGGGGGGAATATGGACAAAGGATTTATTTTCAACTAGTAGTATCTTAAGAAGAAGATTTGTGAGTTGAATTCACTGTGGCGCGACTTGAAACCAACCGATCCGGCGAGATGGAAGTCTTCGTGCGTGTTGTTGAACGCGGCGGGTTTTCTGCTGCGGCACGTGATTTCAACATGACACCATCCGCCGTCAGCAAGCTTGTCGGTCGTTTGGAAGACCGGCTGGGTACGCGATTGTTTAACCGGTCGACCCGCAAGCTGCATCTGACATCCGAAGGGCAGCGGTTTTATGAACGCGCACTTGATATCATTGCGGATATTAATGAGGCAGAACAGGAAGTCGCAACCGCAATGGCACCGCGCGGGCGGTTGCGCGTAACGGCCAACGTGCCTGTCGGGTTGCATCGTCTTTTACCGTTGGTGCCGCTGTTTCGGGAACGGTATCCCGATATCACGCTGGACGTGACAGTCAGCGACAAGGTGATGGACCTGTATGAGGAACGTGCCGATGTGGCGATCCGAAGTGGTCCGTTACAGTCATCCGGACTGATTGCGCGCAAGCTTGGGCAATGCCGGATGGCAATTGCCGCCTCCCCGTCATATCTTGAAAAACACGGACGACCAACGACCGTGGATGCGCTGCAAAGCCATACATTGATCGGATACAATTTTCAGCGTGTTCTTCCTGACTGGCCGTTTCGGGTAAACGGGCAGGACGTTTCGGTAACCCCGGGTGGTGTGTTTGACGTTGCGGATGCCGAAAGTGCGCGTCAGTTGGCCCTTGCAGGGGGCGGTATCGTGCGGCTCGCAAGGTTCCACATCAATGCGGAAGTCGCGGATGGCAGGCTTGAGGTTTTACTGGATGAATTTTATCCCGGCGGCGGTGTCGATATTAACGCCGTTTATATTGGCGGGCGAGGGCATTTACCCGCCCGTGTTCGAGCATTTTTGGATTTCTGCGCCGAAAACATCCGTCTGAATTGAAAAAACACGCGTTGATTATTGCGGTGAACAAGTGGGGCGCGTTGCAGGACAAGGCCGATGAGATGTCGGTGCTCCTTTTCGCACATGGGGTCGTGCAAAACGGTTTGCAGTTTCGTTGATACGCTTGTCTCGTGGCATAGGCTTCTTTACAGTCGCAACGCTGCACCGTTTGGAGCCAAGCAAGCAACCTAAGGACTTTATATGCACCAGCATTTTTCTTTTACTCGCCCTTTGGGGCTATCCTTTGCCGTTGGAATCGCATTGGCGGTAGGATTTTCGGGTTTCGGTGTGGTTTGGGCGCAGAATGACACCAACGCCGGCGCTGCTAATATTGTTTATCCGGAAATGGATGCCCTGCGAGGTAAAAAGCTGTTTGCCGAGCGTGGTTGTGTTGTTTGCCACGCCGTGAATAATGTCGGCGGAGATATCGGACCGGGGTTTGATGCCAGCAATATCGATCAGTCATTAAACCCGTTCGATTTTTTTGCGCGGATGTGGCATGGCGCGGATGAGATGCTGCATTTGCAGCGCGCTGATCTTGGCTATCAGATTGATTTCAACGGTCAGGATCTGGCCGATATCTATGCTTTCGCGCATGACAGAGAGGCACAGGAAAGCTTCACCGAGGATGATCTGAGCGACCGTATTCGTGAGATCATCGATAATGGTCCGTCGGTCACATTTGAATAGTAAGTCCCCGGATTACGCAAATACCAAAAAGGCCGGACATATGCCCGGCCTTTGTCATTTCAGGTCACTTTGGCTTAGTATGCGTTGACGGCCTCGGCATGTTTTGTGCAATCGGTTGCGGCCAGATCGACAAACACATCGGTGATGCTTTCAGCTGTCGGAAGGGTTTCCGGGTCTTCACCCGGATAGGCCTCTGCGCGCATCTTTGTGCGGATGCGGCCCGGATTGACCAGATTAACACGCAGGGGCGTTTCTTCGACTTCCTGGGCATAGGACAGCACCAGACTTTCCAGCGCGGCCTTGGTCGACGCATAAAGGCCCCAGAAAGCACGTCCCTTGAACGAGGCATTCGAGGTCACAAAGATCGCTCTACCGGCATCGGAAAGACGCAGAAGTTTATCGACACTGCGGATCAGGCGAAAATTCGCCGTGACATTCGTCGCATAAGTGTTTTCAAAAACCTGTGTATCGATATGGCCGACCGGGGCAAGTTCCCCCAGAAGACCGGCATTGCCAACGACGATATCAAGCTTGCCAAAGCGTTCATAGATCGATGCTCCCATGGCATCGATCTTTTCATACATGGTCAAATCCATGGGCAGCAAAACAAGTTTGCCGCCATCAGCCCGGATTTCATCATCAAGTTCTTCGAGCGCACCGACATTACGACCCAGCGCAATAACAGTGGCACCTTCGGCAGCAAAACGTTTTGCGACCGCGCGACCGATCCCGTGCGAGGCCCCTGTGATCAGGGCAACGCGGCCTTCAAGGCGCTTAGCATCACTCATGCGGACTGCCTTTCGACAAGCTGGCTAAGTTTGCGGTCCTTGTTTTCGGCCTGATGATCGACCAGACGGATCGGATAATCACCGGTGAAGCAGGCATCGCAGAAGGCCGGACTGTCATTGTCGCGTCCCGTGAGACCGGCTGCGCGATAAAGGCCGTCAATGGTGACAAAGGCAAGGCTGTCGACACCAATGATCTTTGCCATGCTTTCGATGTCGTGATTGGCCGCCATCAGTTTTTCCTTCGACGGTGTATCAACTCCATAGAAGCACGGATTGGTGGTCGGCGGGCTTGCGATGCGCATATGCACTTCGGCAGCACCAGCCTGACGGACCAGATCGACAATCTTGGTCGAGGTGGTACCGCGAACAATGGAATCGTCGACCAGAATAACGCGTTTGCCCTTAAGCTTGCCGGGGTTGGCGTTGTGTTTCAGCTTCACGCCAAGGTGGCGGATCTGATCGGTCGGCTCGATGAAGGTACGACCGACATAGTGGTTGCGGATGATGCCCAGTTCGAACGGGACGCCACTTGCCTCGGCATAGCCAAGCGCGGACGGGACACCTGAATCGGGGATCGGTACGACCACATCGGCATCAACACCGGATTCCAGTGCCAGTTCGCGACCGATATTTTTGCGCACGTCATAAACGCTTGTGCCTTCGACGATGCTGTCGGGGCGGGCGAAATAGACATGTTCGAAAATGCAGAAACGCGATTTGACCGGTTTGAACGGCTTGATCGATTTGAGGCCGTCATCCGTGATTTCAACGATTTCGCCCGGTTCGACGTCGCGAATGAATTCCGCGCCAACGATATCAAGGCCAACCGTTTCCGATGACAGAATATAGCTGTCATTCAGCTTGCCCAGAACCAGCGGACGTACACCCAAGGGATCACGTACACCGATCAGCTTTTTCTGGGTCATGACCACAAGGCTGTATGCGCCTTCGACCTGACGAATGGCATCAATCAGGCGATCCACGATTTTTTCATACAGGCTGGTTGCGATCAGATGAATGAATGTTTCGGTATCCGAGGTCGACTGGAAGATCGAACCACGTTTTACAAGACGCTCCCGCACGGCAAGTGCGTTGGTCAGGTTTCCGTTATGGGCAATCGCCAGACCGCCGAATTCGAAATCTGCAAAGAGTGGCTGCACGTTGCGAAGGCCTTTGCCCCCGGCCGTGGAATAGCGCACATGGCCGATGGCACGGTGGCCTTGCAGGCTTTTTATTACGTCTTCAGAACCGAAGATATCGCCGACCTGACCGGATGCCCGGTGCGCAGGGAAATCTTCGCCGTCATAGGAAACGATGCCGGCGGCTTCCTGTCCGCGATGCTGAAGCGCATGCAGGCCAAGGGCCGTCAGGGCCGCCGCATCGGGCGATCCGAAAACACCGAAAACACCGCATTCTTCACGCAGCTTGTCGTCGTCAAATGGATTGGTGGTCAGCATGAGTGGGTTCCGCTCTCTCGCCGGTGGCGCAGGATACCGCACCCATGCGAAACCCTATCGCCTCACTCGTTGGTGGTCGCCTCAATCAGACGATCCAAATCATCGCGCGAGGGCCTTGTATACCCGTTTAGGGGCTTGGGTCCAGCACCTTTTGGCTCAGGACCCAGAAGTTGACGGTATGTCTGGTCGTTGATTTCCGCATCACGTTGCGCACGGGCAATTTCTTCGGCGGTTGTGTCAAAGATTTCATTGGGCATTGCGCGCATCAGCAGAAACGCACCTTCTTCCAGAACCGGGCGGGTACGGGCGTCTCGAACCCAGTCTGGCTGCGAGGTAGCCGGCAAAAGCCATGACAGGGCCAGAAAACCGATACAGGCGATAAGCCCGCCACGCAGAAGCCCGAAGACAAAGCCAAGCGTGCTATCGAGGCTATCAAGACCGGAATTCTGAACGGCACGACCAATACGCCCGCTGATGAAGGAAAAGATCAGGAAGCTTATCAGAAACAAGCCAACCCCGGTGGCCAGATCGGCAATCAGTTCGGAAGGAATCAGATCTCGCACATAGGGGCGCGCGACCGGATAACCATACAATGCGCAAAGACCAGCCCCGACCCAGCCCATCATCGACAGGGTTTCATGGATAAAGCCGCGGAAAAATGCAAACAGACCGGAGATCAGGACAATGCCTACTATCACCAGATCGAATACGTCCCGTGCACCAAGATCGGGCAGGCTGGAAAAGTCCATAATTTCGTAAATCCTGTTGGTCAGTCAGTTCGCAGTACGCGCACAAAAAAGCCGGGCAACGATCAATACATGCCTTCGCGCGGACGCACCTTGTCACGAACATCGTCGCCGAAGAGATTTACCAAATCCTGAAGATGGCCGATTTCACGCTGGTTAAGGCCCTTGATCGTGATCTTCTTCTTGCCGTTGCCACCGGTTCGCGGGCTATAGGCATTTACAAAGCCGAGTTTGGCGGCTTCTTTAAGGCGTGATTCGATTTGACCGACAGGGCGGACTTCGCCCGAAAGGCCGACTTCGCCGACAATAACGGTTTCGGCAGGAACCGGCGCATCTGCGACGGCAGATATAAGGGCTGCCGCCACGGCAAGGTCGGCGGCGGGTTCGCCCACGCGCATGCCACCGGCAACGTTCAGGTAAACGTCAAACTGGCTAAGCGGCAAGCCACAGCGTGCATCCAGAACCGCAAGGATCATGTTCATACGCGCCGAATCCCAGCCGACAACCGCCCGACGTGGCGTGGCGAGTGCAGATTGCGCGACCAGCGCCTGAATTTCCACCAGCATCGGGCGGGTGCCTTCAAGCCCGGCAAACACGGCGGTGCCCGATACCGGGGCTTCACGGTCGGCAAGGAAAAGGGCGGACGGGTTCGGGACTTCGACAAGGCCCGCATCGCCCATTTCAAACACGCCAATTTCATCGGTCGCACCAAAACGGTTTTTAACCGCGCGCAGAATGCGGAACTGATGGCCGCGTTCGCCTTCGAAATATAGAACCGTGTCGACCATATGTTCCAGAACACGGGGACCGGCAATCTGGCCTTCCTTGGTGACGTGACCGACAAGGATCACGGCAAAACCCTTGCGCTTGGCAAGGCGGATCAGTTCAAGTGCACAGGCGCGGACCTGCGATACGGTACCCGGGGCACTGTCGAGCGTATCGGCATACATCGTTTGAATGGAATCGATGACCACGACTTCATGTGAACTTTGATCCAGTGTCGCGATGATATCGCGCAGACTGGTTGCGGCGGCAAAATCGACCTTTGATTTTTCAAGTCCAAGACGGGCGGCACGCATGCGCACCTGATCAACCGCTTCTTCGCCCGAGATATAGGCACATTTATGTCTGGCCGACAGGACGCCAACGGCCTGCAACAGGATCGTTGATTTACCGATCCCAGGATCGCCGCCAACCAAAAGGGCAGAGCCAGGAACAAGGCCGCCACCAACCGCACGATCAAGTTCGGCAATGCCGGTTATGATGCGGGGCGGGCTTGCACTTTCACCTTCAAGGGCGACGAAATCAAGCTGTTTGCCCTTCGACCCGGTCGCGATGCCACCGGTTGCCTTGGGGCTGGCTTCAATGCGTTCTTCCTCGATCGAATTCCATTCGCCGCAGGCATCGCAACGTCCGGTCCATTTCCGGTATTCTGCACCGCAATTCTGGCAGATGAAACGACTTTGGGTTTTGGCCACAGGTGGCTCCGCGCATGAGGATGGAACGAAACAGGCGAAGGGGCTGGTCGTGATCAGAGATGCTTCAGATCAAGATCCAGCGGACCTTCGATATCACCCGAAACGAACTGTTGCAAATAGGGGTTATCGGCATTGTCGATTTCAGAAACCGGACCATCCCAGATGATCTTGCCCTGATACAGCATGGCAACGCGATCAGCGATTTTGCGCGCGCTTGCCATGTCATGGGTGATGGTCATCGCACAGGCACCAAGCTCGCGGGTGCATTTGACGATCAGATCATTGATCACGTCACCCATGATCGGGTCGATGCCAGTGGTCGGTTCATCAAAAAACAGGATTTCCGGTTCGGTGGCAATGGCGCGTGCCAAACCGACACGTTTTTGCATGCCGCCCGAAAGAGATGCCGGGGACATATTGGCGACTTCGGGGCCAAGGCCGACATCGGAAAGTCTTGCTATGGCAATGTCACGGGCCTGTTTGCGTTTCATGCCGCGGCCTTCGATCAGACCGAAGGCGACATTTTCCCAAACCGGCAGGGAGTCAAACAACGCGGCCCCCTGAAACAGCATGCCGGTATGATCAAGCATGTCTTCACGGGCGGACCGCGATGCCCCGACCATTTCAACACCGTTGACCTTGATGGATCCTTGTTCAGGTGTCAGCAAACCCAGAACGCATTTCAGTGTAACGGACTTACCGGTGCCCGAGCCGCCGATGATGGCAACGGATTCTCCCGGGCCGACATCAAGATTGACCCCCTGTAGCACCTTTTTGGGGCCAAAGGACTTGTGTACATCACGAAGCGAGATTTTGGCTGTGTCGCTCATATCCCGACCTTAGCGTGTGAAG
The DNA here is from genome assembly GCF_000300235.2 of Thalassospira xiamenensis M-5 = DSM 17429. Taxonomy (NCBI): domain Bacteria; kingdom Pseudomonadati; phylum Pseudomonadota; class Alphaproteobacteria; order Rhodospirillales; family Thalassospiraceae; genus Thalassospira; species Thalassospira xiamenensis. Next base: position 2,655,371 of record NZ_CP004388.1, on the reverse strand, counting down.
AAAAGTTCGGTGACGATGTAGTTCGATATCAGAATCAGGATAGAGCTTGAAACCACAGCATTGGTTGTGGCTTGCCCGACGCCTTGTGCGCCACCACGCGAATGATATCCGTGATAGCAACCCATAAGCGTGATCAGGAAGCCGAAGACCGCCGCCTTGACCAGACCCGAAACAACATCAAGCTGTTCAAGATACTGGAAGGTGTTGCGGATATAGGAACCGTCATTGAAGCCGAGCTTGTTCACCCCGACAAGATACCCGCCCAGCACCCCGATGATATCCCCGATCAGGACCAGCACGGGCAGGGTCAGCAGCCCGGCAATGACACGTGGGACCACCAGATATTTGAACGGGTTGGTCGACAGGGTCACCAATGCGTCGATCTGTTCGGTGACGCGCATGGTACCGATTTCAGCCGCAATCGCCGCCCCGACACGACCGGCCACCATCAGGCCGGCCAAAACCGGGCCCAGTTCGCGGGTCATCGAAATGACGACAACCGTGGCAACCGCACTTTCGGCAGAAAAGCGTGAAAAGCCTGAATAGGATTGCAGGGCCAGAACCATCCCGGCAAACAGGGTCGTCATGGCGACGACCGGCAACGAGAAATAGCCAATCTCGCGCATCTGTTTGAAAATCAGTCGGAAATAGAATGGCGGCGTTACCATATGGCCAATGGTGCGCCCGGCAAATACCGTTACGCGACCAACGAGAGCCAAAAAGGCAAGGAACATACGGCCAACCGGCGCAAAGATCGGCATTGGAATTATTATTTCCCCTGTTGCAGGCCAGTCATTGACTGTTGGCCGATTTCTTCAAGTCAGCTTTCTGTATAGACCCGCCGATAGCGATGTCCAAGAGAAGTCAGTATTTCATAACCGATTGTACCCGCAGCACTTGCGATGTCGTCAACTGTCATTTTGTCATCAATCAACGGAATCATATCGCCCGGCTGCAACGGCTTGCCCGGAAGATCGGTGACATCAATACTGATTGCATCCATCGAAACCCGTCCGACATACGGGACTTCATGCCCTTTGATGCGCAGTTTTCCTGAATTCGAAAGCGAACGCAGCCATCCATCGGCATAACCAACGGCAACTGTCGCAATGCGGCTGGCTCGTTCCGCGCGCCAGGTGCCGCCATAACCAACCGCCTCGCCAGCGACGATCTGACGCACCTGAAGTACCTTTGCGGTCAGTTTTACCACCGGACGCATCGGGTTGGTGGTTTCGGGGGTCGGGTTTCCACCCCAAAGCGCAAAGCCCGGACGGCAGAATTCGAGGTGATAATCGTTGTTACGGAAAATCGCCGAGGAATTGCAGAAACCGCGCGGAGCAGGCGGCAGGCGGCGATACCATTTCATGAACAGTTCGTACTGTTCGGCCGTGACCGGATTTTCAAGCTCGTCGGCGGCGACCGGGTGGGTCATATATCCCGCTTTTTCGAAGCCGTATAAAAGAGACGAATAACGATCCACCAGTTCGCCGATCTCGCGCGGGGCAAGACCCAAACGGTTCATCCCGGTATCAAGATGAATGAAGGCCGGTGCGGGGCGTTCATGTTCACGGCAAAGATTTGACCAGCGTTCGATCTGACCAAGGTCATTAAGCACCGGAATGACGTCATTTTCGATAAAGAATTCTTCGTCACCGGGCAGAACGCCATTGAGAACAGCAATGCGACCGCCGCCACGCAGAAGCGGGAACAGGTCGGCTGCTTCGTTTGCCTGTGCGACAAAGAAAAGACGACAACCCTGCTTTTTGAGAACAGGCACAATGGTTTGTGCGCCAAGGCCATAAGCATCTGCTTTGACAACCGCGCCACAAGTCCGCCCTTTGTAGCGTTTCTTGATGATCTGGTAGTTGTCAGCAATCGCCTTCAGATTGATCTGAAGTTCGGCACACTCAGCAGCACGGCCGGCGGCGGGAAGAACGCTCATTCGCAATACCCCGTGGAGTCCGTTTCGGTTTCAGGCTCAAGGCCTATTCATATTCTTCTTCGATATGGTCAAGGTCGCCAAACTTGGTGTAGTTCCCGTCAAAGAACAGGCGTACGTTGCCCACCGGACCGTGACGCTGTTTGGCGATAATGACTTCTGCGGTGTTATAGACGTGGTTCAGGCGATCCTGCCACTGGGAGTAACGTTCGCCGAACTTGTCGGTAGCTTCTTCCGGACGTTGTGCCGGTTCTGCACGTTCGAGATAATATTGTTCACGGTAAATGAACATCACAACGTCGGCGTCCTGCTCGATCGAGCCCGATTCACGCAAATCCGACAGCTGCGGACGTTTGTCTTCGCGCTGTTCGACGGCACGTGAAAGCTGCGACAGGGCTAGAACCGGAACTTCGAGTTCCTTGGCGATTGCCTTTAGCATACGGGTGATTTCGGAAACTTCCTGTACGCGGCCATCGCCGCGGAAGTTGGTTGGCGGAGCCAGAAGTTGCAGGTAATCGACGACGATCATCGCAAGGCCGTGCTGACGTTTCAGGCGGCGGCAACGTGTGCGCAGGGTCGAAACCGGAAGAGCCGGCGTATCATCGATATAAAGCGGAACGGTATTGAGTTCCTGAGTGGCAACCACAAGACGCTGGAAATCGTCTTCGTTCAAATCGCCGCGGCGCATGTTGTCGCCCGAAACCTCGGCCGCCTGGGACAGAAGTCGCCCAGCCAGCTGTTCTGCCGCCATCTCGAGCGAGAAAACCGCGACAGCGCCGGTCTTGAGTTCGTCGCCTGCCTCGGCACCGGTTTTTCGGTTCTGATGCGATGCAATGGCGGCGTTAAATGCCACGTTCATTGCAAGCGCGGTTTTACCCATTGATGGACGTCCGGCAAGGATCAGCAAGTCAGAAGCGTGCAGACCGCCAAGCTTACGGTCGATATCGCGCAGGCCAGTGGTTACACCAACAACCTTTCCGGCATTTTTATAGGCGTGTTCAATGTTTTCGTATGCCTTTGTCAGGGCAGGGCCGAATGCAACGAAACCGGATTCAGCAGCACCCGCCGTCGCCAGAGAGAAAAGTTTCTGTTCGGCTTTCTCGATCTGGTTGGCGGCGTCAGTTTCGATTTCGTAGCGATAGGCCTCGTTGACGGTGTCTTCGCCGATTTCAATCAGTTCGCGGCGCAGATACAGGTCGTATACCAGTTTGCCGTAATCGCCGGCATTGATAACCGAGACAAGGTTGTTTGACAGTTCGGCCAGATATTGCGCGCCACCGATTTCAGCCAGATGTTCGTCCTGCCGAAAGAACGCCGACAGGGTCACCGGGTTGGCTAGCTGACCGCGTTCGATCAATTTGCCGCAGGCTTCAAAAATACGGCCATGGCGGGCGTCCGCGAAATGTTCGGGACGTAGTATATCTGAAACGCGTTCGTAAGCGGCGTTATTGTTCAGGATGGCGCCAAGCAGTGCTGCCTCTGCCTCGAAGTTATGAGGCGGAGTCCGTTCGAGCACCATTTCAGTGTTGCCACCGTGGTTTTCTTCGAGGGGTGCGAACAGGGCATCTAGCTGGGGATCAGTCATGGCGTAAAAAGGTATCAGTCATCTTGTTGGGCTGAAAGGGCTAATCGGTATAACTCATAGCCGGTATTCCGCAAGCGCAGAGGTCGCCTTCGGTGTAAAAAGCTGAAATATATTACAAAACCATAAGAAAACGGCGCATCCTTGCGGATACGCCGTTTCCAAACTGGCTTAGAATGAAAGGCAACGATTAAACGTTGGCTTCTTCTTCGCCTTCAGCTTCGTCAGCAAAGTCTTCCGGAACGTCTTCTTCGAAGAGTTCTTCAGCAGCTTCCAGAGCTTCTTCGGCTTCCATTTCGTCGATGGTGCCCAGAACGGCGCCGCCCTTACGAAGCTGCTCGACGGCATCTTCTTCGGAACGTGCGACGTTGGCGGTCACTTCAACGGAAACTTCCGGGTGCAGGTTGATTTTGACCTGATGCAGACCAAGGGTCTTGATCGGCTGATCAAGAACGACCTGGGTGCGTGCAACGGTAAAGCCTGCTTCGGTAACCGCGTTCGAGATATCACGTGCGGTAACCGAACCGTAAAGGTGACCAACATCGGATGCCTGACGAACGAGGGTGACAGCAACGTCACCCATGTTCTCGGCAACCGCTTCGGCTTCTTTGCGGCGGTCAAGGTTGTCAGCTTCGAGCTGTGCTTTTTTAGCTTCGAAAACTGCCAGATTTGCTTTGTTTGCGCGAAGGGCCATGCCCTTCGGAAGCAAACGGTTGCGGGCATGGCCCGGCTTGACGGTGACTACATCACCCATCTGACCGAGTTTTTCTACCCGCTGGAGCAGAATAACTTCCATCACCGATCCTCCTCATTGCTACGGGTCATCGGTTGTTTCCCCCGCAGCCTGATTAAATGCTCAACAATTCCAAGTCCCGTGATCGCGATAAACGACCATGTGGACAGAACCGCGACGATATAGAATACCGTCAGTATCATACGTTTTTGCGGCCAACGGGCTGCCTGCCCGTGCACCAGTGCCAATCCCTGAATCAGGAACGGCACTGCCAGCACCACCGCGACGTTTCGCGCCACATAGGCCAAAGATCCATCGGCAAAGCCGACCAGAAATCCAGCCAGGGCGAACGCAAACAGTGACCATCCAGGCAAGGCCATCGAGGCCAGATCGGGCGACGGACGCAAATTGCGACCGGACCGCACCAGAATTGCCTGTGCGATCGCAGCATTGGCAAACAGCATAAGAAGCCAGCTTACCGCCACAATCGCCGGGAAATACGTTTGGAACATGTCGATGATATTCTGAAGTTCGGGCGTCATAGGGACCCCCATTTCTGAATACATCTGACCCAGGAACTGCGAAATGAATTCCTGGATGTCCAAACCTTCCGCCGTTACGCTGCCGGTGATGACAATCATCACCATTGCAATCATGACGGCCATGGCGCTTACCACTATTCCGGTCGGAACAAAGCCCGGTTTCCCGGTTTCGTCCTTGCGGGTGACCAGCGCCAAGCGGGTCAACAACATCGCCGGTCCGGCAAACACGACCATAAAGACCGTGAAAGGCAGCAGTCCCCCCAGTAGAACAAGGGCACTACATGCGGCAATTGCCGCAACCAGCAGGCGTTTTGGACCTTGCCACAATCCGATAAGAAAAAGTGGCAGGTGCCCGAAATATGAAAGCAACAGAGCCAGCGGATTACCTGACAATACAAGCAGGAACAGGACAGAACTGCCCAAACCTGCACCGACTGCCATTAAAATGTTACGCGACATCAGTTACTCCAGGCCCGAGACCGCAAGAGGGTCTCTTGCCGACTGCCTCAGACCTGATCTGAATACGGCAGCAGCGCCAGGAAACGGGCACGTTTAATGGCTTTCGCCAGTTCGCGCTGTTTCTTGGCCGAAACCGCAGTGATACGGCTCGGAACGATTTTGCCGCGTTCGGAAACGAAACGCTGCAGCAGTTTGACATCTTTGTAGTCAATCTTCGGCGCATCCGCACCCGAGAACGGGCAGGTTTTGCGGCGACGGAAAAACAGACGACGTCCAGCCATAATAAATTCTCCTCGCTATCTGTTAGCCGTGCTGACGGGGACCGCCACGGCGATTACCGCCACGGCCGCCGCGCTCGTCGCGGTTACGCAGAATGGCTGACTGTTCTTCTTCGAACTCTTCAACCTTGACAGTCATCTGACGCAGAACGTCCTCGTTCAGGCGCATCTGACGCTCGTATTCCGCGATCGTGGCGTTGTCGGCTTCGATCTGGAAGAGAGTATAGTGACCTTTGCGGTTCTTCTTGACACGGTATGTCAGGGAACGCAGGCCCCAATATTCGGTTTTGGCAATTTTGCCACCAAGACCTTCAACGGTCTGGGCCAGTTTTTCATTCAGGGCTTCGACCTGTGCGGTCGAGAAGTCCTGACGTGCGATAAACACGCTCTCGTACTTATTCATAATACTCCTATTACTCCTTTTGGCTTGTCTCTTCCTCGCATGACCTCGTGCCATGCAGGCATAGCCGGGCAACCCCGGCAAGGAGCCGTGAGACGGCGGAATATACACTTTTCCACAGGGCATGCAACCGTAAATGCCCCATCAAACTTCTGCTGAAAACCGCGCGAAACCTGCCATCATGAACGGTATGGGTATTGATCGTTCTTTAATAGTGGTAAACCGCAGAAAACCGGCCTTTTGTGTCATTCAGTGCAGAATTGAATAGCATTTTGTATATATCAGGTTGGATGCTTGATGCTTTGCGGGCAAGAACGTGCCGGAAGCAAACAGGCCACGTTGCACTGCGCAACAAGGTTTTGTTTTCGGCGTTTGGCAAGTCTGTTACCTTTCGGGCAACAAAGCGACGGAAAGTCGCATGACAATGTCGTCTGTTCTTGACACAGGGCTTGCGGGCAGTATCAAGGGTAGCTCGAAAAAAGGGATCTGACCGAACCGGGTCCTTACGAAAGCAGACAAGGGTAAATTACACATAATGACACGCGCATTCGTTTTCCCCGGTCAGGGGTCGCAAGCGGTAGGTATGGGCAAGGAACTGGCAGATGCATTTCCGGTTGCCCGCGAAGTTTTTCAGGAAGTTGATGACGCTCTTTCGCAGAAACTCAGCACCCTGATGTTCGAAGGTCCTGAAAACGAATTGACGCTGACGGAGAATGCGCAGCCTGCTCTGATGTCTGTCAGTCTTGCGGTTACCCGTGTTCTTGAAGCCGAAGGCGGTTTCAAGCTTGCAGATAAATGTGATCTGGTTGCGGGCCATTCTCTGGGTGAATATTCGGCCCTTGCAGCTGCGGGCACCTTTGGAATTGCAGATGCGGCTCGCCTTCTGAAAATTCGCGGGCAGGCGATGCAGGCCGCTGTGCCGGTTGGTGTCGGCGCGATGGCAGCTCTTCTGGGGCTTAACTATGTCGACGCCGTTGCTGTTGCCGAAGAAGCTGCGCAAGGTGATGTCTGTACCGCTGCAAATGACAATGCCGACGGACAGGTTGTTGTTTCGGGCCATAAGGCGGCCGTTGAGCGCGCGATCGAGATAGCCAAGGAAAAGGGTGCAAAACGCGCTGTTTTGCTGCCGGTATCGGCACCGTTCCATTGCCCGTTGATGCAACCGGCTGCAGACCGTATGGCCGAAGCACTGGCGTCTGTGGCGATGAATGCCCCCGGTAAACCGGTTGTCGCAAACGTGATTGCGGAAAAAACTGCTGATCCGGAAACCATTCGTAAACTCCTTGTGGAGCAGGTTTGCGGAACCGTGCGCTGGCGTGAGTCTGTTCTTTATATGAAAGAGCAGGGTGTCACCGATCTGGTGGAGCTGGGCGCGGGTAAAGTTTTGAGTGGTATGGTTCGCCGTATCGACCGTGATCTTACCGGTTTGGCCGTTAACGGCCCGGCCGATATCGAAAGCTTCCTCGGCACGCTTTAAGCGTTGCTCGAAACAGACGAACCCAAAGGGATAGATTGATGTTTGATCTTGCAGGCAAGACCGCACTTGTAACCGGCGCGACTGGTGGTATCGGCGGTGAAATTGCCAAAATTCTGGCTGCGGCCGGTGCAAAGGTTGCTCTTTCGGGCACGCGCGTAGAACGCCTTCAGGCTGTTGCTGCGGAAATTGGTGAAAATGCTGTTGTCGTTCCGGGTAACCTTTCTGATCAGGAATCGGTTGCCGGTCTGATCAAGGATGCCGAAGAAGCCCTTGGCGGTCAGCTTGACATTCTGGTCAATAATGCTGGTATTACCCGTGATCAGCTTGCGATGCGCATGAAAGACGAAGACTGGCAGGCGGTTCTCGATGTGAACTTGACGGCTGCTTTCAAGCTTGCGCGGAACTCGTTGCGCGGGATGATGAAACGCCGTCATGGCCGTATTATCAATATTACCTCGATCGTTGGTGTGACAGGGAATCCGGGCCAGACCAACTATTCGGCAGCGAAGGCCGGAATGATCGGATGGTCAAAATCCTTGGCACAGGAAGTTGCATCGCGCGGAATTACTGTTAACTGTGTTGCACCGGGGTTCATTACCACGGCGATGACTGACGAGCTTGATGACGGACAGAAAGAAAAGCTTCTGACCAATGTTCCTGCCGGGCGCATGGGGGAAAGCAAAGAGATCGCAGCAGCGGTTCTGTATCTGGCAAGCGACGAAGCCGCTTATGTCACGGGGCAGACCTTGCATGTGAATGGCGGAATGGCGATGATTTAACCCGTTGCGGGTTGCTTGCTTTTCTGTTTAAAAGAGGCCGCTATAGAAAATCACGAAACCGGCAATTGCGGTTGTCGGATTCCGGTCCTCGCAAATTCCTTCAATAGGGGGAAGGCGCGAAGAACCAATCAAAACCAACTGACAGAAAACCTATTGAAGGATTTGAGCTATGAGTGATGTCGCAGATCGCGTGAAGAAGATCGTTGTCGAGCACCTCGGTGTCGAGGAAGACAAGGTCACCGAAAACGCAAGCTTCATCGACGATCTGGGCGCCGACAGCCTGGACACTGTCGAGCTGGTCATGGCGTTTGAAGAAGAATTTGGTTGCGAAATTCCTGATGACGCAGCAGAAAAAATTCTGACCGTTAAAGACGCGATCGACTTCATCGAAAAGGCGAACGGCTAATCTTGCCGTGAGACATGGGCGCCAGAGGGCATCCTCAGGCGCCCTTTTCGTCTTTGCTGTATTCATAAAATAAAGGCGTAGTGCGGGATGAGACGCGTAGTTGTTACCGGTATTGGTGCTGTTACTCCGCTTGCCAGCGGCGCACAGAACACCTGGCAGAAATTGCTGGACGGCCAATCCGGAATCAAAAGCATCGACACTTTCGATGTGTCCGATATCCCGGCCAAGATCGCTGGCCTTGTGCCGCGCGGTGTGGGTGACGGACTTTTCAACGCGGAAGATCATGTCTCGATCAAAGACATGAAAAAAATGGACGATTTCATCGTCTATGGTGTTGCCGCTGCCGACCAGGCACTGGCCGATTCCGGCTGGAAGCCTGAAACTGATGAAGACCAGGAAAATACTGGTGTTTTGATCGGTTCGGGTATTGGTGGTTTGCCGAAGATCTCCGAAGCCACGGAGCTGGTGAATAACGGCAAAACCCGCCGTGTCAGCCCATTCTTCATTCCGTCCTGCCTGATCAATCTGGTTTCCGGCCAGGTTTCGATCAAACATGGCCTTAAAGGCCCGAACCATGCTGTCGTTACGGCATGTTCAACCGGTGCGCACGCCATTGGCGACGCATCGCGCATGATCATGCTGGGCGATGCCGATGTTATGGTTGCCGGGGGGGCTGAAGCCGCTGTTTGCCGGTTGGGTATGGCGGGCTTTGCTGCGGCGCGTGCCTTGTCCACCGGTTACAACGATACCCCGACCGAAGCATCGCGTCCTTGGGATCAGGGCCGTGACGGTTTTGTCATGGGGGAAGGTGCCGGTTGTGTGGTACTTGAAGAATACGAGCACGCCAAAGCCCGTGGCGCTAGAATCTATGCCGAAGTTGCCGGTTATGGCATGTCGGGCGACGCTTATCACATCACGGCACCTGCCGAAGACGGCAATGGTGGTTTCCGTTCGATGCGCAATGCCCTTCGCAATGCGGGCGTTAACCCGGAAGACGTCGATTATGTAAACGCACATGGTACGTCGACTCCGTTGGGTGATGAAATCGAACTCGGTGCGGTAAAACGTCTGTTCGGGGATTCGGTATCGACACTTTCGATGTCCTCGACCAAATCGGCAACGGGCCATCTTCTTGGCGCAGCAGGTGCGATCGAGGCTGTGTTCTCGATCCTTGCAATCCATGAAGGTATTGTTCCGCCGACCCTGAACCTGCGCAATCCTTCCGAAGCTTGCCTCGGAATTGATCTGGTTCCGCTTGAAGCGAAGAAACGCAAGGTCAATGTCGCCCTGTCGAACTCGTTCGGCTTTGGCGGTACCAATGCTTCGCTGGTCTTCAAAGGCGTTTAAGACAGCAGATTCAACCTGACAGAGGGAAACCCCTTGAAGCGTTTTCTGCTTGTTCTTGGCTTTTTATGCATCACCGCCGCGCTCACCATTGGTGGGGCGGCGGTGTATGTTTATGTGCAGTATACATCGCCCAGCAAGCTGGCGCAGGGCAGTGATATTGTTATCCCGCAGGGTACCGGTGTTCGCGGGATTGCGGACATCTTTCGCCGCCAAAATATTATTCAGGAACCGCTTGTGTTTCTGCTTGGCGTCCGCATCGCCGGGCTTGATCGGGCATTGCGCGCAGGAGAATATCATTTTCCTGCGCGTGTCAGCCCCAAACAGGCCGCAGAAATTCTTGCGACCGGCGATACTGTAAAACGGTTTGTGACGATCCCTGAAGGGCTGCGCTCAAGCGAGATCGTCACCCGTATCAATCTTGTAGATGGTCTCATTGGTGAAATTTCTGATGTTCCGCCTGATGGTATGCTTCTGCCAGAGACCTATCAGTTTTCGTTCGGTGATACGAAACAAAGCATCATTGATCGTATGGCAGCAGCACATGATGCGCTGGTAACCCAGTTATGGCCGGGACGAGAAGCCAATCTGCCGTATGATACCATCGAAGAAGCGATTGTTCTGGCATCGATTGTAGAACGGGAAACCGGTGTTGCTGCGGAACGTCCACGTGTTGCGGGGGTTTTTGTCAACCGGCTCAGAATGAATATGCGTTTGCAGTCCGATCCGACGGTCGCTTATGCAATCAGCCGGGATGAACCGCTTGACCGTGCCTTGACGCGTGCTGATTTGAAATTCGATAGTCCCTACAATACTTATGTGTCATCCGGGTTACCACCGGGACCGATAACAAATCCTGGACGTGACGCGATCTATGCCGTTTTGCATCCTGCCGAAACTGACGAGGTTTATTTCGTCGCGGATGGAACGGGCGGTCATGCCTTTGCCCGGACTTTGGACGAGCATAACCGCAATGTCACGCGTTGGCGCCGCATCCGGGATCGCCAATAAGTAACTGGTTATCCCCGTTTTTATTGACGCGGCTGTATATGTTCGGACGTTGATGCCAGTCTTTGGCGCGTTTGGCTTTTCGATGCCTTTCGCGGGATGCGCGATGCCGCCATGTCCAGCAGTGATTGAGGGACCATTTTCAGAACACCAACCAGAATGTTCATTTGCCAGGGAAAAGCTATCATTCCCTTGTTCTTCGACAGGCCTTTATCAATCTTGATTGCGGCCTTGTCGGCCTGCATGAAGAATGGCATGGGAAAGTCGTTGGCATCGGTAATGCGGCTTTTGACAAATCCCGGACAAATCACATTCACCTTTATCCCGAAGGGGGCAAGGGCACCCCGGAGTCCTTCACCATACGTCCTTACGGCGGCCTTGCTGGCACAGTAAGCCGGGGCGGACGGAAGACCACGCCAAGATGCCTGCGATGAAACCAGTGCGATCTGGCCGTGCCTACGTGCGGACATGAAGGCGATGGCAGGATCAATCGTGTTGAGAACACCCGCAACATTGGTTGCAAAAATATCGCGTACCTGATCGGGGTCTTCACCCTCGCTGCCGGTTCCGGCTGAAATACCCGCATTGGCGACAATCAGGCTCAGCGGTGTAATCTGGTCGCATTTGGTAACATATTCAGCCATCGTTTCGCGTTCGGTCACATCAAGCACATCGGCAAATACATTTGCCCCTGCAGCGCGGCATTCATTTTCGACCAGTTTCAAACGTGTTTGGTCCCGGCCGCTGATAAACAGGGTGACCCCGGTGCGGGCATAGTGACGCGCAAGGGCGGCCCCGATGCCCGAGCTGGCACCGGTAATCAGGATGGCGTGGTATTGCAGTGACATGGTTGCTCGTGATCCCGTTGGGCATGTTCCGAATTGTTCGCGCGGAACATGGGACAGCATTAGGGCAGCATTATGAAATGCGGGCAATAACTGTCTGTCTTGATGATCGATCATCAAACGACAATCCCTTGGCGCGCCGAGGCACAACCGTTATAAACGGGCAACCGACAATTCAGACTGGATAAGAATATGACCGTATCAAGCATGACCGGGTTCGCCCGCACCGACGGCGGTGCAGAAGGCTTTGGCTGGACCTGGGAGCTTCGCAGTGTCAATGGCAAGGGATTGGACGTTCGTACGCGCCTTAACGGCGGCTTTGAACGTCTGGAGCCTGTTGTACGAGACGCCGTCGTCAAACGGTTTAAGCGAGGCAATATGGGGGTCACGTTAAATGTTGTCCGCCCCGGGGAAACCAGTGCCTATCGCATTAACCGCGATCTACTTGCCGAATTGGTTGCGCTGGCCGAAGAATTTGATCGCGCCAGTAGTCTTTCGGCCGGGACGATTGCAGATTTGATGAATGTGCGTGGCGTTCTCGAAGCGGTCGAACAGCAGGAAGACGACGACAGTCGCGAAAATCTGGATGCCGCGATCCTTGAAAGCTTTGGCGAGGCGCTTGATCAACTGGCAGCACATCGTGCCGAAGAAGGAGCGAAGCTTGACGAAATGCTGCGCGGTCATATTGATCGTATTGAGGAAACCGTCCTGAGAGCTGAAAATTGCGCGTCCGTTCGAAGCGATGCGATCAAGGCAAAGCTCAAGCGTCAGATCGATGAGCTGATGGAAACAGGCAAGTTCGATCCCGAACGGCTTCATCAGGAAGCAGTTTTGCTTGCGACCAAGGCGGATGTTCGGGAGGAAATCGATCGACTTAAAGCCCATATCATCGCCGCACGCGACATGATCCAAAAAGGCGGTGCGATTGGCCGTAAACTTGATTTCCAATGTCAGGAATTCAATCGTGAAGCCAATACGCTCTGTTCCAAGGCGAATGATATCGAACTGACCAATTGTGGTATGGAGCTTAAGGTCATAATCGATCAACTGCGCGAGCAGGTTCAGAACGTTGAATAAGGACAATCCGATGACGGATCAGGCAAAACGTCGTGGTGTGATGCTGGTATTCTGTGCCCCTTCAGGGGCAGGGAAAACCACGATCACACGCCAGATTTTGGAAAAAGACAGCCAGATTTCTCTTTCGGTTTCTGCGACAACACGTGCAGCGCGTCCGGGCGAGGAAGAAGGGGTACACTACTTCTTCAAATCCGTTGATGCCTTCAAGCATATGATCGCCGATGATGAATTGCTGGAATGGGCGGAAGTGTTTGGCAACTATTATGGCACGCCGAGCGGCCCGGTCGAAAAGGCGCTTTCCGAAGGCCACGATGTTCTGTTTGACATTGACTGGCAAGGCGCGCGGCAAATACGCGAGAAGGGTGGGGATGATGTTGTTTCTGTCTTCATCCTGCCGCCCTCGTCGGCCGAGCTTGAACGCCGTCTTCGTGACCGGGGACAGGATGCTGATGATGTGATCATGAAGCGTATGGCAAAAGCCGGTGCCGAAATCAGCCATTGGGAAGAATTTGACTATGTTCTGATCAATGATGACCTTGAACGTTGTCTTGCCGATGTACAACATATCATTGGTGCAGAACGCGTTAAACGCGAACGCCAATCCCAACTGCCGGGGTTCGTTAAAAAGCTTTTGACAGATTGATGATCCGAAATGGCCGCCTGATCAGGCGACCATTTCGTCATGAACAAGTGTTAGTCGAACGAAATCGGCTACACTTAATTCTTCTGCACGTGCTGTCTCTGTAATTTGTGCACGTTCCAACAACATTCCGACATCCATGTTCAATGTCTTCAGGCTGGCGCGCAGCATCTTGCGCCTTTGGCCAAAGGCTGCCTGTGTGATCTTGCCCAGACTGACAAGATTTACAGCTTCGCCGCGATCTGTTTTGGGACGCAGTTGAACGACAGCTGAGGTTACCTTGGGCGGTGGGGTGAAGGCACTACGGTGCACATCAAAAAGTATCTGGCAGTCACATAAATACTGGCACAGGACCGAAAGGCGGCCATAGGCCTTGCTTTTCGGGGCGGCGACAACGCGCTCTGCGACTTCTTTCTGGAACATCAAGGTCAGGCTGGCAAACTGATCAATCTGCATCAGCCAACCCAGCAAAAGTTGCGTACCCACGTTATAGGGAAGGTTGGCGACAATCTTTCGCGGAGCCGGGCCGAGTGACGTAACATCAACGTCAAGCGCATCCCCATCGATCACATGAAGCGCCCCCGGATAGTGATTGCTGATTTGTTCAAGAACCGGTTGGCAACGGGGATCACGTTCGATAACCGTCAAGTTCTTTGCGCCATGATAAAGCAAGGCGCGTGTCAGACCACCGGGGCCTGGACCGATTTCAATTACGGTTGCGTCATCCAGTGGTGCAGCCGCGCGCGCGATCCGCCCGGTCAGGTTCAGATCAAAAAGGAAATTCTGGCCAAACTTCTTCTGCGCGGACAGTTCATGCGTTGCAATGACGTCGCGCAAGGGTGGAAGCCCATCATTGGCAAGGCTGGTGGTTTCGTTGTTCTGGTCTGACACGATGTCAGGCTCCTTGTGAGGCAGCGTTGCCGGCTACTCGTTTATGTGCCATCTCAGCCGCCATTTTGATGGCCGCGATCAGGCTGTCAGGCCGTGCGATGCCTTTACCTGCGATATCAAGAGCCGTCCCGTGATCAGGGGACGTTCTGATAAAGGGCAATCCTAGCGTGACGTTCACACCGCCATGGAAATCAAGTGTTTTGACCGGAATCAGAGCCTGATCATGATAGGAACATAGGGCGACATCGTAGTTTGCACGTGCCTCGGCATGGAACATGGTATCTGCGGGGAGGGGCCCAACGACATCAAACCCCTCATTCTGCAATGCCTTTATGGCAGGACGTATTATCCTGATTTCTTCGTCGCCCATTGATCCATCTTCACCTGCATGCGGGTTTAATCCGGCAATCGCAAGCCTTGGTTTTTCCAGCCCAAAATCCCGTTGCAACGACTTTGACGTGATGCGGACCAATTGTTTGATCATTTCACTGGTAAGTTGCTTTGGCACTTCCGAAAGGGCGATGTGGATTGTCATCGGTACGACGCGCAATTGACTATTGGCCAACATCATAACCGGGATGGTGCCCGGACCAGAAAGCTCTGCCAGAAATTCGGTATGGCCGGGATGTTTGAAACCGGCTTGATAAAGCGCGCTCTTCTGAATCGGGTTGGTTACCACAGCACTTGCTGTTCCTGATCGCGTCAAGTTAACGGCATGGGTAATGCTGTCTATTACAATAGATGCGGTTTTGCTGGATGCAGTTCCATGTTTGATATCTTGTGCAGTGCCGGGAATTTCAAAAACCGGAAGGGCGTCCTCAAAGAACTTACCTGTTTGGCTGACCTCGTTTATCACCTTGGTTTTTACCCGCAGCCCAAGACTTTCGATGGTTTGATCCATGATTGTCTTGGGACTGAGAATGAAAAATGGAGGCAGTACATGGTCTTTGCGCGACAGCCACGCCTTGAGGGCGAGCTCCGGGCCGATGCCGCCCGGTTCTCCCAGTGTCATTGCAATCGGCTTGATGTTGCTCATCGGCTGGCGTCCTTTCCGGATTACATCCGGATATCGATAAACGCATTACGGCGCAATTCACGCAGTTTACGGCGCGCCAGAATTTCGAGGCGTTCCATTTCAAGACGTTGGCGGATGCTTTCCCGGTCAGGAAGAGTACTTTCTTCGGTCTTGTCGCAAACCATGACAAGCAGGGCACCACCATCAACCTTGATCAGATCGGAAATACCGCCTTTATCCAGATTTGCGACGGCATTGCGTACAGGCCCTGCAAGATCGTTTGGTGATATGCCTTCGGTCTTTCCGCTCATGTCCGAACCAAGGTCAACCGCGACATTTGCCAATGATTGGCAACTATCGGCAGTTTCTTTGGCATTTTGCAGGATACCAAGTTTGGAGTTGACCTCATCTTGGGGCGTGTTGGCTGCAATCGGAACAAAGAGCTGATATAGATCAAGCCGGACATCAGTCAGGGCGTTGGCATCTCCCCGACGGCGTTCAAGCAGTTTCAGGATGTAATATCCGCGAATGGTTCTGATAGGATCACTTACATCGCCCGGCTGCATCTGGTTAATGGCCTGCTGCAATTCTCCGGCCATTTCACCGGAATAAAGCCAGCCAAGGTTACCACCGTTTGCTGCACTTGAGCTTGCCGAAAACTGTCTCGCCAGGCCGCCAAAATTAGCCCCCTGTTCAAGGGCCCGGATCACCTCGCGGGCATTCTGGTAAACTTTGGTTTCGTCCTGCGGATTATCGACAGGCAGGAAAATTTCCTGAACATTGTTACGCGGCTTACCCTGGTTGCTGCGAATACGTTCGAGGTTGTCATCAATTTCTGTATCGGAAATCTCGATTTCGCGACGCATGGAACCCAAAAGTTTCTGCCATGCAATTTGGGGACGGATCTGGTTTCTTATGGTTTCTGATGCGATACCATTCTGAGCCAGAAACTGGTCAAGCCCCCCCGTTGGCAATCCGGAATTTTGCTCGATCAGGGTTTTGGCGCGATCAATATCTGCGTCCGTCACCTCAAAGCCGCGACGTTCAGATTCCTGCAGTTGCAGCTTTTCATTGATCAACTGCTGTAAAATCTGTGGTGCCATCTCCTGGCTTCGTTGCGGGCTCATCGGAATATTGGAAGAGGCAGCGACAAGCTTGATGCGTTCTACCAGATCGACCACCGAAATCGGGGCATCATTGACGACAGCTGCGACGCCGATCGTGCTTTGAGCTCTTGCTGTCGATATCGAAACAGCAGCAAAAAGCATGACAGCAATTGCTGCGACGAGATGAGAAAGTCTGGTGCTATGCAAAGTTATACTGCCTTATAATCCGGCTGCTGACGCAAATTCGCCAAGTGTTTTGAATACCAGTCGGAAAAGAATCTCATCCGACTGACCAAGGTCCTGATCTTCGTAGAATGTTCTTCTGACCCGTCCGTCAAACACGAAGCATTCGTCTTCGTAAACAAAGCCGAAACCGTATTCAAGAGGGTCGTTCTGATCAAGATCATAGCGACTATATGCCATCCCCGACCAGAACTCGCTGAACTGGCGCTCTGCACGGAAATAAAGTTCTTCTCGTTGCCCGAACTCATCACTGCCAGCATCTTCTGCAAAGTGAACGTAATCCAGATTAAGGCGTAACGTTTCCTTTTCACCCAAACCTGCTGATACCTGATTTCGGCGTGTCGAGAAATCTTCATTATCAAGCCTGAAGCGATAGGTCAGGTCGACATATTTGTTTGGAGAGACGGTTACTCTGCCGACATAATCCGACAGATGATCTTCGAGGCCAGTGCCTTCTTCAAAGGTATCGCCCTTGTTGGCGCGATAGCTTTGGCCGAACATGGCACTGGTATATCCTCCTTCCTCACCGTAGACCCCCCATTCAAGGCCGTAGCTGGTTCTAAAACCGTCTTCTGCACGGTCAAGGCCACTATATCTGTCATGTGAGAAAATATTGATGTCATCAAACTCGAATGACTGGGAGTCTTCATTCGGAATCTCGTCCGGGTTTCCACCGTTTGGTGACCATGCGGCCATGACAATCGGTTTGATGATATGATGGTAGCTGCCCTGATTGTTCACAAATGGCATGTTCCAGTCGACGGCTACCAATGGAAGAATTCGGCCTGCATATCCGTTGTAATCCTGTTGACCGTCTCTTGATACATCCGAAACCATGTAATTGTCGGTGCGAATGGATATCGAGAGCTTTGTTACGTCCCCAAGTGATCCGATATAGGGTAGTGCCCAGCCTGCTTTGGCGGAAAGGCGATGAGAATCCGCCCCTTCTTCCCGGGTGAGTGACAAGGCATCCAAATCAAGGGTGGTGTAACTGCCATATTTCGCCGGAGCCGTTTGACCGTGGAATTGTGCGTGTGGCAAGATGATGGGTGTCGTATCCCGATCATCTTCAGCCTTTAGTCCCTGGAAATAATAGCCGTCGACACGGCTATAACTGGCCCCTCTGAAACCCTCGGTAAACAGGTTGGAGGTCAAAACAGATGGTGAGCCAAAACCATATCGGCTCATATAGGTCTTTTCAGAAGCTTGTTCTGCATCAAATCCCCACCGCCATGTTTTATCGATGTCAAAGCGGCCTTTTGCATCAATGTGCCCCTGAAAGTCGTCCGTATCGTCACTGGTAACACTACTGACAACGTCCATTTCACCGCTGTCAAAGCGTTGGCGATACTCACTGGCGAGAACCGGGCCTTCGTCCGTTGTGTAGATAGGACGAAGGGTCAGATCCTTGCTTTGATCAATAGCCCAATAATAGGGCAATTCGAAGAACGATCCGACATAACTCGTGCTACCAAAAGATGGTGCCAAAAGACCTGATTGACGTTTAACTGTTGGATCAGGATGCTGGAAATACGGCGAATAAAGAACCGGAATTCCTGCAAATTCCAGTCGGGCATCTTCGTATTCCACGGTTTTTTCTTTGGCATCGTGAAGAACACGGGCTGCTTTGATGCGCCAAAGCGGTGGTGTTTCCGGATCGTCTTCGCAAACCTTGCAAGGAGAGTAAACCGCCTTGGCAATTTCGGTAAAATTCCCGCCGCTTCTGCGCGCGCCGGTACCGGCAATTCGAGTGTTTTCATCAAGAAGAACATAAATGTCTTCAACAATGCCTTCCTTGAAATCACCCGAGAGTTCGACATGACTTGCAAACGTCACTTCACCGGTTGGTTCGGTAATACTGACATTGCCAGACGCCGTCAGCACGTCCTGTGATCTGTCATAGCTGACTGTATCTGCCAGCAAAATACGACCATCCCGCGAGATTTCGACATTGCCGCGCGCTGTTACCGTTTGAAGTTCCCGGTTATAGTCAACTTCATCCGCACTGAAAAGAATCTTGGACTGTTCGTCGTTTGCAGTGGTCACTTCATCGGACTGCTGTGCCTTGGCGGCAATCGAATATGTTCCGGCCAAAGCAAATGCACAGCCCAGGATGGTCCCCGTTGCCAGTCTTTTAATCATTCCCCCTGTATGAGCCATTCAGCTAGCCGTCCTCCAGATGAAGCAAGGTGGAAACTCCCAATAGCAAAGATATACCTGCAGGTGCCCAAGCCGACAAGACGGGCGGGATTCCACCTGAAACGCCAAGTGCTGAAATGACATCGGTACAAAAATAAAGAATGAAACCGGTCGCGACACCCCCACCGATAACAAGAGATGCGCGGCGACGTCGAGAAAATTTAAGACAGAATGCAGCGGCAATCAGAACCATTGCGCAAAGCAGCAATGGACGCGACAGCAAGCTGTGAAAATGGATGCGATGGCGGGTTGCGTTGAAGCCGGCGCGTTCCAGAAGGTTGATAAACGGCTTCAGGTCCCAAAACGACATCGTTTCGGGAGACGCAAAACTGTCCTGGATTTTTCGTGCGGTCAGATTTGTGGGCAACATCAATTCGGATGAAAACTCACTAGTCTGTCCCGGATGGAAGGTCCATGCGTCATAGAAACGCCATGTGCCGGGCTCGAGAACTGCACGCTGCGCATCAATTCTGGTTGTGAAATCATCCGCATTCTGAAAACGGAAAACGGTGACGTTCCGCAAGTCAACTCTATCTGTTGCCTGCCCACGAACTTCGCGGGCATATATTACGGCCTGTCCATCCTGCGTGCCCTGACGCAGCCATAATCCGTTTGACGAGAGATTCATGACACTGCTGTTGCCCTGAAGATATCGGGCCTCGAGCGTTTCGTATCTTTGTAGCAAAATTGAAGATAGCGGATTAAGCGCCATAACCTGAATGGAGCCTAGTAAAATCGCGCACATGATTGGCGGAAGTAGGAATTGCCAGGCAGAAACACCTGCTGCACGTGTGACGACAAGCTCCTGATTGCCAGTAAGCTTCCAGAACGAAAACATCGATCCGAACAAGACAGCAAACGGCAGGACCTTCTCTGTCATGAATGGAATTCGACTGGTTGCCATTTGAAATACGATACCAACCGTCGCATCTGGGCGTCCACCGGCGCGACGCAGCAATTCGATTGTATCGCCGATCAGGATCAATCCGATCAAAAGGGCGAGAATTCCCAGAATCGATATCAGAACATGTTTGCCGAAATACCAGGTGAGGGTTGGTGAGATTCTCATACTGGAACCTCGTCCCGGCTTCCAGCCTTCGCACGGATTTGCGGTCCGCGGAATGTCCAGTAGAGGCCCCCTGCGATTGGAAGAAGCGCATTCAAATACATAAGGGGGACAAGGTCGGGATTCTTTGCTGCAAGGTTCTTCATTGTAATGCTGATCACCTGGAAGACGATCATAATTGCAATCGCAAATAAAAGGCGCCCGGTCTGCCCCCTGCGAGAGAAGCTGCTTGAAACCAGAACTGCCAGTGCAATGCTTGCAAAGCCGATGGAGTATAGCGGTGAAAGTAGCCGATCATGTCCTTCAGCGCGAAATGAGCCAATGTCATTCGGCAAAACATCAGGCGGCATGGTTGTTAGAAGATTGGATACGCTTCGTTCACGCGCTTCTTTGTAACGAAGGGCCGGATCTTCTGCATTATGCGCAATATCGACAGCATAGCGGTCAAAATAGAGGATCGACATCGTGCCGTCCTTTGTGTTGACTTCCTGGCGGTTTCCATCAAGCAATACGATCCGCGGACCATTTTCCGTGCGAACGAGAGCACCATTTTTGGCCATCATTGTGGCCTGTTTGTTTGGATCTCTGGCGTCATGTACAAGAATGCCAAGTAGCTCGTTATCCTGCCCGACTTCCCGGATATAGACTGTCAGACCGTCAAGGTCGGTAAAGCTGCCTTCCTGCAGCAAAACGGATGAGAAATCGTTGCGGATTGAGAACTGCAGTTCTTTGAATTGCTGGTAGCTGTAAGGCAGATAAAACAGCGTCAGGAAATAACCGAAAGCGGTGGTCAGCAATGCTAGTATGAGTGTCGGTTTTGCAAGAGCCCACTGGCTTAACCCGGCGGATCGCATAACGATCAACTCGCGGTCCTGAATAAGTTTGTTATATGTGAAAACTACAACGAAAAAGAGCGAGATCGGTAAAATAATCGCCAAAAAGCTTGGAAGCAGCAGAGATGTTAGCTGCAAAAATACCGATACCGAAAGGCCGCGGTTCACAATCATTTCAATGAAACGCAGGCTTTGCGACAGCCAAATGACACATAGCAAGCCAAGTGTCACAAACACCATCATGATGAACTGCTGTTTCAGCATATATCGGGTTAAACGATTCATTGGCCGGATTATAGAGAAGCGTTCAAAAACCGAAACAGGAAATTAGGGGGAAATCCCGGCAATTACACTGTTACGCGACGGGGCTGGCTGATTGTGGTGGAGTATGCTGCAAACGATTGCCGTTAAAGGCGAAAGCAACCTCTCCTGGAGAATCTGTTCCGGAAGAGGTTGGGGGATTTCAACGCCAACGCTGTGTCAGAATAATGGCGCGGTTTCATGCAGCAATTCGTGTCGCGTATTGGCGATCTGCTGTGCCATGAAATCGGCTTCGGGAACGATTTGCGCCAAAAAGAAGTTACAGCTTAGGCCCTTTGCTCTGGCAAAGCCCTTTTCAATGTCGCTATCGGTCAGTTTTTCCAAAGAGCGGAACATTAACCAACCTGCCACACAAATCGAAGTCTGCCGGAGGTAGGGGGAGGCGATAGCCTGAGCGAGGCCAGATGAGTTTTTGCACCTGGAGAGGATATCTTTTGTGGTTTGTTCCAGTTGATCGATAGCATGGGCGAACATCCGCGCCGCTTTAGACAAATTGTCATCAAGATGCGGCTTGGATACAGACATACGCATTTCGGTAATCAGTGACCGCATCGCGGCTCCGTTATCACGAAGGAGCTTCCGGCCGATCAGATCCAGTGCCTGAATGCCATTTGTGCCTTCGTAAATTGGGGCAATTCTCGCGTCACGCAGATGCTGGGCTGCGCCTGTTTCCTCGATAAAGCCCATACCGCCATGAACCTGAATGCCAAGGGATGCGTTTTCCACGCCCAGATCCGTTGACCATCCCTTGACCATTGGGATCAGAAGGTTTGCGCGCGTTTGCGCCTTCGTGCGTTCATTTTCGTCTTCATGATGATGAGCAATATCAAGTTGCGCCGCGGCATAAAGTGAAAGCGCGCGGGCGGCTTCGGCGGTTGAGCGCATTCGGATCAGCATGCGCTGGACGTCGCCGTGATGAATGATGCTTTCATCCTGCCCGGTCGTCGGAGATTTCCCCTGTTTGCGATCGCGTGCGTAGGATACAGCTTGCTGATAGGCGCGTTCTGAAATCGCGACGCCCTGTTGCCCGACAGCGAGACGGGCGTTGTTCATCATTGTGAACATGCAAGCCAAACCGTGGCCTTTGTGTCCGACCAGATAACCCTTGGCACCCCCGTTGTCTCCAAAGGAAAGAACAGCGGTCGGGCTTCCATGGATACCAAGCTTATGTTCGAGTGATACACATTTCACATCGTTACGCTCTCCTGGTGTGCCATCGGCGTTCACAACGAACTTCGGCACAATGAATAGCGATATACCTTTGACCCCGTCTGGCGCGTCCGGTGTCCGGGCAAGCACAAGATGAACTACGTTGCTTGTCATCTCGTGATCGCCATAGGTGATAAAAATCTTTTGTCCGGTAATCCGGTACGAACCGTCATCTTCTGGCTCGGCCGTGCTGCGAACCTTTGAAAGGTCGGAACCGGCCTGCGGTTCGGTAAGGTTCATCGTGCCGGTCCATTCGCCACTTATCATGCGTGACAGATAAATTGCGCGTTGCTCGTCCGATCCATGTGCGGTCAGAAGTTCAATGGCGCCGGCGGTAAGCATGGGGCACAGGGCAAAGGCCATATTCGCCGAATGCCAAAGCTCTCCTACGGCGGCACCCAAAAGCAACGGCAACCCCATGCCGCCCTCGGTCTGCGGGGCGCTTATGCCCTGCCAGCCGCCTTCACAGAATTTATCATAGGCATCCTTCCAGCCGGTCGGAGTTCTAACATGGCCATCAGTTTGAAGAACTGAACCTTCCTGATCCCCAATACGGTTTAAGGGCGCCAGTACGCCAGAAGCCAGTTTCCCTGCTTCTTCAAGAATGGCATCGACAAGGTCCGGGCTGGTTTCTGCGAAGGTCGGGATATCCGAAACGGTTTGCAAACCGATCACATTGTGGATCAGGAACCGCAGATCATGGAGTGGTGGCGTATAGTCGCTCATGGAAAAAGACGTCTCCCTGAATTGTGAGGCGCCCGCTCGGTATCTCCCTCGTTTTGGGGCTTTGTTGCTATATAGCATAATCACAAGGCGGGAGAAGATCGAGTCTGTTTCCTTCTGAAAGTACCAAATTACTCTAAGCTATTAGTTGGATGTTCTTCTGGAAAACCAGCGAGTGTTGCGTCGCACTACTGGCGGTAATATATAATGGTTCCGATATAAATCAGGTGTGAAAACCGTTGCAGGGTCGCCATTCGGGCTTTGGCAAGCTAGACTGCCCTTCCGGTGATCGGGACACGATCTGAAGAACAAGAAAACACAGGAGTATGGCGGTGCTGCGCAAAGGAATATTACCGATTTTGCTTGCGGTGGTGATTTCATTTGCCGGAACAAGGTTGGTGGCGTGTGCCGGTCCGGTTTGGCCAAGCGATGATGAACAGCAGTTTCTGGATGCCTACCGCGACTATGTCGACGAAAGTGCGACCAGCGACCAATATGATCGCGCCGATAAACTGTTCGTCGAAGCGGTTCAGGTTCTTTCCGATACCTATGTGGAAAATATTGATCGCCCGGCGTTTGTCGAGCGCGCGATTGCCAGTTTGCCAAATCTTGAAACTGATGATCACACGCCAGACGGCATCGTTGGTGCAGTACTCGACGAAAGCCTGCACGACCTGGACCCGCATAGCGCATATATGACCGACGATATGTTCCGCCGTTTGCAGGAAAGTACCGAGGGAAGTTTTGCCGGTGTTGGCATCGTGATTTCGCAGGACGAGGACAAACTGATCCGTATCGTGTCACCGATTGACGATACACCTGCCGCACGGGCTGGCCTGCAACCCAATGACAGGATCACGCATATTGATGGTCATGAAATGAAGGGCGAGCCCATTGCCGAGGCTGTCCGTCTTATGCGCGGTCGCATCGGCGACCCGGTGACACTGTCGATACAGCGCAAGCAGGAAAACTTTGACGTCACCGTGAAACGTGCACGGATCGAGGTGCCGTCGGTTACCGCATCAATCATCGATAACGATTTGGCCTACATCCGTGTGTCGCGTTTTGATGCCAGCACATTGGATCAGACACGCGAATATCTTGAAATGCTGGAAAACAGGATTGGCTCACCGCGGGGCGTAATCGTTGATTTGCGACGCAACCCGGGTGGATTGCTTGATAGTGCCGCCGATATTGCCGATCAATTCCTGAGCAAGGGGCTGATTGTTGCGACCGAAGGGCGGGGCGAACGTAAATTGCGCAGCTATGAAGCAGACAGCAGCGATTATTTTCACGGTGCGCCCATGGCTATTCTGCTTGACCGTGGATCGGCGTCGGGCGCCGAATTGATGGCGGCCGCCCTGCGTGAAAACGGGCGAGGTGTCATCATCGGCGAACAGTCGTTTGGTAAAGGTTCAATGCAACGCATCATGCCGCTGACTTCTGGCGGTGGTCTTAAAATCACGACTGGTTATTACACGACGCCGGAAAACCACATCGTGCAGGGCAATGGTGTTGTCCCGGATATTGAAGTCAAACTTCCTGATGCCGAAGAGTTCGAGCGGGAGGTTGATCTTGAGCACGCTTTGCCGCCGCGTCGCCGCGATCCGCGCAAGGTTCTTGCATCAATGGATGCAGCAAGTTGCGAACGCGATATAGAGGTTACCCGTATCGGCAAATCTGCAACAAATGATAACCCGTTGGACGCCGAAGGCGATGGCGAGGCCAAAGCCAAGGAATTGCAGCGCGATACTGTTCTTGAATGTGCCGTGGGCTATTTCAGTGACGGTAAGCTTGCTGTGTATAGGGATCAGGTGGAGCCACTTTTGCGCGCGGGGCTCTAATTGTGATAAATTGTCAAAAAACGCGGCCCTGCAAAAGGCCGCGTTTTTTGTGTGTTTTGAAAGGTCTGCGGTGCTGCTTATCCACGCGCCAGAAGATCAATCAGGCTGGATGTATCCCAACGGTTTCCTCCACGCTCCTGAACCTGCGCATAGAATTGATCAACAAGCGCGGTTACCGGCAGGCGCGCGCCATTGCGCTTCGATTCTTCAAGGCAGATGCCAAGATCTTTACGCATCCAGTCAACTGCAAAGCCAAAGTCAAACTTGTCTTCGACCATTGTCTTGCCTCGGTTTTCCATCTGCCAGCTGCCAGCGGCACCTTTCGAAATCACATCAAGAACCTTTTCCATATCAAGGCCAGCCTTGCGACCGAAATTCACACCTTCGGAAAGACCCTGAACAAGGCCTGCGATGCAAATCTGATTCACCATCTTGGTCAGTTGGCCCGATCCGCTTTCACCCATCAGCTTGCAGGAGCGCGCAAACGCGTCAATAACCGGTGCCGCGCGGTCAAATGCCGCCTGATCACCGCCGCACATGACGGTAAGAATGCCGTTTTCAGCACCCGCCTGTCCGCCCGATACGGGGGCATCGATAAAGGAAACACCAGCATCTTTGGCGGCCGCATATAGTTCGCGGGCGACATCGGCTGATGCTGTTGTGTTGTCAATCATCACAGCATTTTTTGCCGCCCCGGTGAGAGCACCGGTCTCGCCGAGGACGACGCTTCGCAGATCGTCGTCATTGCCAACGCAAATAAAAACAAATTCTGCCCCGTTGGCGGCTTCGGCCGGGGTAGGGGCGGATTTTCCGCCATATTCGCCCGCCCATTTATCTGCTTTTGCGGCGGTGCGGTTGAAAACAGTAACGTCGTGCCCTGCCTTTTGCAGGTGGCCGGCCATGGGATAGCCCATGACGCCCAGCCCGATAAATGCACATTTTGCCATTTCGTGCCTCCCGTGTAATTGGTGTTACCAGTAAAGGAGGCCACCTTGCGAATGTCAATGCAGCGGAATGTCATGGAGACAATGTTTCCACGATCCGGAATACATGGATCATTCATCTGTCAGTCGTCGAGTGCCAGTTCCTCGCTGACGGTATGAATGACCCGCCGGTCATAGGTCAGAAGTTCAGTCCGTTTTCCGGGATATTCGAACTGCGAAAGGTAATAGCGGATAGCGTTTACACGTGCGCGCTTCTTGTCGTCTGACTTAACAATGATCCAAGGACTGTCGGTGGTCGAGGTATGGAAAAACATCTCGGTCTTTGCTTCGGTGTAGGCATCCCAAAGATTTTGCGATGCCAGATCAACCGGGCTTAGTTTCCATTGTTTAAGCGGGTCTTGTTTGCGCTGATCAAACCGGCGCGCCTGTTCTTTTTTACTGACCGAAAAATAGAACTTGGTCATGTGAATGTCGGAACGGATCAGCATGCGCTCGAGTGCCGGGACCGATTGCAGGAATTCGCTGACTTCGAACATGTTGCAGAATCCCATGACACGTTCAACCATCGCCCGGTTATACCAGGACCGGTCAAACAGGACGATTTCGCCGCCAGATGGCAGATGTTCAACGTAGCGCTGGAAATACCATTGAGTCAGTTCCCGGTCATTCGGTTTCCCGAGCGCAACCACACGTGCGCCACGCGGGTTCAGATGTTCTGTGAAGCGTTTTATCGTGCCACCTTTTCCAGCGGCATCGCGGCCTTCGAAAATCACCAGTGATTTGATGTTCTCAGCCTTAACCCAGTTTTGCAGCTTGAGAAGTTCGATATGCAATGGCGCAATGAGTTCAAGATACTGTTTGCCATGCATCTTTTTCACGCGTGCATTGGGATCGGCGTCGATGTCAGGCGGGACATAGTCTCCGGGAGTGTCTGATTCCGGGGAAATGCTTTTCTTTGACGGGCGATCATCAAGGCGATCCATCGTCATGCTTTCAGCATCAAGTAAAAAACGATCACGGGCTTCGCTATCAAGGCTGGAAAGATCGGGATGCTGTTTCGAAGCCCTGCGGCTGCGCGCC
Source organism: Thalassospira xiamenensis M-5 = DSM 17429 (assembly GCF_000300235.2). Lineage (NCBI taxonomy): Bacteria > Pseudomonadati > Pseudomonadota > Alphaproteobacteria > Rhodospirillales > Thalassospiraceae > Thalassospira > Thalassospira xiamenensis. Next base: position 2,628,388 of record NZ_CP004388.1, on the reverse strand, counting down.
GTATTTTTCACCGCCTTGCGGATCGAATTGTCACCGCTTTCCGTCTTTTTCGTCGGGTTGTCTTTCTGTTTCGCCGCCATACTGTAGATGCCCTGCAACTTTAATGGGAAATTACAGTGACATAAATGCGCCATGATCGAAAGGGGGCGCAAGGAGGTAGATCAAATCCGGTTCACGGATAGGATTTCGATCATGGCGCAGGTGGGGCAATGTCAAAGCGGATAGGATTTCCGGTATTCGGCCTCGGCATCACTTCGCGACAGACCGATATCAGAAAGCTGGGCGTCACTTAACCGCATGAGAGCACGGCGCTGTGCGCGTTTGGCAAGCGTATCCGCGATTGTGCTGAATACTGTGTTGATAACGTTTTGCAGCGATGTGGTTGGCGGGTTTGTGGCTCTGGTGTTGGTGTGGCCAGAAGGCGTCTGGCAATATGCATGTGCCATAATCGTTCTCCTGAATTGAGTTCTTCTAATGGAGGTTACGTTTGTTGAAGCCATACTCCTCTTAAATCAGGTAGGTGACAAACGAGTATTTCTCGGGTTATGTATTAGATTATCTAATGATTGTGGATTTGAGGCGAACATGCGCTTACCCCCATTGCAGTCTTTGCGTGCCTTCGATGCCGCTGCGCGACATTTGAATTTTACCCGCGCCGCCGAGGAACTTTTCGTTACCCAGGGGGCGATCAGTCAGCAGATCCGTCAGCTCGAAGAATATCTTGGATTTCGTTTGTTTTTCCGTTTGCCAAGGCGGTTGCAACTGACCGAGGAGGGGGATCGTCTGGCGAGGGCAACGTTTGAAGGCTTTTCACGCATCGCAGGCGAAATCGACAGCCTTCGCGCTGTGGAAGAAGCCGGTGTTGTCACCGTCAGCGTATTGCAATCTTTCGCTGTCAAATGGCTGGTGCCGCGGCTTGGGCATTTTCGTGAAGCACATCCTGATATTGATGTTCGAATCCACGCTGATGATCGATTGGTTGATTTCCGCAATGAAGGTATTGATCTTGCTGTTCGTTTCGGCCGAGGCCGGTATCCCAACCTTTATACCGAACTGCTGATGCGTGATGAAGTTTTCCCGGTTTGCAGCCCGGATTATCTGGCATCAAGTCCGCCGCTGAACCGGCCTGCGGATATTGCCGGTCATCAGCTACTGCATGACGCCACATCGCATATTGAGCAACCGCGCGCTGCGGATTGGCAATTCTGGCTGGAAGGTGTCGGGGTTAAGGGAATTGATTTGCGACGCGGACTTCGTTTCAATTCTGGCGACATGGTCATTCAGGCAGCCCTGATGGGGCACGGGGTTGGCATGGCGCGAACCAGTCTTGCCGCGCAGGACCTGAAAGCCGGTTTGCTTGTTCGCCCATTTCCGCAAACCGTTGCGTCAAGTTACGCCTATTATCTGACCTGTCCCGAGGAAAACCTGAACCGGCCGCGTGTACAATCCTTTATTCGCTGGCTGAAGGACGAAGTTGCCGCAACCCTCAAGGATATCGAGGAAAACCAGCCGGCCTTGACTGTCATCACCCCCGATCCGGGAAAATCGTAATCCGGCTCAGAGAAGGCCGAGCTCGCGCAATTCATCTGCCATGTCTTCGGGAAGTGCTTCTGCGCCACCGGCCTGCTTTTCATCTGGCGGACATTTGTCTTCTGAAAGGTAACGCCACCCCTGAAAGGCGCGGTGCGGCCATGTGCGCGTTTCGAAAAGTTCCGGGTCCAGGACGATGCGGCAATGCTTGATGCCTTCATCGTCAATGAATTCTTCCAGATCTATAATGCGCTGACGTGCGCGAATTGCCCCCTTGATCACCCAATAGATCGATCCGCCGGCCAGTATTTCCGCTTTGCGTTTCGGAGTCATTCGGGTGGTATGATAAATTCGTCCATGAAGGTTCCCGAAATAGGCCTGCCATTGGCGCAGGGTTTCGGGGCTTTCCGTACCAACACTTAGTTTGATCAGATGGAGGGGCATGGTTTGGTCATGTTCTTTCAGGCGAGACAGGGTGTTATCTGACCTAGAAGTCATGGGGAATTTGGTCAAGTGCTGAGTATTAATAACATTAATAATTTGTATTTTTATGTATTTAACAAAAAAACTTGACCAATAGTCGGTAATCATCCAAATTCTGGTGCAGAAAATGTCCATAGACAGGACATCACCAGAGAGATTTACAGGCTGAGAGAACCGAATGTCCCTGCAAGTTGTCACGGCAAACCGTCTTGGTGACGGGTTGGTGGTTTTCCTGACCGCGGAAGGCGGTTGGAGTGAAGACATCGATCAGTCTCGCGTTGCCGACGGAAAAGAGGCGGGTGACGCCTTGCTGGCAGAGGCCAGTGCACCTGAGCTCGATACTGTCATTGTCGGACCTTATCTGATCGAGGTGGAGCAACAGGACGGTGGGCTGGTTCCGACAAAATACCGTGAAGTTCTGCGCACCAAGGGTCCCAGTGTGCGGCAGGATCTCGGCTATCAGGCCGGGTAAGGAGAGGATACGTCATGTATCGCTATGATGATTTTGACCGCCAACTGGTGCTGGAACGTACCGAGCAGTTCCGTGAACAGGTAAAACGTCGTCTTTCGGGCGATATTACCGAAGACCAGTTCCGCCCACTGCGCCTGATGAACGGTGTTTACCTTCAGCTGCATGCCTATATGTTGCGCGTTGCTGTTCCCTATGGAACATTGCGCGCGGATCAATTGCGCCAGCTTGGCTATATCGCGCGTCGTTATGACAAGGGATACGGACATTTCACGACCCGGCAGAATATCCAGTATAACTGGCCAAAACTTGATGAAATTCCCGATGCATTGCTTGATCTTGCCAAGGTCGAAATGCATGCGATCCAGACATCGGGCAACTGTATCCGCAACACGACAACCGACCAGTACGCAGGGGCTGCCGCCGACGAGATAGAAGATCCGCGGCCCTATTGCGAACTGATCCGCCAGTGGTCAACGTTCCATCCGGAATTCACCTATCTGCCGCGCAAATTCAAAATCGCGGTGACCGGGTCGCCAAATGACCGTGCCGCAGTAAAGGTCCATGATATCGGACTTCGCATGCATCAGAATGATGCGGGCGAGGTCGGGTTCGAGGTCATCGTGGGCGGTGGGCTTGGCCGCACGCCATTCGTCGGTAAAACCGTGCGTGACTTTATCGGCAAGAACGATCTGTTTTCGTATCTTGAGGCGATCCTGCGGGTTTATAACCGCTTTGGCCGTCGTGACAATAAGTACAAGGCACGAATCAAAATCCTCGTACATGAAATCGGGGTCGAGGAAATGCAGCGCCTGGTCGAGGAAGAATGGGCGCAGATCAAGGACGGATCGCTGCGCGTCGATGATGCCGAAATTGCGCATTACATCGAACAGTTCGCCCCTCCGGCATTCGAAACCCTTTCCGACGATGATGCCGAATTTGAACGTCGTAAGGCCGAAAATCGGGAATTCTCCAACTGGGTGCGTTCGAACGTCATTCCGCACAAGCAACCGGGTTATGCGATTGCCAACGTATCGCTGAAGCCGATTGGTGGTATTCCGGGCGATGCAACCGATACCCAGATGGAACTGGTTGCCGATCTGTCGGAGCAGTACAGTTTTGGTGATGTCCGTGTAACCCACGAACAGAATCTGGTTTTGCCGCACGTGAAAAAAGCCGATTTGTTCTCGCTTTGGGCGGAGCTGAAAAACGCCAATCTGGCAACGGCAAATCTTGGCTATGTTACCGACATCATTTCCTGCCCGGGGCTGGATTATTGTGCGCTGGCAACGGCGCGTTCGATCCCGCTGTCTCAGCGCATTTCGGAACGTTTTTCCGATCTGGATCGCCAGCATGATATCGGCGAACTCAAGATCAAGATTTCCGGTTGCATCAATGCCTGCGGACATCACCATGTTGGTCATATCGGGATTCTGGGCCTCGATAAACGTGGCAAGGAATTCTATCAGATCACCCTTGGCGGCGACGCCAGTGAGAATGCCGAAATCGGTAAAATCGCCGGTGCCGGTTTCTCCGAGGCCGAAGTCGTCGATGCCATTGAAAGTCTGGTGACCAAATATCTTGGCATTCGCGAAACCGGCGAACGTTTTATCGATACCTATCGCCGTGTCGGCATGGACCCGTTCAAGGAGGTGCTTTATGGCGATCGTTAAGAATGACAGTGTGATTGATCAGGAATGGATCACGCTTGACGCCGAAGCCGACCTTCCGCCGGGGGAGGAAAACATTATCGTGCCTCTTGCGCGTTTTAAGGAAGAACGCGAAACGCTGATCGGCCGCAATGGTGGTCTTGGCGTGCAGCTTAACCCCGGCGATGCGCCGGAAGATCTGGCAAACGATCTGGATCGTCTTTCGATCATCACCGTCAATTTCCCGGCCTATACCGACGGGCGCGGATATTCCTATGCGCGTGTTCTGCGCGAACGTCTTGGTTTCAAGGGTGAACTTCGTGCAATCGGTGACGTGTTGCGCGACCAGATTCTTTATATGCATCGCTGCGGATTTGATGCATATGAGTTGAAAAATGACGACGATGTATCGCTGGCAAAAGTGCGCGCCGCATTAAAGGAAATGACGGTTTATTATCAACCGACAGGGGATGGGCGGGTTACGGCTGGATCGCTTCGTGAACGGCGTCGGACGGCTCTTAAATCGGCGTCCTGATTTCATCTGATTTGATCAAGCCAAGCTTTAAATAGCATTTCCGTTAAGGCGCCCGTTGCGGGCGTCTTTTCTTTTGCCCTTATAATGCCGGTATTTTCTGTCATTGATCGCGGTACCCCAGTCGTCATTTCTGGGCAGGGAATTGATATTGGCGGCTCAATGATTATTCCTTTGTATATGAAAATCCGTCCAGAGTTCACCTTTAGAGTGGTGTTTTGATCGGTTTCAAGCTATACACTTATTAGCTGTTTAGGTGCCTTTGCGTGGCAACCATTGTAAAATGCTTGGTTGTCCTTCAGGCTAAAAAGGAGAGCCCGAAAACATCAGTCCCAACAACAGGATGCAATCCTGCCAAGCGGATTGGGGAATTCACGCATCTCCTGACAGTTGGCATCGGTAGCGGCCGATGCAAGGAAGCAGGTTCGCATTTCTGGGTTCAACAGGAAAAGGCAACCAATGTCGATTGAGCAAAGCCTGGCAGGGATTGGTGATAGCTGCGTGATTACGCGGGATTTTACGCGTTACGATCACGGCTATCAGGACAAGGCGCTCAAATATATCGATTATCTGGGGGCGCTATCGCTGGCGTTGCGTAAATTTTCCGAATATAGCCGGACAATGCTGGCGTCCCAGCAATTGTATATCTACGCCAAATGGCTGGCGCGATACACGGCATACTGGCCGGAACTTGACCAACTTGTCGACAGACTGGAAAACAGCTTTGACGATGTTGACCAAAGCTATGTCGCAACTCAGTCTTCGGTTGATGGTTCGTGGGGTTGGAAATATAACGAATTCCACCACAAATTTGATGCAACCATCGTGCGTTTGCATGAATTGTCCAATGAAGGCCGCGCGCCGCGTTATCCGCTGCATTTCCTCGAACCGATTGCAACGGCTCCGGCAATGCGAAACTATCTGGAAAAGCTTCTTGTTTCCGATATTGCCACCACCGGGCGCAATCAGCGCGATGAATTCGGCAGTGTGATCTGCTGTCTGGCGCAGCTTTGTTTCAAGCCGTCCTTGCGACGCTATGCGCAGAAACATGTGCGCGGCATCGATCTTGATCAAAGCTATGTTGATGCCTTCCGCGAATTCCTTGATGAAATCCAGAACCCCGAAACCGGTTACTGGGGCCCTTGGTACATTTCGGATGGCAAAACCCATCGTTACGATGATCTCAGCTATACTTTTCATATCGTGTCATATCGCAAGGGGTGCGTCGGGCATTGGTCCGATATCATCCGCACCACTCTTGAAAGCCGCCAGATGGAATATCCGCAAGGATGGCTCAGCCGCGGTGAATTTAATAATCACAACAACTATGATGTCGCGAAAATCTTTCGCTATGGGTGGCCGCATATGCAGTCGGCAGAACGGGCCTTGGCGCGCGAACAGATTGCCGCCATGCTTGATTGGTGTGTTGGGCATTCCCTTAAGCGCGATGGCAGCTTCGTCCCTGACAGTCGTTTCTATAACTCGCTTGAGTCCTGTTATTATTTTGGTGTCTCGTTTCTGGACGAAGTTGGATATTTTCAGCCTTCTAAACGTTTCTGGACCCAGCAGAAATTTCCTTATGCGCCGGTTTTGCAGTCTCGCATCGGGCGCAAGCTGGACGAGTTCGATGCCGAAAATCCGAGCGTGATTGCCGCCAAATGGAAAATCGGCCCGGATGCCGCCAGAATATCGGCATCGTCAGTGAACCGCGAAGGACTTTCACGCATGCCGCTGCTTTCCGGGGATGATTGTGCAACCACCGAAGAACGCGAATTTGAATTTATCCTGCGGCCAAATAATGATGGCTGAACGCGCTTCTCAGCTCTGCATAGTGTGAAATTCGATGGCTATGCAGTCGCAATATTTTGTCTCTGGTTCAATCCTGCGTCACATCTTTTCAATGGCGCATACCAGCATGCTTGCGCTGGTGGCGATGGTTCTGGTTGATGCGCTTGATCTGTTTTTCCTGAGCCTTCTGAGGGATGTGGAAATCATTGCCGGTCTTGGCTTTGCATGGCCGATTATCTTTTTCACACTTGCCGTGTCGCTTGGCATATCGACCGCAATGACAGCACTTGTTTCCCGTGCTGAGGGGCTAGGTGATCGGGACAGGGCAAAAGTCTATGCCACACATGTTCTGGTATTCGGTTTTGTGCTATCGGGCGTGATGACGGTCGTCTTGTGGCTGTCGGCACCTTGGATGCTTGATATGTTCGGGGCGACCGGCAAGGCCCGTGATATCGGCATCACTTATGTGCAGATCGTGATCCTGTGCTTGCCGGTTCTGGTGCTTAGCATGTCATCGGGCGCGTTGTTGCGTGCCATCGGGGCAAAGCAGCGTGCCATGTGGTCGAAAATGGCCGGGGCGGCGGTCAATGCAGTCCTCGATCCGATTTTCATCTTTGGTTTTGATTGGGGTGTCGAAGGGGCGGCATGGGCAACCGTCGTGTCACGGATCGTAATCATGGCAGTTGCCTTTTACGGTGTTCGAAACGTTCATCACATGCTTGGCCAGTTTGATGCGAATCTTTTCCGCAAGGACATCCGTGATATTGCCCGTGTAACCGTACCAGTCGGATTGGCAAAGGTTGGCCCGCCAATTGCCAGCGCCTTTATCATGTCCAGCATGGCAAAGTATGGGCCCGATGCGGTGGCCGCCATGGCGATCATTGAACGTATCGCGCCATTCGTCTTTGTTGGCTACATGGCGTTACCCCAGGCAATCGGCCCGATCATCGGCCAGAATTTTGCTGCGGCAAAGGCCGAACGGGTGCGCAGCATCTGGCATAATGTCTGGGGATTGGTGGCGGTTTACGGGGTTACTGTCTGCGCTGCCCTGTTCCTGTTTCAAAGCCAGATTGCGATGCTTTTCAGCGCGACCGATCAAACAACGGCGTATCTATCGATTTTTTACAGTTTTACAGCACCCTTTTATATGTTCCTCGGTCTGCAATTTTCATCACATACCTTTTTTAACGTTACCGGGCGTCCCAATCTCGCGATGATCTTCGATCTCGCGAAGGAACTGCTGGGGGTGATCCCGCTGGTATGGCTTGGCAGTTATTATTTGGGTGCAACAGGTGTTTTGTTCGGGCAGGCCGCCGGAATTGTTCTTTTTGGAACCATCACCGGAATCGTCAGTTACCGTCTGGCCCGCCGGATGGGGGCATCTGATAGGGAGGGTGGTTTGCAGACAACTTATGGTAGTTCTAAGATTTTGTAACCAAAGTATATTCCGCTGACGGCGCTCAATGCCCTGAAAATGGCCCGCTAAAGTGCGGTTTTCTATTGCTGTCTGAATACAATTGTTCTGGTTGAATTTATTTCCTTCCAAACAACATTAAGGAGTGTGCCTGCATCTTTGGAGGGAAATATGTCAATTTTAAAAAGACTTAAAATAGCGCCTAAAATCTTTGGTGGCTTCGGGCTCGTTCTTTTGCTTCTGGTGTCGATATCCATACTGGGGTTCGTCACGTTAACCGGGATAGGTAGCGATTTTGATAGATACCGATCTATTGCAATACAGTCTAACGAGGCAGGCCGGGTACAGGCCAACATGCTCGAAGCCAGGGTTGGCGTTAGAGACTATCTGCTGACCGGGCCGGCAAACAGCCATCAGCACTGTGCTCACGCGTCTGCAAACAGCATCTGAATTGAATGAAAAACTCGGCACGCTGGTTGATCAGGGTGCGCGAAAAGCCCTCATCGAGGAAACGAACGATGATTTGGCTGACTATCTTCAAGTCTTTCAATCAGTTGTCAAAATTCCGGCTGGTGATCCTCAAAGAGACCAGCTTGTTATTGAAGGTCTGGACCGTATCGGTCCAGAGGTTGCATCCAATCTTGAAAACCTGAAACTTGAAATCAGGCAAGAGCAGGATAAGCTCGGGCCGATGGTTACCGAGGATATCCAGAATACCATCATGCTTGTGACGTCAATTTCAGTTGCTGCGGTGGTTTGCGGTATTGGTGCTGCTTGGCTGATTGGGACGGGAATATCCAATCCTATCCGGAATATTACGGAAGCCATGACGGTTCTTGCCGCCGGCGATAAAGAAACACCAATCCCCGGGCAGGATCATAAGGATGAAATCGGCGATATGGCCAAAGCCGTGCTGGTTTTCAAAGAAAACATGATCCGGGCTGAACAGCTTGCCGCACAGGAGGCCGAGGCACAAAAGCGAAGAGAAGCCCGCGTGAAAGTCATCGAGAAGCTTACCAATGATTTCGATGCCGACATGTCTCTGGTGCTGAAAAGCGTATCATCTGCGGCAACAGAAATGCAGGCAACAGCTTCATCTATGACAGCAACGGCAGAAGAAACCAATCGTCAGTCAACTGTGGTCGCAGCGGCGGCTGAACAGGCATCCAACAATGTTCAAACCGTTGCGAGTGCATCCGAGGAATTGAGTGCTTCGATTTCGGAGATCAGTCATCAGGTCAATCAATCATCGCAAGTTGCAAACAAGGCTGTTTCCGAGGCGGAAAATACCAACGCTCAGGTACGCGGCCTTGCGGAAGCTGCCCAGAAGATTGGTGATGTGGTTGGGTTGATTAGCGATATTGCTGCGCAGACCAACCTTTTGGCATTGAATGCAACGATTGAAGCTGCGCGGGCAGGTGAGGCAGGGAAAGGTTTTGCTGTTGTTGCTGCCGAGGTCAAAAATCTCGCAAACGCGACATCAAAAGCAACCGAAGAGATTACTGCCCAGATCACAGGAATTCAGGCGGAAACAGAAGGTGCGGTGGTTGCGATTGACTCTATTGGCGGTACGATTGCTGAGATCAGCGAAATTGCGGCAACGATTGCAAGTGCTGTGGAACAGCAGGGGGCTGCCACCGAAGAAATCACCCGAAATGTTCAGCAGGCGTCAGCCGGAACAAGCGAGGTAACCGAAAACATTCATGGTGTTAACGAGGCGGCGACATCAACCGGTGCCGCTGCCGAGCAAGTGTTGAATGCATCGGGTGAGCTGTCTGAGCAGGCAGAAACCTTGCGTCTGAAAGTTGAATCTTTCCTGACAGCGGTCAAGGCAGCTTAATCTTCGTTTTGTTTAAACTGCATCAACACACACGGACCATCGCCGGTTTCATATTCGGTGTTACCGATGAAACCGGCGGCCTCGTAACTTTTTCGCGCTCGCACATTTTCCGGATCCGGGTCAATCGCGACCATTGGTGCGCCGCGTTCGATCAGCATTTGCGCCAATAATCGCAAAAACATTTTGCCGTGGCCGCATCCCATCATGTCGGGCACGCCAATGAAGGCATCAATGCATCGTGTACCCTTGGGAAGGTGAGCAAAATGGGGCTGCGGCCATTGATGCGCGTCATAATGCTGGGCAAAGGCGAATGGTCGATTGCGATAGGATACAATCAGCGTTGCCATTTCCGGCAGCTCGATATCTTCGGTGATCAGTTCGATCTGCTCGTCCGGTGCACCCCACCATCGCGCCACTTCGGGTACCCGCAACCAGCGTCGTATCATGGGAAAATCGCTGGGGACGGCCCGCCGGAAACGATATGTCTCGGCGGCGGCCATGCGATCAGATCCCGACAGTGTCGCGTTTGGCAGCAAGCGCCAGATTGGCCTTTGATCCGGACTGGCGGCCGATTTTTCCGGTAATCCAGCTACCTGTTTCTACAAGCTTTTCAAGGTCGACACCGGTTTCGATGCCAAGACCGTTCAGCATATAGACGACGTCTTCGGTCGCAACATTGCCACTGGCCCCTTTGGCATAGGGGCATCCGCCAAGACCGGCGACGGAGCTATCAATCGTGGCAACCCCCATCTGCAATACCGCCAGAAGATTTGCCAATGCCTGGCCATATGTATCATGGAAATGGGCGGCAAGTTTTTCGATGGCAACCTGATTTGCAACGGCTTCGATCATGGCCTGTGCTTTGCCGGGTGTGCCGGTGCCGATGGTATCGCCCAGACTGATTTCATAAGCCCCCATATCAAACAGGGCTTTGGCGACGTCTGTAACCTTCTGTGGGGCAATTTCACCCTCGTAAGGGCATCCAAGAACACAGGAAACATACCCGCGCACGGCGATGTTGGCATCACGCGCTGCGGCGACCACCGGACGGAACCGATCAAGGCTCTCAGCGATGGAACAATTGATATTCTTCTGCGAAAAGCTCTCCGATGCCGCACCAAAAACTGCAACTTCGGTTGCACCTGCTTCGATGGCGGCTTCAAGCCCTTTGAGGTTGGGGGCCAGAACCGGATAGGTGACGCCCGGTTTACGCAAAATACGGGCCATGACGTCGGATGCATCGGCCATTTGCGGGACCCATTTCGGGCTGACAAAGGCGGTGGCTTCGATCACCGAAAGGCCTGCATTGCAAAGGCGGTGTATCAGTTCGACCTTGATGTCGGTCGCAACCATCGCCTTTTCGTTCTGCAACCCGTCACGCGGACCGACTTCGACGATTTTGACACGCGCGGGCAAAACCGAAAGGCGGGGCATTCTATTCGGCCTCCTCGATGGCGATCAATTCCGCGCCATCATCAACCTGATCGCCAACGGCAAAGAATATCTCGCGGACCGAGCCCGAAACCGGTGCTGAAATAGTGTGTTCCATTTTCATTGCTTCCATCACCACAAGCTTGTCGCCTGCAGCAACAGATTGCCCCGGTTCCGTCAGCACGGCAATGATTTTACCGGGCATCGGCGCTGTTAACCCGCCACCGGCACCTTCCTGCCCGCCTGCGGCGGCAACCGGATCAAAAATCTCCAACCGGTCAGAACGTCCTTCGCGGAAGATCGTCAGTCGATTGCCATCGCGAAGGACACTTGCGCGTTTGCGCACCTGATCAAGTGTTGCATGAATGGTCCCATCACCGCCGAATTCGGCATGGGCCGTAACCGAATTGCCGTCAGGCATATCGATGACATAACCGTGCGTGCGGTAATGCACCCTGATTTTCAGTTCTGCACCGTCATGGCGCAGGATCAGATTATGGTGGTTGTCATCATTCATCCGCCATCCCGATGTGCTGTGCCACGGGGAATAGGGGTCGCTGCTTTGCGCCGCATGGCTTTTGGCCTCGGCATCGCGACGCATCAGAATATCAAGGGTGGCAAAGGCCAATGCGTCATTATCAGGCACCGCCGGGGCAGGGATCAGATCGTCAAGATACTGGCTGATGAAACCGGTTTCGACTTCGCCGCGCTCAAAGGCCGGATGACGCGCAATATTGGCAAGAAAACCGGTATTGGTTGTTACGCCGACAATCTGTACATCGTTAAGTGCGGTTGCCATCCGGCGCAGTGCCGATATGCGATCCGTATCCCAAGTGATCAGCTTTGCGATCATCGGGTCATAATGAATTGAAACCTCGCCGCCTTCGTAAACGCCGGTATCTATCCGCACGTGATCATTGGCCGCGGGCATGCGCATATGCACAAGTGTGCCGGTGGCGGGCAGGAAATCATTATGCGGGTCTTCGGCATACAGTCGGACTTCGAAGGCATGGCCGTTAATGGTCAGTTCTTCCTGTGCCTTGGGCAGCTTTTCACCGTCAGCAACACGCAATTGCCATTCAACAAGGTCTTCGCCGGTGATCATCTCGGTCACTGGATGTTCGACCTGAAGGCGTGTGTTCATTTCCATGAAATAGAACGCACCCGACGCATCTAGCAGGAATTCGACCGTACCAGCCCCCTGATAACCAATCGCCTTTGCGGCATCAACGGCGGCCTTGCCCATCTGTGCCCGAAGATCTTCGGGCATGTTCGGGGCCGGGGCCTCTTCAATGACTTTCTGGTGGCGACGTTGCAGGGAACAGTCGCGTTCAAACAGGTAAACCGCATTGCCATGACTATCGGCAAAGACCTGAATTTCAACATGGCGTGGTTTGACGATCAGCTTTTCAATCAGGCAATGATCGTCGCCAAAGCTGCTGGCGGCTTCTCGTTTGCAACTGACAAGGGCATCCTTGAAATCGACGGGTTTTTCAACCGCCCGCATGCCTTTGCCGCCGCCACCCGCCGATGCCTTGATCAGAACCGGATATCCGATCTTGTCTGCTTCTGCGGCCAGAATATCCGGGTCCTGATCTTCGCCGTGATAACCGGGAACCAGCGGAACACCCGCCTTGCCCATGATTTTCTTGGCTTCGGATTTCGATCCCATCGCGCGGATCGCACTTGCCGGTGGGCCAACAAAGACACAGCCCGCTTTTTCAAGGGCATCTGCAAACCCTGCATTTTCCGACAGGAAACCATAACCCGGGTGAACCGCATCTGCCCCCGATTGTGCAATGACATCAAGCAAACGATCAACGCGCAAATAGCTGTCTTTCGGGGCTGGACCGCCGATGTGATAGGCCTCGTCGGCCCGTTGGACATGCAGGGCATTGGCATCCGCGTCGGAATAAACCGCGACGGTTTGGATGCCCATGCGGCGTGCGGTTTCAATCACGCGGCAGGCAATTTCACCACGGTTGGCGATCAGTATTTTGCGCGGCATGATTAATTCTCACTCCACTTCGCGGGGCGTTTTTCAAGAAATGCACTGACACCTTCACGGCCTTCGGCACTTGCGCGCTGATCGGCAATACGTCGTGCGGTATCGTCAATGACATCATCGTCAATCGGTTTGTTGGCAACCGCATAAATCAGCGATTTTGCTGCATCCATGGCACCCGGGCCATTCGCCAGCAAAAGCTTTGCCATGGCGTCGCCACGCGCTATCAGATCGTCACCTGAAACAATTTCATGGACCAATCCGATGGCGTGGGCGGTAGCGGCATCAAAACGCTCCGCTGTCAGAAAATAACGACGGGCGTGCGAGACGCCAATGGCCTCAACCACATAGGGAGAAATAACCGCTGGGATCAGGCCCAGTTTGACCTCTGACAGGCAGAAACTGGCGCGATCAGACGCAATCACAATGTCGCAACATGCTGCCAGCCCAACCCCACCACCAAAGGCCGCCCCGTTGATGAGCCCGATGGTTGGTTTTGACGCAAAGTTCAAAACCTTCATCAGTTTTGCAAGCTTGTGGGAATCTTCAAGATTTTCGTCATGGCTGTAACTGGCCATGCGCTTCATCCAATTCAGGTCGGCCCCGGCAGAAAAGCTTTTGCCCGCGCCGGACAGAATGATTACCCGCACAAGCGGATCGGCATTCAGCGATTCCAGCTTGGCCGTCAGATCGCCGATCAGGATATCGTCAAACGCGTTGTGGATTTCCGGACGGTTCAGCGTGATGCGGGCAACGCCCGATGCGCTGATCTGGCACATCACGGCATCGGTTGATGGATTGGTGTTATCGGTGTTTACATTGCTCATGCCAGCCTCACATCCGGAACACGCCAAAGCGCGTTTCCTCGACCGGTTTGTTAAGTGCTGCCGAAAGACCAAGCCCAAGAACCATGCGGGTATCGGCCGGATCAATCACCCCATCGTCCCAAAGTCGCGCAGACGCGTAATAGGGATGACCCTGTTCTTCATACTGGTCGCGGATCGGGCCTTTGAAGGCTTCCTGTTCTTCTATGGGCCATGTTTCACCGCGCTTTTCCTGTGCATCGGCGCGGATTTGGGTCAAAACGTTTGCCGCCTGTTCCCCGCCCATGACTGAAATTCGTGCATTTGGCCACATCCAAAGGAATCGCGGGCTATAAGCACGGCCACACATGCCATAGTTGCCCGCACCAAATGAACCACCGATCAGGACGGTAAATTTGGGAACATTGGCGGTCGCAACGGCGGTGACCAACTTCGCGCCATCCTTGGCAATGCCGCCACTTTCATATTTGCGCCCGATCATGAAACCGGTGATGTTCTGCAAGAACACCAGTGGAATACCGCGTTGGCAACAGAGTTCAATGAAGTGTGCGCCTTTAAGCGCACTCTCGGAAAACAGGATGCCATTATTGGCAATGATCCCGACCGGATAGCCGAAAATGCGGGCAAAGCCGGTAACCAGTGTCGTACCATACTGGGCCTTGAACTCGTCAAAGTCTGATCCGTCTACGATGCGGGCAATGACTTCGCGCACGTCGTAGGGTTTCTTGGAATCGCTTGGAATAACGCCATAAATTTCGCGCGGGTCATAGGCGGGGTCGCGCGGCGTGGTCAGGGTCAAACCGGGATTTTTCGTCCAGTTCAGGTTCTTGACGATATTGCGCGCAATCGACAATGCGTGGGCATCGTCCTGTGCATAGTGATCGGTCACGCCCGATGTCTTGCAATGAACATCCGCGCCGCCAAGGTCCTCGGCCGAGACAACTTCGCCGGTTGCGGCCTTCACCAGGGGCGGCCCCCCCAAAAAGATCGTGCCCTGTTTACGAACGATAATGCTTTCATCGGACATTGCCGGTACATAGGCGCCACCCGCCGTACAGGACCCCATGACAACCGCGATTTGCGGAATGCCTTTGGAAGACATGGTTGCCTGATTGAAAAAGATGCGGCCGAAATGGTCGCGATCCGGGAAAACATCATCCTGCCGTGGCAGGTTCGCCCCGCCGCTATCGACCAGATAAATGCAGGGCAGATTGTTTTCGAGCGCGATTTCCTGCGCGCGAAGGTGCTTCTTCACCGTCATCGGGTAATAGGAGCCGCCTTTGACCGTGGCATCATTGGCAACGATGACGCATTCAACGCCTGAAACCCGACCAATCCCGGTGATGATGCCCGCAGCAGGAACGTCTTCATCGTCATACATGCCATAGGCGGCAAGCTGTGACAGTTCAAGGAACGGGGACCCGATATCCAGCAATTGACGGATACGTTCACGGGGCAGAAGTTTGCCGCGCCCTGTGTGCCGGTCGCGCGCGCGTTCACCGCCGCCAAGTTTGATCTGCGTGATCTGATCACGCAGATCGGCAACCAGTTGTTCCATCTGTTCGGCATTGTTGCGGAAATCTTCCGAGCGGGGATTTATCGCAGATTTCAGAACCGTCATCGTCAATTGACACCGTTTGTTGCCGGGGCTGTTTATGCAAGGAAACGGCCCCGTGATGAATGGCGTTTATGACTGCTGTTATGGTGGAAGTTTACGTAAACGTCAAGATTAAATAGGTAATCCAGTACCGAATTTACGTATATCAAAAATGGACAGTATATTGGGATCGCGAAATGATATTTCGAGTGAGGGAAAGTGTCGCAAAATTCGTATATATTTTAATTGGTTATGGATTTTTGATGGGCACGTTTTCTGATCGGATCAGTCGTCGATCTGCTTGCGCAGTTTGATCCAGCGTTCAAGATGTTCAAGCCGGTCATTGCCAAAAAATGCTTCGTCTTCATAGAAAAAGAACGGCGACCCGAAGGCGCCGCGTGCGATGGCTTCGTCGGTAACTTCGCGGACGTGTTGTTTCCATTTCGGGTTTTCGACGGCAGCGCGGATTTCCCCCGCATTGATGGAGTGCCGGGTGGCTGTGGCAAAGACAACTTCCGGGTCCGACATATCAAGCCCGTCGGCAAAATATCCGCGATAGACATCCTTGGCGAACTTGATCGCCAATGCGGGCTTGGTTGATGCAATCCAGTAATAGGCGCGGGTCGGGACCAGTGCGGCATAGGGGAATTTTTCGGGGATGCAGAATGGCGTGTTCTGCATCTTTGCGCAGCGTTCCATGTCGTGCCTGAAATAGTCGCCGCGGATTGGCTGGTCCAGCAGCGGGCTTTGTCCAGTCTGCTTGAAGGCTGCCCCGATCATGAACGGATACCAATTGACCGTAACGCCGGTTCTGGCCTCAAAGGCCTCTATACGTTCCGCCGCAAGGTAACCATAAGGTGACGAGAAATCGAAATAGAAAGTGACTTCCGACATGTTGTGGGGCCCGTAAATAATGACGCGAAACGGTGTGCCACGTGGCGATACCGGCAAAGCCATCGGCAGGATGGCTTGGTCATAGTGTGCCACTAAGCATTTGTATTGCAATCAAAATGATGGAATTTACGGGATCGTTATGCCGGGGCGGACTTTTACTTCTTCCATGACGACATATGTATGAGTCTGGCTTACGCCCTGAACCGAAGACAGGCGTTCAAGGAATTCACGATAGGCATACATATCAGCAACCCGCAGTTTCATCAGGTAATCAAAACCACCTGCCACCATGTGGCATTCTTCGATTTCCGGCAATTTGCGGATCGCGGTTGCGAAAACGTCAAACACGTCCGGGGTTGTTCGATCAAGCGTGATTTCGACGAAAACCACCAGCGACTGGTTAAGCTTACGGGGATCGAGCAGGGCCATATAGCCGGTGATGAAGCCGTGTTGTTCAAGACGGCGGACACGTTCAAGGCAAGGTGTCGGGCTAAGATTGACGCGGCGTGACAGTTCGACATTCGACATGCGTCCGTCGTTTTGAAGTTCGCGCAGGATCTGTTTGTCGATCTTGTCCAGGCTTTTATGATTCTTCTGCATTTCTATCTATTAACCAGTGATAATGACTGCACTAAAAGTTTTTCTGTGGATGATATATCGTATTTTTAGCGAAAATGGCAGCACATTTTTTGAGCGCATATATATTGTCTGTGGCCACATGAGGAGAAAACTCTGCGTTCCCATAAGGAACCGGAGGATCGCATTTGCAGGGAGAAGCCATCGCCATGTTTCGCATTGATATGCCCCAGGCTAACGAAATCCGCGCCAAAATTCGCGAAACCTATCGCACTGACGAAGAAGCCGTTGTCGAGCGCATGATCAATGCCGCCCGACTGGCACCCGAGCAGTCAGCCCGTGTTCAGGATCGCGCCTATCAGTTGGTCGCCCGTGTCCGCAAAGCCGACAATGGCAAAAGCGGCATCGATGCACTGCTTCATGAATATGAGCTATCCAGCAAGGAAGGCGTCATCCTGATGTGCCTTGCAGAGGCACTTTTGCGCGTTCCCGATGCGGTGACCGCTGATAAACTTATTCAGGACAAGCTGTTTGACGCCAACTGGCAAAGCCATCTGGGCCATTCCGACAGCTTCTTTGTCAATGCATCGACCTGGGGGCTGATGCTGACGGGGAAGGTGATCAAGTTCGGCAAGGCGGAAAAGGCCGATCCGGGCGCATTGCTTAAGCGCATGATCGCACGTTCGGGTGAACCGGTCATCCGTAAGGCATTCAACCATGCCATGCGCATTATGGGGCGTCAGTTCGTTATGGGCCGCACAATCGCAGAGGCTGCCGAACGGGCAAAAGCAAACGAAGAAAAAGGCTATCGTTATTCCTATGACATGCTGGGCGAGGCCGCCCGCACCATGGAAGATGCTGATCGCTATTTCAAATCCTATGTTGATGCGATCAACGATATTGGCAAGGTCGCCAATAACCGTGGCCCGATCAACAGCCCGGGTATCTCGGTAAAACTCTCCGCGATCCATCCGCGTTACGATTTCGCCAATTATGACCGTGTCATGAATGAACTTGTGCCGCGCCTCAAACAGCTTGCGCTACTGGCCAAGAAATATGACATCGGTTTCACCGTCGATGCCGAGGAAGCCAACCGCCTGGACCTGTCACTTGATGTGATCGGGGCGGTCTTTGCCGACCCTGATCTTGATGGCTGGGAAGGCTATGGTTTGGCGGTGCAGGCCTATCAAAAACGGGCGTATCACGTGCTTGAATGGCTTGCCGACCTGTCGGTCAAGGTTGGCCGCAAAATGATGGTGCGCCTTGTCAAAGGGGCCTATTGGGATACCGAGGTCAAAAACAGTCAGGAAAACGGATTCGAAGGTTATCCGGTCTTTACCCGCAAGGCAGCAACCGATGTTTCCTATCTGGCGTGCGCGCGTTTCATGCTGTCGCGTCGTGATGCATTTTATTGCCAGTTCGCCAGCCACAATGCCCACACGGTGGCATCGGTTCTGGAAATGGCCGGCAATGACCGGACATTTGAATTCCAGCGGCTGCATGGCATGGGAGAAGCCCTTTACGAACAGATCGTCGATAGAAACGGTGAAAACGTGCCGTGCCGTGTTTATGCACCGGTTGGCACCCACGAGGATTTGCTGGCCTATCTCGTCCGCCGTTTGCTTGAAAATGGTGCCAATACCAGTTTTGTAAACCGCATTCAGGACGAGCAGCTCCCGATTGAGGAAATGATTGCCGACCCGGTGGAAAAGATGGCCGCCCTGCCACGCAAGGCCCATCCGAAAATTCCGGCACCGATTGATCTTTATGGTGTGGGGCGCGTCAATTCCAAGGGCATTGATCTGACCGATACGACCAAGCTTCTACCGCTGGCGGAAAAGTTGGCCTCGATTCAGGGTAAAATCTGGCATGCTGCGCCGCTGATTGGTGGCAAGCTTGTCTCGGGCGAGGCTATTGATGTCCTCAATCCGTCAAACCGGAACGAAAAAGTCGGCGAACTGGTTCAGGCCGGTGAAGCCGATGTCGAGGCCGCGATTGTTGCCGCCGCCAAAGGTTATGAAATCTGGAACAAGACCGCTGCGACTGAGCGTGCCGCGTGCCTGCGCCGTCTTGGTGATCTTCTTGAAGACAACATGGACGAATTCATCGCGCTCTGTCAGCGCGAAGCAGGAAAGCTCTATTCCGACGGTGTTGCCGAAGTACGCGAAGCTGTCGATTTCTGCCGTTATTATGCCAACCGGGCCGAGGAAAGCTTCCGCGAGGGCAGCATCCTTGAAGGGCGCGGCATTTTCGTCTGCATCAGTCCGTGGAACTTCCCGCTTGCGATTTTCCTGGGCCAGGTCAGTGCGGCACTTGCCGCCGGGAATGCCGTGATTGCCAAACCGGCCGAACAGACGTCGCTTGTCGCGGCTAAGGCCGCCGAACTTATTCTTGCCGCGGGCGTGCCGGGGGCGGCATTCACGCTGTTGCCGGGGCCGGGCCGGGTGATTGGCAACATCCTGATCAATGATCCGCGTATTGCGGGTGTGGCGTTTACCGGTTCGACTGAAACGGCACAGGTCATAAATCAGGCGCTGGCAAAGCGCCCGGGTGTTCCGTTGCCTTTGATCGCCGAAACCGGTGGCCAGAATGCGATGATTGTCGATTCAACCGCATTGCCTGAACAGGTTGTTCAGGATGCGATCATTTCCGGCTTCCAGTCCGCCGGGCAGCGTTGTTCGGCCCTGCGCGTCCTGTTCGTTCAGGAAGACATCGCCGATAAACTTTGCCAAATGCTGGTCGGGGCGATGAAGGAACTGCGCGTTGGTGACCCGAAATTCCTTGATATCGACGTCGGACCAGTGATTGACGAAAAATCGCGCAAAACCCTTGTCGCGCATGCCGAACGCATGACCAAGGAAGCCAAGCTGCTGCATGCCTGTGACATCTTGCCCGAATGCAAGGACGGCACATTCTTTGCGCCGCATTGCTTTGAAATTCCGTCGCTTGATGTTCTTGAACGTGAGGTGTTTGGCCCGGTTGTTCACGTTGTTCGCTACAAGGCGCGCGATCTGGACAAGGTTCTCGATCAGATCAATGCGTCCGGTTATGGCCTGACGATGGGCATCCATTCGCGTATCGACAGCACCGTGCGCCAGATTTCGCAAAAGCTGCGTGTTGGCAACTGCTATGTGAACCGCAACATGATTGGGGCTGTTGTTGGCGTGCAGCCGTTCGGCGGTCAGGGTAAATCTGGTACCGGCCCGAAAGCAGGCGGTCCGCACTATGTCGAACGCTTTGCCAAGCCGGTGACTGAAGCCGGTAAAAAAGCAGCCGGTAGTGCCGCCATTGCCGATGACCGCTCGCCTATCGTGATCAAGGCATCGCTGGCAGACGAGGAATACCGCTTCCTGCAGGCAGCACAGGTCAAATGGCAGGCGACGGATGGCAATGAACGTGTTCGTCTTCTGGAAAATTTCGCGGCCAAACTGGCAGCCGCCCCGGTCAGCGAATTGTCGGAAAATGCCGAACTGATTGCGAATTTTGCCGCAATTTCGGAAAACGGCTTTGTTGCGCCGACCCGGATGCCCGGGCCGACCGGTGAAACCAACGACCTTTATATGCTGGGACGTGGTGTCTATCTGGTTCAGGCCGAAAAGGATGCCGAGCCATCCCGGATTATCCGTCATATCGCTGCAGCCCTTGCTGCGGGCAATGCGGTAATTGTGGCAGGCGATCAGAAATGGCTTGCTGATCTTCCGGTATTTGCGCTCGAAGCAGGCCTCCCGATAAAGCTTATCGGCGTTGTGTCATCTAAGGTCGGCGTTGCCGTGATGTATGATGGCGATGTCGCCGGTGTGTCCTGTGTTGCGCCGCTTGATCGTGTAACGGCTTTCAAGCAGCTTCTGGCAAAACGTGACGGGGCGATCCTGTCGCTGATTTCCGATAGCGGTGCTGACGATGACGGTGCGTTGCCTGACGAAACATTCCTGCATCGTTTTGCGACCGAAAAAACCATTACCATCAATACGACGGCGGCGGGCGGTAACGCGTCGCTGATGTCGATGGAAGAAAACTGATCTTACGGATCTCTATATCCGTCACCAGAGACCGGGGTATATCGCCCCGGTCTTTTTCTTTGGGGGGCGATATTGTGCCTTTGTGTTGCGACAAAACATGCCTGAGCAATTGTGCGCGGGCTTTTTTTCGTCATAATCGCCTGCCACAAGATGTGCCGGAACTACGGGCAGTTCAGGGCGTTAAAGCTTTATTGCGATCTGCTGTATTAGTGGTTCGAAAGAATTTGGATATGTCGATCCATCGGCATGAGAAGGAGCTCAAAGATGATCACGATTTCCCGAGGCTGGCGCAACGCGATGAAAGCTGTTTCGGTATGTGCCTTGCTGGCGACGCCGCTTGCGGCCTGTGGGCCGTTACAGATGCCGCTGGAAGACCGGACCGGGAATGACCAGTGGCTTGATACCCAGATCAAGTCAGGCATCCTTGGCGAGTTCTCTAAGGTCGACCATACCTACCTTATCGACGTGAATGTCGATATCTGGAAACAGCAGGTGATGGTCACCGGCATGGTCGATTCCAAAGGCAAATATTTTGATGTGATGTCGCTGGTCAAACAGGACAGCCGCATCAAGACTGTCTATGACCATCTTGAAGTCGCCGATGCGGCAACCATCGAGGCCTATCACAAGGCAGAAGACGAATATGGCAAAAATGCCGTGCCAGCGGATTCGGCGACACAGACAGGGTCAGACGTTTGGATCGAAAGCCAGATCAAGGCATTGTTATTGGCCGAAAAAGGTGTCAGTTCGGTGAACTACCGTTGGCAGTCCGTGAACAATATCGTCTACATCATGGGTGATGCCCAAAGCATCGAAGAGCTCGACAAAGTGCTGTCAATCGTTCGTCGTATCAAGGGTGTCAAGCGCGTCGTCAGCCATATCGCAACTGTCTGATCACCTTGTGATTAAAAGATTTTCTCGTGATCCCCTGCAAATCTGCCGGTTTGCGGGGGATCTTTTTTATCTGCGTGTTGCAAAAGTGTTTGAAAACTATTCGCATGTGGATTACAGGTAGGTTGCTGTCATTAATAACTGATTGCAATTACGCCGATGTATGTTTGCATTTGTAACGCCATAAAAGAACGCGATGTTCGTCGTGCCGCCGAGGAAGGTGGCGCAACGCGCCCTGCTGACGTATTCCGTTTTCATGGCTGTGCCCCGCAATGCGGGAAATGCGCCTGCCACATGCGTGCGGAATTGCTTCAGGCGAAAACATGCGGCAATTGCGATTGCGATGATGCGGCCGCTGTCACCGCAAATGTGGCTCCGATTGCCGCCGAATAAGCTCCAATATAGATCGGGAAATTTTGATGAAGCCTCCGCAAGCGGGGGCTTTGTTGTTTTCAGACCCGGAAACCTGCCTGCGTTCCGGGAATGCAGGCAGGTTTGAAAATCAGCGCTTCCCGAACCGTTCCTCGGCCAGGCGGTCCGCAACAAAACCGGTCGACAGGTTTTGGCGGTCTGCACGTTCAAAGATTTCGCGCACGGTGGCGGCGATACCTTCGATATGCTTGTTGGTTTCGCTCACCGGCCTGCCTTCGCGGCAATAATAGACTTCGACAACGCCACCCGCATTGATCACATAATCCGGCGCATAAAGAATGCCCGCCTCGCGCAGCATTTCGCCGTCTCGGTCGGCTTCAAGCTGGTTGTTAGCGGCACCGGCAATGATGCGGGCGCGGATTTTATCGATGCTGCGGTCGTTAACGACACCCCCCAACGCGCAGGGGGCCAGAATATCGGCATCAATGAACAGGATTTCGTCGGTTGAAACCGCAGTAGCGCCGAATTCTTCGACCGCCCGGTTAACGCTGTTGGCATTCAGGTCCGACACAACCAGTCGTGCACCCGCCGAATGCAGCATGCGACACAGGTGATAGCCGACATTGCCAAGCCCCTGAACGGCAACGCGTAACCCCGCAAGATCGTCATGACCGTTTTTAAAGCGAACCGCTTCTTTCAGGCCGATAAAAACGCCGTAGGCGGTGAAGGGGGATGGATCACCGGTCCGTGCTGGATCTTTGCCGTCATTAATACCACCGACATGCTTGGTCTGGCTGGCGATCTGTTCCATGTCAGCCGGACTGGTGCCAACATCTTCGGCGACGATGTAGCGACCGCCAACCCGTTCAACAGCCCGACCTACTGCGCGAAACAGCTCGGGCGTTTTCTGACTGCGCGGATCACCGATAATAACCGATTTGCCGCCACCAAGCGGCAGGTTTGCAAGCGCTGATTTATAGGTCATGCCACGGGACAGTCGCAGCACATCGTGAATGGCTTCCTGTTCCGACGCATAAGGCCACATACGGCATCCGCCCAGCGACGGGCCAAGATTGGTATTGTGCACGGCAATAATGGCCTTGAGGCCGGTGTCGGGATCACTGGCGAAAACAACCTGTTCATGGCCGTCAAATGCGGTGTCGGAAAAAACGTTCATCCTGGTGTCGCCTCCTGGCGCAAGCTCGTTATTCTGCAAGGGTCGGTCCCTTGGTTATTCCTTTATGTTTGATGCTTCGGGCTTCTGATCAATTTCAAAATCACCTTTGGGTTAAAAAAGACCGTTTCGGTAAAACGCGCGACAAAAGATGGAATTTTGTGATCGTGAGGAGGGTGCTTTGAAATAATCTTTCGCGTACTGAAATGCGTATTTTGCGATTTATTGTTATCTTGTGCATTTGTCGTTGCGCGTCGCGATCCCGTTTTTGTTGTTCAAACGGCGCTTGAAAGGTCGAAATCCAGACATAAGGATAAACTGAAAGAGACAAGTTGCGCTGCGATAGGAATTCGTGCTGCACCGCAGAATTACGCCATTTTGGACCCAGCCATGCAAAACCGTCACACTTCAATCCGGATCAATTCATTTAAATATGGAATCCAGCCGGATGATTTACGGCTCGTTAAGCCACTTGTTCCACACTCGTGGTTGGGCGTTTCATGTTTATGAAATTCCCGGTTCAGGACACAGGCGGCGTCGGGCGGGCGCCGCAGGCAAAAGTAAGGAGACCGGGTGGACATGTCTGCTTTCACAGACCCACGCCAAACCGTTTATCAGGTTGAACTGCACAACCAGGCCGTTCGTGAATGCGTCAAAGAGAATCGTTCCCACGAGGTTTTTGATGATCGCTGGGCCGATGTGCAGACCCACGAAGTTGCTGCCAAGGACGAATACAAGGCACTTGCCATGATCGAAAACACCTATCCGTCTTGCGACGGTTTTGTTGTCGATCACGTCAAACGCCGTGACTAACCGGCACAACGGGATTTCCGGCCAGCGGCCAAAACAACAAGGGCGGGTTTCAACCCGCCCTTGTTGTTTTCTGTTATGACCGGAATGCTTTACTTCGCAAGTGCGCGATCAAGAAAATCGAGCCGGTCCTGTCCCCAGAACATTTCGCCATTGGCAAAATATGTTGGAACGCCAAAGATATTGTCTGCTTTTGCAGCTTCGCTGTTGGCATCATAAATTTTGGCAATCGCCGGATAATCGGCATGTTCGATGTATTCGCCCGACAATCCGTTCGTCACAAGCGCCTCGCGGACGACTTGTGGCTCGGCAATATTGCGATCTCGAAGCCAGACATCCCCCATCAGCGTATGGATCAGTCCGGTCGGGTCCTTGCCTTCGTCCTGAACCGCGATAATGGTGCGCGCGGCCAGTGTTTCGTCCACCGGAAACGCGGCAGGGTTCAGATTGACCGGAATGTTCAAAAAGTCTGCCCAGCGCTTCATTTCGACCATGCGATATTCCTGGCGCGGTTTGGGGCGTTGCGCCAAGGGAACACCGCCGCCATGTTGCCAGACATCCGCTGCCCGGCATGGCTTATGGATGATCGGTGTATCATGTTTGCGTGCGATTTCGACAACGCGGTTGAACCCGAAGAACGACCAGGGGGACTGAACAAAGAAATAATGGATGATGGGCGTAGACATTCAAAACCTCCGGGGGCTGCCTGTCAGCGGCATATTGTTTTGGAATGATGCAAGATTGCCCGATCTGCTCTGTCACCGTCAAATGGTCTGACGGCATATCCCGGATTTGTGATGAATTCGCAGGTGGCCATGATCAGGATCTAGTAATCCAGCCACCAGCTATATTCATTCAGCCCGCCCAGCACCACACCATCAAACCCAAGCTTCATGATACCGCCCAGATAGCTGTTTTCGCTGCCGAACAGAATATTCTGCCATGCCTGTGACCAGTAATAGACATGGTGTTCCTGCCCCCAGCGCGCATCAAGGTTGCCTTCGCCGATGAATTCAGGGCTGCCCGCACGCCAGTTATTCTGCCAGTAGTAGCGATATGTTTCAGCCGTTCCGATATTCAGATAGGCAAGGATGGTGCGCGGCGTGCCGACTTTTTTATAGCGCAGACGCTTCATGTCGTCATAGGTCAGCGGGATCGTGCCGCGATGGAACGGATCAATGATCAGGACATCGTAATTGGTGTCGATCATTGCGTCGGTAAACGCGTCCTTGGTTCCATAAGGTGAGCTGTCGAGCACGATCGCGTAATTTTTGGCTTCGCGAATATTATCGATGATATGCGGGTTCGCGCCAATTGGTGTGCGCGGTACCTTCGCCAATGTCGAAAGCTGCTTATCGGGCGGCGGAGCCGCGTAATAAAGTGCGTTAAGGTCCCGCAACTTCTGGCGTGCGGCCTGCTGTGCATCGCTTTTATCGGTGTAGTCCAGCGCGAAATATTCAAGCCCGGATGATTTCAGACGATCCAGATAGCCAAGGATATATTTGGTTTCCTCGCTATCTGTGGGCTCGCCATATTTATCGAAACCGTAAAACGGGGCTTCGATCATGATACCGTCAAGCGCACGCAGATAATTGCGTGCAGGCTCTGCCGTCCCGCGCGATGCAAACAGCGTGGTTTCAAGATATTCCGTCAGTTCCAGACCATTAAGGGCAATGATCGAAAAATCGCTGCGATAGGATTTCGCCCACCGGCTAAGCTGAATGACGAAATTTCGCATTTCATCGGCAAACTGAACATCCGGCTTTTCCGTTCCGGTTGCCTCGCTTCGCTTGCTCGGTGAACTAAGACTGTTGGGGGGCGGAACGAAAGGCTCCAACTGCTGGGCGTTTACCGGAGCTGTCAACGTGACAGGCGCGCAAAGGCTGCCAACTACCAAACCAAAGGCGACAAGGCTGCGTTTCCAGCGAAATCTGCTTTGCGGATTGCTGGTCAATTTGCCCGAAACTTTTCCCCGGCTCAAATCGCGTACTTTTTGCCAGTTTGCTTCTGCCATCATGACGCTGCCTTTGCCTGCGGTCGTGAAAGGACATTTTCGACATGGTCCGCTATTGCAAGGCATGCCGTCAATCCCGGTGATTCAATGCCATAGAGTATCACCAGACCATCAATGCCATGGGCTTCGCGATCCGAAATCAGAAAGTCGCGGGCGGCTTCGCCCGGTGCCTGAATTTTTGGTCGGACGCCGGCATAACCGGTTTGAAGGGCATTTTCGTCCAGTGCCGGATAGTATTTGCGAATGGCAGCTGCAAATCCCGCACGTTTTTCTTCGGGCACGTCATAGTTCGGTTCTTCAACCCAGGTCACATCCGGGCCAAAACGCGCCTGTCCCCCCAGATCAAGGGTCAGATGAATGCCAAGCCCCGCCTGTTCGGGGGCCGGATAAATCAGGGTGGAGAAGGGGGCCTTGCCCGAAAGCGTGAAATAGCATCCGCGTGCATAATGCTGTGGCGGAATGCTCTGGTCTGGCAGGCCGGTAAAATTATGCGCCAATGTCTGACTATGCAGGCCCCCGGCGATCAGAAGCTCGGCACAGGTCAGGCTCATTTCCTGACCGTCGCGGTCACGCGTTTCGATGGCAAAAATGCCATTTTCAAATTTCGCGGCCACAACATCGGTATTAAGTGCCAAAGTTGCCCCGTTTGCCTCTGCCTCGCCCAATAGGGTCACCATCAGCTGATGGGAATCAACAATGCCGGTTGACGGACTTTCAAGGGCTGCCACGCAATTCAGGGCCGGTTCGCGCGCAATCGCGTCATGTCCGTCAAGCCAGACAAGGTCATGGATCCCATTTTCATGTGCCCGTTTTTCAATGTCGCGCAGGGCGGGTATCTGATCGTCGTGGGTTGCGACAATCAGTTTGCCGGTTCGTTTATGATCAATGCCGTTTTCTGCGCAATAGCGATACAGCATATCGCGTCCTGCCACGCAGAACCTCGCCTTCAGACTGTTTTTCGGATAGTAAATGCCGGCATGGATGACTTCGCTATTGCGTGCGCTGGTCTCGGTTCCGATTGCATCGTGACGTTCGATAATCAGAACTTCCCGGCCGGCTTTGGCCAAGGCGCGTGCGCAGGCAAGGCCGACAACGCCGGCGCCGATAATGACGGTTTGAATATCGGTGGTCATGTTGAAAAAATTGTCCGGGGCTTAAGAGTTGATCTGACGGAAATAAACGGCCTGGCCCTGATTGTCCTGACCTTCGCCGGTCACACTGCCGGGGTCTTCGCTTGTGTAATGGCCACGTGCAGATGCCCCGTCGTCACAGAACACATACCAGCTGCCAAACGGCAATGTGTTGCTTTGATAAGCGCCGCCATCATGCCGCCATATGCCTTCACAATGGCGAAGGTCACTATCAATAATCATCGTGCCTTCGCCGGAGGGCTGATCAAATTTCAGCATTCCCTGTCCGCGTGATCCTTGCCAGTTGGTGCTGATCGGTAATCCTTCGGACGGTGTGTCTGTCGTATTGCTATCTGGAAGTGCCGCTGGTGACGGTGTTTCGACAACTTCCGGGGTTACTTGCGTTGACGGGATCACGACACCGTCGGGAAGCTGCACGTCAAACCGTGCAAAGAAATTAGCCCCGAACAGCTGGGCATCAACCGCATCAAGCTGTTTAGGCGGGGCTGTGAAATCTGTCATGGTCTGGCGCGCGACCGGGTCACAATAGTAACCAAGCAGGCGACTGCCACGCACCGTTGGTTTATCCGGGTTCCATTGACCGACAAACGACACGCATTGTGAACCGGCGCGAATGAAGGGGGTCATTGCAATCGGCCCGTATCGGGTATCTTGCATGAAATTCATGCCATTGGTGGTACTTCGTCCGCGTAATCCGTCAAACATCTCCAAAAGCTGTTCGGACGACATTTCATTGTTAAAGGCAAAGCCCGGGGCGGAAGTCGAAAAAACGCTTTCAACAAACAGATCATCGCTTGCGCCTTTGATACTGCCTTCCGCCGCAGGCGACAGCCAGCGACCAACAAAAACGGTGCTGTTTTCGCGATATTGGCGCAGAAAGACCGTTGTAACCGGTATATCGGATTTAAGTGAAAGCGGGCTCTGATCCGCTGGAATCTGCTCAAACCCGCCAACATCCTGCGCGTTCGCAGACGACATTCCGGTCATCATCAAAGTGCCGGCAATTACGCCACCCCAAAGGGCCCCCCGATTGGTCACTTTGCGTCCTTCCTTCATGTTATTGCTGGTGAAATCATTTTTCCCTACTCCTATCTTTACCTGTACGGTGATAGATTGGCTAGGGGCCAGTAGACAACTTGCCTTCAATGAAATTCTTTGTTCTTGATTTTTACGGGCAAAGACGCTCATTGGAAGCAGGGTTTCGGCCCTGGGGACAGAAAATTGCCTGAATAACGGAGCAAACTTCAATGACGGTGCACGAGACCAGCGCAACCGGGGAAAGCGCAGGCCAGCAGATCGCTACCGCCAAGCAGCCAGGCGCGAAGCGCGCCCATGTGATCGTGATTGGCAACGAAAAAGGTGGATCCGGAAAGTCGACAACGGCGATGCATTTGATCGTATCGTTGATGAAAATGGGATTTTCCGTTGGTTCGCTCGATATTGACGCCCGTCAGGGGACACTGACCCGATATGTTGAAAACCGGATTTCATTTAACGAACAGAAAAAGCTGAAACTGCCTGTTCCGGATCATCGTCCGATTTACCGCAGCGAGCTTGATGATGGCAATGCCGCCAAGCTTGACGAGCGGGAGCGTTTCACCAATGCCCTTGGCGAACTGGTGATGGGCTGCAATTTTGTGGTGATGGATTGCCCGGGCAGTGACAATTACCTGTCGCGTCTTGCGCATTCCTGCGCCGATACGCTGGTAACTCCGATTAATGACAGCTATATTGATCTTGATATGCTCGCCCGGATCGATCCGGACACCCTTGATATCAAAGGACCCAGTATCTATGCCGAAATGGTCTGGGATGCACGTAAACGCCGTGCAGCGGTAGATGGCGGTACGATTGACTGGATCGTCATGCGTAATCGTCTGTCACACCTTGATGCACGCAACAAACGTGATATCGCCGAAATCGTCGACAAGCTGGCAGCGCGTATCCGGTTCCGTGTGGCGCCCGGCTTTGGCGAACGCGTGATCTACCGGGAATTGTTCCTGAAAGGTCTGACCCTGCTTGACCTTCGCGAGAAGGGGGTAGGAATCCCGCTTAGCATGTCGCACATGGCAGCCCGGCAGGAAGTTCGTGCGTTGCTTGAAATAATCGGCTTCACACCGGCAGATGGCGAAGAGTTGCCGATCTGATATAAGCGCCCCTATATCAGGGTGATAGTGCCCTGAAAAATGGTTGGTGGCCGTGCCCGGAAACAAATCGACACCCGAAACAAAAGCCAAACAGCAAAGCTATGTTGCGTCTGATGTCTCAAACCATACAGACGTGACCGCCTTTGTGAAGCAGGCGCGCACTTTGGCGGCTGTTGCACCGGCTTCTGGGCCTGCGCAGGGGCGTTTGATCTTTGCGATGGATGCAACGGCCAGCCGTCAGCCAAGCTGGGACAGTGCTGCGGTTCTGCAGGCTGAAATGTTTGATGCCGTCGCAGGCATTGGCAGCACACTGGATATTCAGCTTGTTTTCTTCCGTGGTATTTCGGAATGCAAGGCCAGTGCCTGGTATCGGGATGCGGCAAGGTTGCGTGACTCCATGACAAAAGTCACCTGTCGTGCGGGGCATACACAGCTTGCCCGGGTGCTTGGCCATGTTGAAAGTCAGGCGAAGGATAAAAAGATCAACGCCTTGATTTATGTCGGGGATTGCCTCGAGGAAGATATCGATAATCTTGCCGGGCTGGCGGGGCAGCTGGCGTTAAAGGGGATCAAGGCATTCATGTTTCAGGAAGGATATGACGTGAAAGCCGAGACTGCCTTCCGCGAAATTGCCCGGATCACCGGTGGTGCTTTTGCCCGTTTTGATGCCAGCGCAGCAGACCGTTTACGCGATTTGCTTGGCGCGGTTGCAAGTTATGCGGTTGGCGGGATCAACGCGCTCGAGGAATACGGCCATAAAACATCATCGCAGGATGTCAAACTGCTGGGCTCCCAACTGCGGAAACCCCGATAATGCAATGGTTCTTGTTGGGGATAGGGCTTTTCGTTGCTGCCGGATTTATCATCAGATGGTTATCGTCAGCCGAGCCAAAGCACGTCAGAAAGATCGGGATGTGGGTCGCCGTTCTGTCGCTGGGCGTGCTGGCAGCGTGGTTGCTTCTGACCGGAAAGCTTGCGGCCATGGTTGCCGCCCTTGTTGCTGCCATACCCTTCCTCTCTAGAATCCTCAAAATTGGCTTATTGTGGCCATTATTGCGCAGGATGTTCGGTTTTGCCCGCTCTGGCGGCGGCAGGCCTTCCGGGCGTGCGTCTGCCGGTTCAGGACGGGTATCGGAGATAAAAACGGATTATCTGCGCATGTATCTTGATCACGACAGCGGTCAACTGGCTGGCACAATCGTGCGCGGCTCGATGATTGGGCGGGATCTGGATACGCTCGGGGTTGACGAGATGCGCGTGCTTTATGTTGAATGTTGCGGCGCACAAGATCAAAGCCAGACTGTTCTGGAAACCTATCTGGAACGCCGACCGGATTGTTCAGGATGGCAGAACTGGCAGGCGTCCCGGGATGAAAATGATAATGGAAACGGCCGTGCCGGAAACGATTACGAGCAAGCTGACAGTGGATTTCGCAGCGGAGAGATGAATGCAGGTGAGGCCCGAAGAATCCTTGGTGTTTCCGAACAGGCGACCCGCGAGGAGATTAATCGGGCCTATCAGGTCCTGATCAAGGCAGTTCACCCGGATCATGGCGGATCAGATTATCTTGCATCCAAAATCAATGCGGCCCGGAGCCTCCTGTTACAGCTTTTTAAAGATTGAACTGAACAAACAGCGCACTCGCTTGATCCGCGTTCTTGAAATGTGGCAGAAGCATAAGATTGGCCGAATGCGAATGAGGCGGGTATGACGCGGTCAAAACAGAGGAAAAAAGGCATGTCGAAGCGAATCAAAAAGGCTGTATTCCCGGTTGCGGGTATGGGAACCCGTTTTTTGCCAGCAACCAAGGCAATGCCTAAGGAAATGCTGCCAGTGGTAGACAAGCCGCTTATTCAATATGCTGTTGAAGAGGCAATCGCGGCGGGCATCGAAGAATTCATCTTCGTAACCGGTCGTGGCAAAACCGCAATCGAAGACCATTTCGACCGTTCTGCCGAACTCGAAGCGATCCTGATGGAGCGCGGCAAACATGATGCGCTTGAAACCTCGCTTGCGATGATCCCGGAAAATGGTCGTGTGACCTATACCCGTCAGGGCAATCCTCTGGGGCTTGGTCATGCCGTATTGTGCGCCAAATCTCTTGTCGGTGACGAGCCCTTCGTCGTTCTTCTGGCCGATGACCTGATCCAGTCAAAAGTGCCTTGCATGAAGCAGATGGTCGAAAGCTATGGCCGGACGGGTGGCAATATGGTTGCCGTTATGGACGTCCCGCGCGAGGAAACCCAGCGTTACGGCGTGCTTGAAGTCGAAGGCACCAATGGCCGACTGGTCAGCGCCTGCGGCATGGTTGAAAAGCCCAAGCCCGAAGACGCGCCATCGACCTTGTCGGCGATTGGCCGCTACATCCTTGATCCGGGTATCTTTGAAGTCCTTGAGAATATTCCGCGCGGTGCGGGCAATGAAATCCAGCTTACGGATGCGCTTGCGGCCATGATTGGAAAAGTTCCGTTTTACGGCTATCGCTTCGAAGGCCGTCGTTTTGACTGCGGCAACAAGATCGGTTTCCTGAAGGCCACCATGTCTTTCGCGCTGGCACGCGAAGACATGCGTGATGACGTTCGCAATCTTATTCACGAATTCGCCGCCGGCGAAGCTGCGGAATAATAGAATTCACTTAATGTATTTTGGCAGGAGCCGGGACAGACTCCTGCCGAAACATCGACTGGGGTTATGTATTAATGCGTATAGCAATGATTGGGACCGGATATGTGGGCCTAGTTTCTGGTGCCTGCTTCTCGGAATTTGGCACTGACGTTATCTGTGTTGATAAGGACGAAGCAAAGATTGCCCGTCTTGAAGACGGCATCATGCCGATCTACGAACCGGGCCTTGATGTTCTTGTTGAAAATAACGTCAAGGCGGGGCGTCTGACATTCACGACCGACCTTAAGGAAGGCGTGAAAGGTGCCGAGGCGATCTTTATTGCCGTTGGCACGCCGACCCGTCGTGGTGATGGTCACGCCGATCTCAGCTACGTTTATGCCGCAGCCGAAGAAATTGCAGACGCAATGGAAGGCTTTACCGTCATCGTGACCAAATCGACCGTACCGGTCGGCACGGGGCGCGAAGTCGAACGCATTATTCGTGAACGGCGACCGGATGCGGAATTTGCGGTGGTTTCCAACCCCGAATTCCTGCGCGAAGGGTCCGCAATTGGTGATTTCATGCGGCCGGATCGTGTTGTGATCGGAACGACCGACGAACGCGCCCGTGACGTGATGCGTGATCTTTATCGTCCGCTTTATCTGATTGAAACACCGATTGTCTTCACCTCGCGCGAAACGTCGGAAATGATCAAATACGCGGCCAATACCTTCCTTGCAGCCAAAATCACCTTCATCAACGAAATCGCCGATCTTTGTGAAAAGGTTGGTGCCGACGTTCATGATGTTGCGCGCGGTATCGGGCTTGACGGACGTATCGGAAAGAAATTCCTGCATCCCGGGCCGGGTTATGGCGGGTCATGCTTCCCGAAAGATACTTTGGCGCTGGTACGCACCGCACAGGAACATAACAGCCCGCTGCGCATTATTGAAACTGTGGTCGATGTAAATGCGCAGCGCAAAAAGGCCATGGCTGATCGCATCATTTCGGCCTGTGGTGGCTCGGTTTCGGGCAAAACCATCGGTATCCTCGGGCTGGCGTTCAAACCTAATACCGATGATATGCGCGATGCGCCAAGCCTTGATATCGTGCCAGCCCTGATTGCGGCGGGCGCAACGGTCAAGGCCTATGACCCGGAAGCCATGACAGAAGCAAAAAAGCTTCTTGAAGACATAATTTATTGCGATACCGCCTTTGACACCCTTGAAGGTGCCGATGCGATGGTGGTTCTGACCGAATGGAACGAGTTCCGCGGGATGGATCTGGATCGCATCAAATCTGCGCTGAAACACCCGATCGTGGTGGATTTGCGAAATGTATATGACCCCGGCGAGATGGCAGAACAGGGTTTCAGCTATTCCTGCATCGGGCGTGGATCAATCGGAGGCTAAGTTAGAACTATGACCATCTCTGCCGGACACAATTTTGATCCTTCCGTGCTGCGCGAATATGATGTGCGCGGTATCGTGGGCAAAACCCTGCATGCGGTCGATGCGCTTGCTCTTGGCAAGGCATTCGGTACGAAAGTGCGCCAGTCTGGCGGAAAACGGGTTGCCGTTGGCCGGGACGGACGGCTGAGTTCGCCCGAACTGGCAAGTGCGCTTGTCGAAGGGATCGTTTCGACCGGTTGTGATGTTGTCCGGATCGGGCGTGGGCCAACTCCGATGCTCTATTTCACGGTTTATGACCAGAAAACCGATGCTGGCATCATGGTCACCGGGTCGCACAACCCGTCTGACTATAACGGCTTCAAGATGCTCAATGCCGGAAAGTCGGTGTTTGGCGAAGCCATTCAGGAGCTGGGCCGTATTGCTGCATCGGGTGATTTCGAAACCGGTACTGGTTCGGTTACCGACATTGATATCGAAGACCACTATGTCGAACGGTTGCTGACCGAACTTGATTGTGATGTTGCCAAGCCGATGACGATTGTATGGGACTGCGGCAATGGTGCCGCAGGCGATGTGGTTCGCAAACTGACTGCAAAGCTTCCGGGCAACCACCATCTGCTGTTTGACGAGATCGATGGCACTTTCCCAAATCATCACCCGGACCCGACGGTCGAGGCCAATCTGGTCGATCTCAAGGCCAAGGTGGCATCGCTGAATGCCGACTGGGGTGTTGCCTTTGACGGCGATGGTGATCGTATCGGTGTTGTTGACGGGCAGGGGCGTGTCTTGTGGGGCGATCAGCTGCTGCAGATTTATGCTGCCGACGTTCTCGGGCGTCTGCCGGGCGCATCGATCATTGCCGATGTCAAAGCCAGCCAGACGCTGTTTGACGAGGTCACCCGTCTTGGCGGCAATGCCATCATGTGGAAAACCGGCCATTCGCTGATCAAAACCAAAATGGTTGAGTCAAAGGCACCGATTGCCGGTGAAATGAGCGGTCATATCTTCTTTGCCGAACGTTACTATGGCTATGACGATGCAATGTATGCCGCGGTCCGGCTGTATCGCATTCTGGTTCAGAGTGGCAAAAGCCTTGATGACTGGCGTGATGCGATGCCGGTGGCCGTTAATACCCCGGAAACCCGCATCGACTGCCCGGATGACCGCAAGTTCGCCCTGATCGAAGAAGTACGTGGTCGTTTGTCCGAAGCTGGTGCTGAAGTCAGTGGAATTGATGGTGTGCGTGTCAGCACGGATGACGGCTGGTGGTTGCTGCGTGCTTCCAATACCCAGCCTGCGATCGTGGCCCGTTGCGAGGCCGCTGATGAAAGCGGTTTGTTGCGGTTGAAAGCACAGGTAACCGCACAGCTGCAAAAAAGCGGTCTGACATCGGATGATTTTTTTGCACCCGGTGGCGGTCACTAGACCGCTTTCTGGAAGGCACAAAAAAGCCCGCTGAAGCAATTCAGCGGGCTTTTTTGATTTGAGGCAGGCTGTTTACCCGGCATCACCGGCATTAACCGGGATACAGGCGACCTTTTCCTTGCGCAGCGCAGCACAGGCACTGCGTGCTTCCTGTTCACCACCAAACCCAAGCAGGCGGGCACGATAAACAACACCCGATCCGTTGCTTTGCTGCTCGACAGCGGCACGGGTCAGCCGAAGGACTTCCGGCGCTGTGCGTGCTGCGGCAAGGACGGCTTCCTGTGCACGACGCTGATCGCTGAACGCGCCAACCTGAATGCCCCATCCGCCGGTTTCCGGCGACAGGCGGGCGACAACGGTTTCGGTATCAATGCGGCCGGGCTGTTCGACTTCATTGGCGTTGTTCTGCTTGGCCATCAGAAGCTGGGTATCAGCCGGAAGAATTTTGCCATCCGGGCTGATGCGCGGACGTGGCGCGATGATTTCGCCGTCTTTTTTCAGTTCAAGATAGGCCTGATCAAGAAGCTTTTTCATCTGGTCATCGCGTGACCGCGCAGTCCGGCCACCAAAGACAACGCCGATCAAACGGCGACCATTGCGGTTGACCGATGCGACAAGGTTAAAGCCCGACGCATTGATATAGCCGGTCTTGATGCCGTCCGTACCGTAATAGGACGCCAGAAGATTGTTATGGTTGCCATAGGTGCGCTTGCCATAGCTGAACTTCTGGGTGCTGAAATAATGGTAGTAGTTGCCGTAATCCTTGCGCAGCGAAACTGCAAGCCGGATCATATCGCGGGCTGTGGTCAACTGGCCACGGTTCGGAAGGCCTGATGCATTGCGAAAGGTGGTGTTCTTCATGCCGATCTGGCGCGCTTTCGCGGTCATCATCTGCGCGAATTTCACCTCGGTTCCGCCAAGATGCTCGGCGACCACAACGGCAATGTCGTTTGCCGATTTCGTAACGAGTGCCAGAATGGCATCCTCGACCGAAATCTTTTCACCAGGCTGAAGGCCTAATTTCGAAGGGGCCTGTCCCCAGGCGCGTTTGGAAACTTCCATGCGTGTCGAAAGCGATACCTTACCGGAATCCAGCGCATCAAACAGCATGTAAAGCGTCATGATCTTGGTCAGTGACGCAGGGTAAACTTTGTGGTCGGCGCGATATTCATGAAGGACATCGCCGGTTTCGGCGTCGATAACCATCGCTGTATAGGTGCGTGCCATTGCTGCCGGTGTTGTGAATACAACAGCAGCGATGATCAGCAGCATCACGGACAGGACGCAGTAAATCCTGCGACCCTGCGATTGCCACATCGGTCGACTTTGATCAGTACTAACGGTGGCCATCGCTTTTGGCCCAAGACGGGTCTTAAAACGCATTTGACGGGCTCGGCTTTACGGTGATCCCCAAGACGAAATATGGTCAGTGTCTCATCGCGGCATTAAAAAAATGCTTAACGCTTGTTCAGATAATCTGAGTTGCCGCCTTGTTGCGGTCTCATTTTTTCGTCAGACTCAATTTATATCCGCCAGAAGGTTAAAAATCGAGGATCGAATGCGTAAAAAAATAATGTCTGTTGTCAGTAACATAAGAACAAAATCATCAATTTTAAGTGGTGGCGCGCTGTGTGCCGCAGGTTTGATGGCGCTTTCTGCATGCAGTTTTACCGGTACAAGCGATATCGAAAATCCGCTGGTGCGCAAGGGTAGCTGGTTCTCGTTTATCAATGCGGATGACATTCGAACCGCATGTTCTGCCGGGGATGCAGAAGGACGGATTCGCATCGTCTATAATGCTGATTATTATAAAGAAACGCGCAGTTACGACCTTATTCCCAGGAACGGTGCGGAGCAGTTTGAGATGGTGTCGCGGATATTTGGTCCGCTTGACGTAAGCGAGGTCAATGTCGAGGTCACAGCCCCCCTTGGTGCTTTCGGCGGGACGGAATCGCGGGAAACCCTGTCGCGCGGACAATATCTTGCACTGACCGATGCGCTTCAGGCCGATGGTTTCGGATATCAAAGCCGCGACGGATTGCGCCTGCATTCTGACGATTATTACTGGGTTGCGATTGGCTGTTCATCGCAAAGCATCACGCTCGCCGCATGGACGTCTACCAAGGATGATCTGCGCGCTTTGACTTTCCCGAATGTGCTCGAAAACCTGTCGGGTTTGGAAAAAACACTTCCACAGCCGCCAGCTTTCGGGACGCCAAAGCAGCCTGATCCGTTTTTCAGCAAGAATGACAAGAAAGCCGAGTCTCGCCATTTCTATCGCACCGTGCGCGGAAATCAGCTGAAATAAGCTGATCCGTTTCAGGAATCTTCGATGAAAATGGTACGGCATAACCCGTGCCATTTTTGTTTTTTTAGCATCCTGAATATCAGGATTAACGTAATTTCCCGCCTAAGCGGTTGAACGTATGCCGGTTTTTTACAATCGGTTCCCGGGAATCAAGATAATCCGTTCTCCCAGACGTGCTTGACCCATTCACGACTTTTAAAATGTCACCAAAGCAACCTTGACGGCACACCGCTATTCCATCTAGGGTTATGTTGCGATGCAGCATAATTTCTGAATGCCAAGCCCAATTCAAGGAGGTCGGCACATGGTGACTCCTCGCAAAAAATCTGCGCCCGCTTCAACAAATGCTAATCCGGCGAAGGTCTCTTCTCGACCAAAGGCGGTGACTCAAAAAACAGCCTCTGATGGCGGTAAAAAGTCGGCTGCTTCCCCGGCAAAGGCCGCGACAGCTGAAATTTCCGAGGCTGCAACAGAGCGGCCGAAGCGTGTCGTCACAACCGCAAGCGCGCTTGAAGCAGAGGCATTGCGTCATCCTCCTGCGGAGCTATCAAAACCGGATGCTGTAGTACCGGAGGCGAAGAAAGAACCTGTTGCCGCTAAAGGGGCTAAGGCTCCGGCCAAGGCTGATGACCCGGCAAAAGCAGAAGCCGCGGAAAGCAAACCTGCGCCCGAGCAAGCCAGAGAGAAGACAACGGCAGGCCCCAAACCGGCAAGCCGTCCGAAGGCGGCAACCACATCGAAAAAGAATACGGTTATGCCTGCCTCCAAAGCCGTCAGCGAACCCAAAGTTTCGGTTTCCAGCGATAAGGCATCTGGTGCGATTTCCGAAACGCCCCCCCCAGCAAAGAAGGCTTCCATCGTGACAGAGCAAGAGAAAGCGGCTGCTCCGGCCAAAGTGACAGCGGCGGCGAAGGCCGAGACGAAAGCTAAAGACACCCAAAAAACTGCTGTCGAGGTTAAGGTTGCAGCCCAGCCGACAGTCGCCGGTGATGTGGCTGCGTTTGGTGCGGTAAGCCTTGAACCGTTCACAGAGCTTTGGACAGCACCGGAAGTCGATACCATGGTTGCAGCAACCCAGAATGCTCTCGAAGGAAGTCTAACGGCGGTCAATGATGTTCTTGCTCAGGTGACAGAAAAGGTTACCGAGCAGGCTGACATATTCTCCGATGCTGGAACGCAAATGATGGCCAGATACGAAGAACTGATTGAAACGCAGCAAAAAAGTTTCGAAGGCGTATGGCAGGTTTCATCTGAACTGATGGAAAAAAGCGGTTCCTTCGGTGCTGAGCTGGCATCCTGGGCGCAGCGGGAAGTTGATGCATCCCAAGCTGATTTCGAAGCGCTTTCAAAGGTCGAAAGCCTTTCTGAACTGCAGGAACTGAACGAGCGTATACTGAAGCGCTATGTCGAGTCCGGCATGTCCGAAGGCGAAAAAATTCAGAAAATGATGTTCGCTGCTTTCACGGACGGATTTGTTGCAATGTCCAAGGCTGCTGGTGTTCCGCTCAAGTAAGCAACCCGACGCACTTAGGATTTTGCCGTAATGAATGTATCGGGACGGACATGGCTGGCAGCCATGTCCGTTTTTATTTTTTTTACCGATATTTACGGCAAAGATGACGAAGTTTGGTCAATGATCTTGCAGCACGGCATTCTCGGCCTACATGAATTTGGGATGAGGTTAGAAACGTTTTGTCGCTGCGGACTTTGAAACAGATGTTCAATGACCTATCATGGAGACAATGCAGAACAAAAGGGTTCCGGTAAGCAGATTATGAGTGATCAGGACAATGACGGTGGTGGTCTCCCGAATACGGGGATCGTAACGAAGACACGGCCAAAGACGAAGAAGCCGTCCATGTACAAGGTGTTGTTGCTAAATGACGACTACACCCCCATGGAATTCGTTGTCCATGTGCTTGAACGGTTCTTTGAAAAGGGCCGGGAAGAGGCGACCGCGATCATGCTTCAGGTCCACCGAAAGGGGGTCGGAATTTGTGGGGTTTTCACCTACGAGATCGCGGAAACCAAGGTCAACCAGGTCATGGATCTGGCGCGGCAAAATCAGCATCCGCTGCAGTGCACGTTAGAGAAGGAGTGAAACATGCTCTCACGTAACCTTGAAGAAAGCTTACATCGTGCGCTGGCATATGCCTCTGAGCGGCGTCATGAATATGCAACGCTGGAACATCTTCTGTTGTCATTGACCGAAGATCAGGACGCGTTGTCTGTTCTGAAAGCGTGCCGGGTGGATGTTGATCGTCTGCGTTCGGATCTGCTGGAGTTTGCTGATAGCGAGCTTTCCGGCCTGATCAGTGCGCGTCTGGTGGACCCCAAACCGACGGCTGGTTTCCAGCGCGTGATACAGCGCGCAGCCATTCATGTTCAGTCTTCCGGGCGAGAAGAGGTAACGGGGGCGAATGTGCTGGTTGCACTGTTCTCCGAACGTGAATCGCACGCGGTCTATTACCTGCAATTGCAGGACATGACCCGTCTGGATGCGGTCAATTACATTTCCCATGGAATTGCCAAGGCGCCCGAACTGAACGAACGCCGCATTCCGCGTGGTGCCGAAGAAGAAGTTGCACCCGGTGCGACAACCGACGCTGAAGAAGGTGCCGCCGCTGGCGAGGGCGAGGCGCTCAAGGCTTATTGCGTGAACCTTAATGTCAAGGCGCAGAATGGCAAGATTGATCCGTTGATCGGTCGCCAAAGCGAAATTGAACGCACCATTCAGGTCCTGTGCCGTCGCACCAAGAACAACCCGCTTTATGTTGGCGATCCGGGGGTTGGTAAAACCGCCATCGCCGAAGGCTTGGCGCGTCGCATTGTTGATGGTGATGTCCCCGAGGTTCTTGCGGATGCCACCATTTTCTCTCTTGATATGGGTGCGCTTCTGGCCGGGACACGGTATCGTGGTGACTTCGAAGAGCGCCTGAAGGCGGTCGTCAAGGAACTCGAAGAGTTTGATGGCGCGGTTCTGTTCATTGATGAAATTCACACGGTGATCGGCGCGGGCGCGACATCGGGCGGGGCAATGGATGCCTCGAACCTGTTGAAACCGGCCTTGGCCAGCGGTTCGCTTCGGTGCATCGGTTCCACGACTTACAAGGAATTCCGCGGTCATTTCGAAAAGGACCGCGCCCTTGTGCGTCGTTTCCAGAAAATCGATGTTGAAGAACCGTCTCCCGAAGATACCATTAAAATCCTCAAGGGGCTCAAGCCCTATTACGAGGAACATCATCACGTCAAATACACCAACGAGGCCATTCGGTCTGCGGTCGAGCTGGCATCACGCTATATCAATGACCGCAAGCGACCTGATAGCGCGATTGATGTGATTGACGAAGTCGGGGCATCCCGGATGCTGGTGGCACCAAGCAAGCGCAAGCGCACGATTTCCAAACGCGATGTCGAAGAAATCGTCGCCAAGATTGCCCGCATACCACCAAAATCGGTGTCGACGGATGACCGTAAGGCATTGGCCAATCTGGAACGTGACCTCAAGACCGTTGTGTTTGGGCAGGACAAGGCGATTGAGGCTGTTGCCAGCGCGATCAAGCTCGCACGTGCCGGTCTGCGCGAACCGGAAAAGCCGATTGGCAGCTATCTGTTCTCCGGCCCGACAGGTGTTGGTAAGACCGAGGTGACCAAGCAGCTGGCGCATGTCATGGGGATCGAATTCATACGGTTCGACATGTCGGAATATATGGAACGCCACAGCGTTTCTCGCCTGATTGGTGCGCCGCCCGGCTATGTCGGTTTCGATCAGGGCGGGCTTCTGACCGATTCCGTCGATCAGCATCCGCATGCGGTTGTCCTGCTTGACGAGATCGAGAAAGCCCATCCGGACCTGTTCAATATTCTTTTGCAGGTGATGGACCACGGCAAGCTTACGGATAATAACGGCAAGACCGTTGATTTCCGTAATATTGTGCTGGTGATGACGACCAACGCGGGCGCATCGGATATGGCAAAGCCGCCCATCGGTTTCAAACGTGAAATGCGTACCGGCGAGGATGCAGAGGCGATCAAGCGAACTTTCTCGCCGGAATTCCGTAATCGTCTGGACGCGGTCATTCCGTTTGAAAACCTCAAGCCGGAGGTCGTCAAGATGGTGGTGGATAAGTTCATACTGCAGCTTGAAGTCCAGCTTGCAGATCGCAATGTTTCGATCGAACTGACCGAAGCCGCGCGGACCTGGCTGGGCGAACGGGGCTATGATGCGGCCTTTGGGGCGCGTCCATTGGGGCGTGTCATTCAGGAACACGTCAAAAAGCCGCTGGCCGAGGAGTTGCTGTTTGGCAAACTCGAAAAGGGCGGGGCCGTTCTGGTCGATATCGAAGACGATGCCGTTATCTTCCGTTATCCGGAAGAAAATGGTGGCGGGGCGAAAAAGGAAAAAGATCCGGAAATGGCAAACTGATTGCCCTGTGATCGATTACCTTGTCATTAAGTTTTGGCGCGTTATTGTGATTGCCCGGAACAGTTGTTTCGGGCAATTGCTTTTGGTGGCATATAAAAACAATGAACCAGGCGACACAGCGAAAATACCGTGATGAGGTCGAGAAGTTTCTGTCCAAACTTGAATCGCAGGCGCGCAGGCTTGTGGCTTTGGCAGATGTGATCGAGAAGACGGTCGATACAACGGAAGTGACAGGTTACCGGCCTTTCCGCGAGGAAGTCGATAATTTCAAAGCGCTTTCGCTGGTGATCACCGACCGCCTTGCAAAGCTTGAAAAGCATCCGAAAAAGGACGAGCTTGAAGAGCAATTCCATAAATTGCAGATTCTGATGCTGCGCATCGTGATCAAAACCAGCCTGAAATTCTTCTTTGTGATGAGTGCCAAGCCGGTTCTGCCGCTTGGTGCGCGCGAGATGTTTCAAAGCGAGCTTCGCACGCTTTATGAGGCAGAGCGCATGATTTCCAATCCGCGATATATCAGCCACCTTGATGAAGGTGCCAAGGATGACCTTGAGATTGCCAAGGAAATTCTTCAGGAAATCATTGAAAACGCTCCTGCTTTGCTGAATTTCGGAAATCGGAAAAAGCGTAAGCCGGCACGCCGCAACGCCGGTTGATCTGCAGATCAATCCTGCTGTCATTTGACTTAAATTGCGTTTTGCAAAATACAAAGAATGGTTATCGCATTTTGCAAATATTTCTGTCGCAAATTGCGAATTAATTTTGAAGTAGTTGTCTTATCAGAGTTTTTTCAATCAATAATCGGCCAAATTCTGCGATTTTAAGATGATGCCAAAAACTGGCACACCCTATGCATATGGGTGATCGGACAGTTGTTCTTTGCAGGGGCGCATCTTGCGCCTGGAACAACGTAATCTTCTGCAGTTTGCTCGTGTCCCAACCAAACTCAGCGGCGGTTTTTCCGCCGCTTTTTTCTTTTGTCCCCCTTTTCTTATCATCCAGCCCTCCAATGGCTTAACTGGCATCCCCATATGGGGATATCGGGTAATGTATGCGTGTTTGTATATATTTTCCTGCGTCTAAAAGTAGTTGATGAACAGATTTTTCTCTGTATA
The DNA here is from genome assembly GCF_000300235.2 of Thalassospira xiamenensis M-5 = DSM 17429. Lineage (NCBI taxonomy): Bacteria > Pseudomonadati > Pseudomonadota > Alphaproteobacteria > Rhodospirillales > Thalassospiraceae > Thalassospira > Thalassospira xiamenensis. Next base: position 2,585,488 of record NZ_CP004388.1, on the reverse strand, counting down.
ATCTATACCAAGGGATAGTATTTGCATACGGAGGGGTAGGAAGGGTTATGAAGATAACAAAACACCTTGTTCTGGTGACGGGTCTGATGATTGGCACTTCGTTTGGTGTCACTGCCGCCAATGCCAAGTCAGATTTGCCCGGGGCACCGGACCAGTTGATTACGGATGACACGATCCGTGATGTTCGGGAATGGCTTGCAAATCCGGTGGTCGAACTTTCAATCTCGTCGCAGAACCGGTTGCGCAAAGGTATGACGCAGGATCAGATCGATGCGGCCGACAAACAATGGGTGGCGGAACGCGAAGCCGAGGACCAGCCGCTGGTCGCAGCCATTCTGACCAATCCTCTTTCCAGTTATCTGACGCAGATCCAGGCGCGTTCCGGCGGATTGTTTGCCGAAATATTTGTCATGGACGCTGTCGGCCTCAATGTCGGGCAAAGCTCGATCACTTCCGATTTCTGGCAGGGGGACGAGGCCAAGTTCAAAAACACCTTCCCCAACGGAGCCAACGCCGTCTTCATTGATGAAGCTGAATATAACGAAGAATCCGACACCTGGCGTTCGCAGCTCAATATGACCATGAGCGATCAGCAAGGGGCACCAATCGGTGCCGTCACGATCGAGGTCAATCTTAATGAACTCGCGCGTCGTCAGCAGTTGTAAGGGAGACGGACAATGAACTTCTTCAAAAACCTTTCCATACCAGCCAAGCTGACGACCTGCTTTGCTGTGATGATTGTAGTCATCCTGATGGTTGCGGGTGCTGGGATGTTTGCGACTTTCCAGGTCAAGTCTGCCAATGATCAACGTGATTATCTTTCTGATTTCGAACGCGACTATCGCAACCTGGACCGCTCTTATCTGATGGCGCGTCAGGAACTGGTTTATTTCCTGACAACCGGTGACCGGACCGGACTTGAAAGTTATCAGGAATCGCTGGCTGAAATCGATACCCGCACCGATGTTCTGAAAGCTTACGCGACGATTAACCCGACAATTGCCGATCTTATCGAACAGATGGACAGCGCAATTTATCGCTGGGAAGAGATCGCCAGCGAGCAGGCGAAACTGATGCGTCATTACCTGACCGTCAACCATGCGCGCGCGATTGAAGCTTCCGGCGAACCGCGTGAATTGTCTGACAGCGTATCGAAGATTGCCCTGGAACTGGCAGAAAATATCGACCAGATGAACCTGGATGTCGAAAACCGTGTCGAACGGGCCATGATGCTGTTCCAGACCACACTGGGCATTGGTGTTGTTTTGCTGATCGCCATGGCGGCATTGTTTGGTGGCACGTTGTCGCGCCTTATTGCGACACCGATCCGCAAGATGACGGATGCGATGGGAAGTCTGGCATCTGGCAACCTTGATATCGAAATCCTTGATATGAAGCGCGCCGACGAAGTGGGGGCGATGGCCAAATCGCTTGAAGTGTTCCGTGAAAACGCCCGTGAACGTGCCCGGATGGCCGAACAGGAACGGATTGAAGCCGAACGCCAGATCGAACGCAGCAAGCGTATGGGTACACTGACTGCCGGTTTCGATCATAAAATCCAGGAAGTTCTTTCGGCGGTTAATGTTGCGCTGGACGAAGTCCGCAGTGCATCGGAAACGCTTTCGTCACATTCGGTTCGCGCCAATCAGGATGCGAAAAGTGTGGCAGAGCAGGCCGAAGAATCATCGGGAGACATCGAAACCGTTGCATCGGCAACCGCGCAGCTTTCCGCGTCGATTTCTGAAATCGCATCGCAGATCGCACGTGTTACCGAAATTACCCAGCATGCCGTTGCGGAAACCGAACGCACCAATCAGCGTGTCGAAATGCTGAACGAAGCGGCGCAAAGTGTTGGTGAAGTTGTCAGCCTGATCAGCGACATTGCTGATCAGACAAACCTGCTGGCACTTAACGCGACAATTGAATCCGCACGTGCCGGCGATGCAGGCAAGGGCTTTGCGGTGGTGGCGGGGGAAGTCAAAAACCTTGCTGCCCAGACGGTGAAGGCAACCGAACAGATCACTGCGAAAATTACCGAAATGCAGGGTGAAACCGGTGCCGCCGCCGAAGCCGTTCGCGGCTTTGCCGAAACCATTCATCAAATTGATGAACTGATGTCGGTTGTTGCCAGTGCGGTGGAAGAGCAGGGCGCTGCAACCGAAGAAATTTCACGCAGTGTCGAAGGGGCTGCCAATGGCAACGTCGCGATTTCAAATGCGGTGAAAAGTGTTGCCCTGGCCACAACCGAAAGCGGTGATCTTTCGAATGGTCAGCTTGACTGTGTCGGTCGTCTTGCGGCCGCCAATGATGAGCTGAGAAGCCATGTAAATGGCTTCCTGAACGACGTCAGAGCCGTCTAAAAATACTGAGTTGGTTGGGCAGTCAGGAAGGGGCGCGATGCTGATGCATCGTGCTCCTTTTTGCTTGGCGGAGCTGCCGGTTCATTCCTGTTTGAACGGGCTGTGTTCGGCCACGATAAATTCGCGATCCTGCGCGATATGATGGCGTTCCTGATCCAGAAAACGGGCCACGGCAGTGCGTAAACCGGCATCGGCAATCAGATGTGCCGAATGGGTCAGAACCGGTTCATAGCCACGCTGGATTTTGTGTTCACCCTGTGCCCCGGCCTCAACCGTTTTAAGGCCGCGTTCAATCGCGATATCGATCGCCTGATAGTAACAGGTCTCGAAATGCAAAAGCGGGGTCCGGTCAACAGTGCCCCAGTTGCGTCCGTATAAGGTTTCCGTGCCGATCAGGTTGAGCGCCCCGGCAACCATGTCGCCGTCACGAAAGGCAGCCACCAAAACGGTCCGGTCCCGGACCCGTTCATGCAGAAGATCAAAGAACTCCCGCGTTAAATAGGCCTGCCCCCATTTGCGATCCGATGTGTCGTGATAAAAGGCATAAAACCGGTCCCAATGGGCGGCTTTAAGGTCATCACCCGATAGAACTTCAAAGCTGTATCCCGCATCGCGCACCTGTTTGCGTTCCTTGCGCAGATTTTTGCGTTTGCGCGAATTCAGCGCGCCAAGGAAATCGTCAAAACTGTCGTAACCACGATTGTACCAGTGATATTGAATGCCGGTTCGCGGAAGAAATCCGGCATCTTGCATCGCCCGGCTTTCATCGCCACTGCAAAACGTTACATGCAGGCTGGCAATGCCAAGCCGTTCGGGCAGGGCACAAAGCGCACCAATCAGAAGTGTGCGAACGCGCTCAGGGGCTGGATGATCGGACCGTATCAGAAGCCGCGGGCCCGGAACCGGTGAAAAGGGTACGGCGGCCTGTAATTTCGGATAATACCGTCCACCCGCCCGCTCATAGGCTTCCGCCCAGCTCCAGTCGAAGACATATTCGCCATAGGAATGCGATTTGACATAAAGCGGCACAATCCCGGCAACCGTATCGTCATCATCGGTAACCACCAGATGAAAGGGTTGCCAACCGGTATCGGCATTGGCCGAGCCACTATCTTCCATTGCGGAAAGAAAGGCAAAGCTGACAAACGGGTTCGCCGTGCCTGCGCATTTGTCCCAGTCGGCTTCGCCGATTTTATGGATATCGGTAACGGTTCTTATCTCGGCAGGCAAGATGGGGTCCCCTGTGTTCAATCCTTGGTCGCCGTTCGGGCCTGCATTCTATACGCAATAGCCGGTATATGCGTTCAGAAGATAGGCGCATTGCATGTTTGCGCAAGGGAAAGCCTTTGACGGACGTTGCCTTAGGCCCTATTTCATTGGGCCAAGGGCGCGTAACGTTACGGCCCTACGGCTCGGGAAATGCCCGTGTCGCCCTCGCAAAGAAAAGGATGGTGCGCCGTGAACAGCAAGCTTTCGTTGGAGAAGGACAAGATCAAGATCGTCCTGCTCGAAGGTATCCATGAAAACGCTGTAAAGATGTTCAAAGAGGCCGGCTACTCAAATGTCGACCACTACCCTGCTGCTCTGGATGCGGATGAACTGAAATCCGTCGTCTCCGAAGCGCATTTTCTGGGCATCCGTTCCCGCACCAAACTGACCGAAGAAGTCATCGACGCTGCACCCAAGCTGACCTCTATCGGTTGTTTCTGTATCGGCACCAATCAGGTTGATCTGAAAGCCGCTGCGATGCGCGGTATTCCGGTCTTCAATGCGCCTTATTCCAATACCCGTTCGGTCGCCGAACTGGTTCTGGGTCAGATCATCATGCTGATGCGCGGTATCCCGCAGCGTGACAAGGCTGCCCATGCCGGTGGCTGGCTTAAAAATGCCAAGGGCTCGTACGAGGCGCGCGGCAAGACTTTGGGCATCATCGGCTATGGTCATATCGGATCGCAGCTGTCGGTTCTGGCGGAATCGCTTGGCATGAACGTCATTTATTATGATGTGATCAACAAGCTTGCGATGGGTAATGCCACCTCGTGCAGTTCGATGGATGAATTGCTGGCGAAATCTGATGTCGTTTCGTTGCATGTTCCGGCCAACGAACAGACCAAAAACATGATCACCGCGACCGAAATCGCCAAGATGAAGCCGGGGGCGCACCTGATCAACGCGGCACGTGGCAATGTCATCGTGATCGAAGACCTTGCTGCGGCCTTGGAACGCGGCCATCTGGCCGGTGCAGCCCTTGACGTGTTCCCGGTCGAGCCTGCGGGCAAGGACGAGGAATTCCAGAGCCCGCTTCGCGGTATGCCGAACGTGATCCTGACCCCGCATATCGGTGGTTCCACCCAGGAAGCACAGGAAAATATCGGTGTCGAAGTTGCCGACAAGCTGATCACCTATTCCGATAACGGGTCGACGCTGGGTGCGGTCAACTTCCCGGAAGTTTCGCTGCCGGTCAAGGATCGCAAGCACACCCGCTTCATGCATATTCATCGCAACGTTCCGGGCGTTCTGTCGAAAATCAACGACGTGTTTGCAACGCGTGGCATGAATATCAGCGGTCAGTATCTGCGTTCCGAAGGCGGCGTGGGTTACGTGGTTGTCGAAGTCGACGAGGAAATCCAGCCGGGGCTTGGCATCCGCAAGGAACTCGAAGCCATCGACGGTACGCTTCGGGTTCGCTTCCTGTTCTGATCTATCTATAGTTGCGCAATGCAATCAAACTGAGAAGGGCGGAAACATCATTGTTTCCGCCCTTTTCTTATAGTTTGCGATACATGATCAGTGCGTCGGTTTCGCCGTGTGTCGGGTGCATATAGGCACCGGGCAAACGCCCGACAATTTCAAAGCCAAGCTGCGGCCAAAGATGCACCGCGGCCTTGTTGCTGGCGATGACGAAATTGAACTGCATTGCCTTGAAGCCCCGATCCCTTGCACGGATCAGCGAGTCTTCGCACATTCGCCGCGCAATCCCGCGCCCGCCCGCATCGGGGGCGGTCATATAGCCGCAATTGGCGACATGGGCACCATTGCCCGGCTGATTGGCCTTCAGGTAATAGGTGCCAACAATCTGCCCGTCTTCCTCGGCAACGAAGGTTTCCCTGTCCGCGCCCATCCAATAGGCCAACACATCCGTGTCGGTCATATCGGTGGGCATGACATAGGTTTCACCGGCCCGAAGGATCGGGGCAACGATTTCAAGGATTTTCGCGACATCATTCTGGGTGGCGGGGCGTATCTGCATTGTAACGATCAGTCTTTCGTGGGGAACAAGCCCGCGCGGGGCAGGGGATAAAACATGGCGCGGGCAGGTGTTAGCGGTCGCCCTGTTGCAAGACCTGTTCGATAAATTCGGGGTCCGCTTCAAACGGCAGGCTCGCCCGTCCGGCAAGCGCGCGGGCAAGTTCGGAACGATAACGTTCCCGTGGGATTTCGACCACCCCGAACTGTTTTAGGTGATCATTGACGAACTGGGTATCAAGCAGGGTATAGCCGCCTTGCCGCAAAAGGGCGACAAGATGCACCAATGCCACCTTTGATGCATTGGTCGCACGCGAAAACATGCTTTCGCCAAAAAACGCCTGCCCAAGGCTGACGCCATAAAGACCGCCAACCAGCTTGCCATCAAGCCATGCCTCGATCGAATGGGCGCACCCCATCTTGTGAAGCGCGCAATAGGCATCAAGGATATTGTCATTGATCCAGGTATCATCCCGGCTGTCGGTTGGCTCCGCACAGGCACGAATGACATCGGGAAAGGCTTTGTTTACATGGACCTTGAATGTCCCCTTGCGCACCGCTTTGCGCAGGCTTCTGGGCACGTGGAAGCCGTCAAGCGGCAATACGCCACGCCATTCCGGGTCAATCCAGTAAAGGGTCGGGTCATCATGGCTTTCGGCCATGGGAAACAGGCCGACCGAATAGGCACGGATCAACAGATCAGGGGTCAGTTGGTTCGACATGATCGCGGTGATAATGGTTTCGGTCCTGTTTGCAAATCGTCTGTTTACATATGTGAACGCGCACTGTTCTGACAAGATAGCAGCTTGCAGTCCATCGACTATGTTTGGCATGATAATCGAAATGTATGATTAATTCTTTCGCGCCGGAATTGTAAAATGCTCGAAATTTCTTCGCTGATTATTTTTGCCGGGGCGTTGCTGGTGGCATCAGGATCGCCGGGACCAAGTGTTGCGGCACTCGTGGCCCGGGTTCTTGCACGCGGATACCGCGATATCCTGCCGTTTCTGGTCGCATTGTGGATTGGCGAACTGATCTGGCTCAGCTTTGCCGTACTTGGCCTGTCGGCCATCGCAAACAGCTTCCATCTTCTGTTCACCATAATCAAATATGTCGGTGTGGCCTATCTTCTGTATCTGGCGTGGAAGATGTGGCACGCGTCTGTTGATGTCGATGCCGAAACCATCCCCGATACAAAATCCGGTGTTCGGATGTTCATCGCGGGCATGACGGTGACGATGGGCAATCCGAAAATCATGCTGTTCTATATGGCGCTGGTTCCAACCGTGATTGATCTGGCATCCGTGTCGCTGTTTGGCTGGTTCGAACTTTCCGTCGCCCTGATGGTGGTTCTGGTCGCGGTCGACCTGACATGGGTTTTCATGGCGTCGCGTCTGCGCCACCTGATCCGCAGCCGACGTGCTATGAAAATCGCCAACCGCACCAGTGCAACGGTGATGGTCGGGGCGGCGGTTGCCATCGCCTCTCGCTAGGGGCGTTGCTGGGCTAACGGAAATTCCCAAACAAAAACGGGGCTCCCGAAAGGAAGCCCCGTTTTTTGATCGGGATATAGAAGGTTACTTCTTCATGCCCATGAATTTTTCCAGCCAGTGAATGTCGTAATCACCTTTCTGGATATCGGGCTGCGCCAAAAGCTTCTGATGCAGCGGAATGGTGGTTTTGATCCCGCCAATCGCATATTCGGCCAAGGCACGGCGCAGGCGCATCATGCATTCTTCGCGGTCACGCCCATGCACGATCAGCTTTGCAATCATGCTGTCGTAATAGGGCGGGATCGAATAACCGGTATAGATACCGCTATCGACACGAACGCCCAAACCGCCCGGTGCATGATATTCCTTGATCTTGCCCGGTGACGGCACAAAGGTTTCCGGATCTTCGGCATTGATGCGGCATTCAATCGCATGGCCGTGAATTTCCAGATCTTCCTGTGTAAAGGACAGTTCAAGGCCTGCGGCAACGCGAATCTGTTCACGCACAAGGTCAACGCCCGAAATGGCTTCGGTCACCGGATGTTCGACCTGCAGGCGGGTGTTCATTTCAATGAAATAGAACTCGCCATTTTCATACAGGAATTCAATCGTACCGGCATTGCGATATCCCATGCCACGCATCGCGTTGGCAACGGTCGATCCGATACGTTCGCGTTCTTCCGGTGTCAGCGTTGGCGAAGGGGCTTCTTCAAGCACTTTCTGGTGACGGCGCTGCAACGAACAGTCACGTTCGAACAGATGGACGGCATTTCCGTGGGAATCGCCGATAACCTGAAGTTCGATATGGCGCGGTTTGCCAAGGTACTTTTCCATATAAACCGCGGCATTGCCAAAGTTCTGCAATGCTTCCTTGCGGGTCATGGAAAAGGCTTCGGCAAGGTCTTCGTCGCGCTCGACCACTTTCATGCCGCGACCGCCGCCGCCGCCCGATGCCTTGATCAGAACCGGATAGCCGATTTCCTTGGCGCATTTTTGCGCCTCGGCAACGGTGGTGATTTCTCCGTCCGACCCCGGAACAACCGGAATGCCCAGTTTTGCTGCTGTGAGTTTGGCGGTGATCTTGTCACCCATCATGCGGATATGTTCCGCCGACGGACCGACAAAGGCAAAGCCATGTTCTTCGACCATGGCGGCAAAGTCGGCATTTTCCGACAGGAAGCCGTAACCCGGATGGATGGCTTCCGCCCCGGTGATTTCGGCTGCCGACAGGATCGCCGGAATATTCAGATAGCTGTCTTTCGATGCTGCCGGGCCGATGCAGACGGCTTCGTCTGCCAGGCGGACATGCATGGCATCTGCATCGGCGGTGGAATGCACCGCGACAGTTTTGATGCCCATTTCGCGGCAGGCGCGCTGAATACGCAGCGCGATTTCGCCACGGTTGGCAATCAGTAGTTTGTCGAACATGCGGTGTTTACCCCGGCTTATTCAATAATGACCAGCGGCTCGTCATACTCGACCGGATGGCCGTCGGTTGCGATGATCTGGCTGATTTTGCCAGATTTCGGCGCGCGGATCGGGTTGAAGGTCTTCATTGCTTCGATCAGCATCAGGGTCTGGCCTTCGGAAACGCTGGAACCGACCGAAATAAACGGTGCAGCGCCGGGTTCCGGTGCGAAATAGACCACGCCAACCATCGGCGATTTTACAGCACCCGGATGGGAACCTGCATCAGCAGGTGCCGCCGGAGCAGCCGCCGCAGCAGGAGCCGCAACCGGTGCAGCAGCCGGAGCGGCTGCAACCATGGTGCCCTGACGGGCGACGCGAATGCGATTGTCGCCTGCGGCAACTTCGATCTCGGTCAGGTTGGTCTCGTCCAGCAGCTCGGCGAGCTGGCGAATGGTATCGTTGTCGATGTTGAACTTGCTCATTTCGATATCTTTTATGATGGTGTGTGGATCAGTGATCTGATGGCATCAAGGCCAAGAATGTAACCCTGCGCGCCAAAACCACAGATCATGCCTTTTGCAGCTTTTGAGACGTAAGAATGATGTCTGAATGCGTCCCGCTGATGAATATTTGAAAGATGCACCTCGACGACCGGCAAATCGGATGCCAGCAAGGCGTCAAGGATCGCAACCGATGTGTGCGTATATGCCCCAGCATTGATAATAATGCCAGCAGCTTCTTGCCGGGCTTCCTGAATCCAGTCAACCAGTTCGCCTTCATGATTGCTTTGGCGAAAGACGACGGGCAGGCCTAATTGCGACCCATGTGCCGAACACATGCTGTCGATATCCCGCAAGGTGGTCGAACCGTAAATTTCCGGCTGACGCTGTCCCAGCAGGTTCAAATTCGGCCCATTCAGAATGTAGACGGGTTTTGTCATCCGTTCCCACATGCCCAACATATAGTGATGCGTTTATAGCACGACCAAAGTCTGACGCAACGTTGCATTCGGACGAGGCTATGACTGTAGCCGCAAGATCATGCCTGCATCATCGCCATCGGCACAGCTTTGTGTGCCCCGCATGGCAGAATCCGCCGATCACAGCTTGCCTCTCGCCCGGCAGCTGCGCATACTGCGCGCCAATAGATGAATATTTTGATACCACAAGGACAAGACGAACAGATGCGCCTGACCATCAACGGTGAAGACCGCACCATCGATACCGCAGCAACCGTTGCCGATCTTCTCGGCGAACTCGGGATCACGGCGACCAAGGTCGCGGTGGAACGCAATCTCGAAATCGTGCCGAAAACGGCCTATGGCGATACCGCCCTTGCTGATGGCGATAAACTTGAAATCGTTCATTTCATTGGTGGCGGTTCATCGGATGCCGATCTTGCATCGGCCGATGACGCGGGCTTTGTTGTTGCCGGTCACAAATTCAAATCGCGTCTGATCGTTGGTACCGGCAAATACAAGGATTTCGAAGAAACCCGCATCGCGATTGATGCCTCGGGTGCCGAAATGGTTACGGTTGCGGTGCGTCGTGTTAACCTGACCGACCCGTCGCAGCCAATGCTGGTCGATTATGTCGATCCGAAAAAATACGTTTATCTGCCCAATACGGCGGGTTGCTTTACGGCCGATGATTCTGTTCGCACCCTGCGTCTGGCCCGCGAAGCCGGCGGCTGGAACTTGGTGAAGCTTGAAGTTCTGGGCGATCAGAAAACGCTGTATCCCAACATGCCCGAAACCCTCAAGGCGGCCGAAGCCCTGATCAAGGACGGTTTCGACGTGATGGTTTATTGCAGCGACGATCCCATTCAGGCCAAGATGCTTGAAGATATGGGCTGTGTCGCGATCATGCCGCTGGGTTCCCTGATAGGATCGGGCATGGGGATTCTGAACCCGGTCAATATTGCGCTCATCAAGGAAAACGCCAATGTGCCCGTGATCGTCGATGCCGGTGTTGGCACCGCGTCCGATGCGGCATTTGCCATGGAACTGGGCTGTGACGGTGTTCTGATGAATACCGCGATTGCCGGTGCCAAGGACCCGATCCGTATGGCGCGCGCCATGAAACACGCAATCATCGCTGGTCGGGAATCTTTCCTTGCCGGTCGTATGCCCAAGAAAAAATATGCCGATCCGTCCTCGCCGCTGGCCGGTTTGATCTGATCGCGCAAACGCCCGATAAAAAGCCCCCGTTTCGATACCGAAACGGGGGCGTTTGTTTTATTAAGGCTGCGAAACGGATTGACTGCATCCGTAGTCGCAGGTGATTTAAAAATCAGGACGCTTCTTTAAGTCCGGCTTTGACCAGCGCATTGACCCGTTCCATATCCGCCCCCGACACCATCTGACCATTGATCAGGAAGGCGGGGGTGCCATTAACCCCGATGCTGCGCGCCATGGCGGAATATTGCTGCAACATGCCGTTGATTTCCGGCGACTGCATGTCCTTGCGCATCTGATCAACGTCAACACCGGCATCTTCGGCCAGCTTATTGATCTGTGCTTCGTCAAGCACACCACGGCTTTCCATGAAGGCCGCGTGGATTTCCATGTATTTGCCCTGCTTGGCAGCGGCCAGTGCGGCACGTGCCGCACTGGCACTTTCTTCGCGCAGGATCGGGAATTCAACAAACATGGTGCGGATTTTGCCGTCGGAATTTTCCGCAAGTTCCTTCACACCGTCAAAGGCGCGTTTGCAATAACCGCAGTGATAATCAAAAAATTCGATCACGGTAACCGGTGCATCAAGCGGGCCAACCGATGGCACGGAGCTGTCAGCCACCAGCGCATCCCATACCGGCTGAATGGCTTCGGCCTGCTGACGGGCTTGTTCGGTTGTCTGCCAGACCTGAACATTCTGGATGGCGCGCAACAGAACATCCGGATTTTCCATCAGATACTGCTCGATCACGCCTTCGATCTCGGCCTTCTGCGCGTCGCTAAGGTCTGCTGCCTGTGCCGGGGCCCCCATGGCAAAACCCAGCGAAAGCATAATGGCGGCACCGCCCAGAAGGCGTTTGATCATAAGCGAGTTCATCGAAAATCCTTTGTTGTCTTCGTCCCGGATGTTTCTGACATCACGCAGGACCTGATTTCTCTAGATCATTGATACGAGACGGGCACCCTAACGGGAAAGTAAAATATGCGAGAGATATGTGACACCGGCCACATCGGGGCGCTGATCATGTGACGATGCGACGCCGATCCATACCAGACGAACATCGACAGTGTCTGTGTCGGGCCAGTATCGTCGATGCAGGGTCGAAAGATCGAAATAATCCCGCTGCCAGCCGACAGTGCCCGAAATATCGCCCCCGATCGGCAGGCGGATTACGTGATCAATCGGCGGCTTGCCAACTCCCAGGTCACTTTCGCCCCAATCCCCTTGTGACTGCGACCGGAAACCAAGCACAAGCTCGGTATCGCCGGGCAGGGCGGATGCGTTCATCAACCAGTCAAAAGACAGATAGGGGGATGCAAGAACCGAAATATTGGTTCGGCGGCCAAGTTCAAACGGGGCAATGGCCGGGCGCATGGCAAGGGCGATGCGCCCATCAATATCGTCCCAGTAAAGGCTGTTGGCCTTTGACTGTTCACCCTGATCAAGCTTTGCCGGGCGGTCGGCGTAATGCCAGTAGCGCGGCGGATTGCCAAGCGAGAAGGGGCCGTAAAGAAGCTTCAGGTCTCCCTCGACGCTGACCCCGGCATCGGGCAGGCTGCATCCGGCCAGGACGTAAACCGCCATAAAAGCAACGCCCAGACGGCGCGACATCATCGAAATGACGCCCGCCTGCGGCGACAGAACCGATATCAATTGGGCTTGTCCTTGCCTTCCGGGTCGGTCGCCCGGATGATGTCCTGTGCGCGCTGCCAGGTCGCGGTGCCTTTTTCAAGTTTCCGGTCGGCCTGCACAGCATGATATTTCGCCGCTTCCCGATCCCCGGTCAAAAGGCTGTATTCCGCCTGCGACAGCGATGCTTCGCCCTCATTGCCAAGACGGTTTTCAATGATCGCCCGAAAACGCCATGCCGATGCATTGCCACGTTCGACCGAAAGAACCCCCAGCAGGTTTTCCTTGGCTTCGCCCAGAACCGCATCATCGCCGCTTTCAATCAGGGCATGCGCCAGCAGAAGGCGGATCAAAGGGGCACCATTGGACAATTCGACCGATTTGCGCAGCGGATCGGTGGCTTCCTTGGCCTTGCCGAATTCCAGCAGGACCTGACCCTTAAGCTCCTCGAAATACGGGTTTTCGGGTTCTTCGGCGATCAGCCCGTCAATCAGTTTCATCGCCGGTTCGATTTGCGAGTCCCGGTAATAGGCGATGGCGCGCGCATAGCGCCCCGAAACGCTGGTATCGGACTCGGGATAGGTGCGCAAAGTATGCTGGATATGGTTGGTAAACGCATACAGCTTGGCACGCATACGATCATGACGTTCATACAGAACCGGATCGACCTTGGCGTCTTTTAACGGTGAATTCGCGGTATAGTTTTCAAGGAAATCAACACGTTCGGTCGTCAACGGGTGACTGCGCAGATACGGGTCCTGACGCGCGGTGCTCAGCAATTCCTGACCTTCAAGCGTTTCCATGAATTCCATCAGGCCGCGCGATGATATGCCTGCTTCGCTCAGGAATTTGACGCCGGCCTGATCGGCACTGCTTTCCTGTGTTCGCGAATAGGCCAGAAAATTGCGTTCGGCAACGTTCTGGCCGCCAAGAACGGCCGCCGTACCGACATCGGAACGTCCGGCGGCAACACCGGCAGCAACACCGACGATGGTTGACAGAATCGAGATCGCCGATGCATTTCGAAGCTGATCATGAACACGTGAAAGATGCCCGCCCGCAATGTGGCCGGTCTCGTGGGCCATCACACCCATAACCTGTTCGGGAGTCTGGGCTTTCAACAAGAGGCCAGTATTGATAAAAAGCTTTTGGCCACCTGCAACGAATGCGTTCAGGCTGGGATCTGAGACGATATAGACAGTAACGCCGCGCGGATCGAGCCCGGCAGCCTTGAATATCGGGGTCGCATAGAGATGAAGGGTTTCCTCAATCTCGGTATCCCGGATAAAAGAACGACCCTGCGCAAAAACTGTGCTGGGCAGGGCAACAAGGAAAATGGCAGTGAGAGTAATAATGCGTCTGAGCAAAATGTGCGTTCCGTGTTCTCGTTCATCTTATGTCGACCCGACCCGTGCGGACAGGTTCCCGACGCGCAAGCCATCATGGCGGATCATGGCGGCAATCGCAATGACTGCCGGTCTTGCTGCCTGCGGTACTGATAATACTGATAATCTTGGCCAAATCGGGGCCGTCAGTGGTTTCCTTGGTGGCGTGGTTGCCGACGAACCCCGTGCGGTCCGTATTGCGCGCGATGTTCTTTCGGCTGGCGGCACGGCGGCCGATGCGGCTGTTGCGCTTTATGCCACCATGACGGTGACCAAATCATCGGTTGCCGGTATCGGTGGCGGCGGGGTTTGCGTTGTCCATGATCGGGAATCGAAAAAGGTCGAAGTCCTTGATTTCTGGCCACGTCCGGGGACTCGCACCGCAGATGGCCAAGTCGCAACGACCGTTCCGGGTGTCCCGCGCGGCCTTTACGCACTTAGTGCGCGTTATGGTCGTCTGCAATGGCCGCAGCTTCTTTCGGCAGCAGAACAGTATGCCCGCCTTGGTGTTCCGGTATCGCGTTCGATGGTTGATGATATCGAAGCCAATCGCGACCGGATCGAAGCAAGCCCGATCCTGCGCGATGTTTTCATGCCAGATGGCAAAACCTTGCAGGTCGGTGACCGGATTCGTTCCGTCAATCTTGGCGCACTTCTGACCTCTCTTCGGGTCAAGGGACCGGGCGAGTTTTATAACGGTGCCCTTGGCGCCCAGATCGCAACCGCGGTTCAGAATGCCGGTGGCACGCTGACGGCCGAAGACATGCGTTCCTACAAACCGCAATGGAAAGCCGCGACCGAGGTCAAGGTTGGCAACGAAACGCTTTACCTTGCCTATCCGCCGCGTTCCGATAACGGGCGATCTGTTATTGACGCGGAAACGGAACTTGGTGCGATCCTGAACCGCTATCTGGCCGATATCGAAGCTGCTGACAGCAACATTCAAGCCAATACCGGGCGCAGCGGCTTTGTCGTGCTGGACCGCAAGGCCAATGCGGTTGCCTGCATGACCACGATGAACAAACCGTTTGGTGCGGGGCTTGGTGCCGATGCGTTCGGCCTTAACCTTGCCGCCGGGGATGCGGGTTATGCCCAGACCCCGCTGATGGGCCCGGCACTTATGGTCAACCCGTTTGTCTGGGAATATTACTATGGGATCGCTGGCACCGGGACTCCGGCCGGTGCCACCAAACAGATTGCCACCATGGCCGAAGACCTGATCGAAAAGGGGGCGGCTGCCAATGTACCGATGAATTCGGCGGGCAAACCGGCGGTCAATATCGTGCGTTGCCTTGAAGGGATCCCGCCGCATCCGGAAAGCTGCCAGTTCATTGCCGATCCTGCGGGCGGCGGTATGGCGGGCACCCAGTAAGCCACCCTTTACAGACATTTCATCGGGGCAGGATTTCCTGCCCCGATTTTCACGATACAAAGCAGGACCCCACAAATGGCTTTGAAACAATCGCGCCGCGGTGCCATTTCGCCGTTTATTGTTATGGATGTCATGCGTGCCGCCAACGCGCGCGAACGCGACGGCAAGGCTGTCTATCACCTTGAAGTCGGGCAACCCGGCACCCCGGCCCCACGCAAGGTCCGCGAGGCCGCGGCCCGCGCCCTTGATAACGATCTGATCGGCTATACCAATGCGATGGGAATCGATCCCCTGCGCGAAGCCATAGCCGGCCATTATCAGCGCAAATTCAACACCCCGGTCGATCCGTCGCGCATCTGCGTTGCCAGCGGTTCTTCCTCGATCTTCGTGCTGGCGTTTTTGGCGGCCTTTGATGCCGGGGATCGGGTGGCGATGGCGGCACCAGGCTATCCGGCCTATCACAACATCCTGACCGCACTCGGCATTGAAACCGTCAATCTGCCTGCCGGTCCCGAAAGCCATTATCAGCCGACCGTTGCCATGCTGCGTGATCTTGAGGACCCGATTGACGGTCTGATCGTTGCAAGTCCGTCCAACCCGGCGGGCAGCATGATTGACGTTGAAACTTACCGCGAACTGGCGACCTATTGCCGGGAAAACGGCATTCGCCTGATCAGTGACGAGATTTATCAGGGCATTTCGTTTGGCGATGTCCGGGAATGCACCGCACTTGAATTCGGCGATGAGGCGATCATCATCAACAGCTTCTCGAAATATTTCTCGATGACCGGCTGGCGTCTGGGCTGGGCGGTGGTGCCGCCTGATCTGATGCGCGCGGTCGAATGCCTGCAACAGAACCTGTTTATTTCGGCCCCGGCATTATCGCAGATCGCCGCCGTCGCCGCATTTGATTGCGAGGACGAATTGCAGGCCAATGTCGCGGCCTATGCCCGCAATCGTGAAATCCTGCTCAATGAACTGCCCAAAGCCGGATTTGGCAACTTCGCCCCGGCGGATGGTGCATTCTATCTCTATGCCGATGTCCGCGATCTGACGGATGATAGCGAGGCATTCTGTCGTCGCATGCTTGACGAAACCGGTGTTGCCACCACGCCGGGCACTGATTTTGATCGGCTTCGCGGCAAACACTATGTCCGATTCTCATTCGCACATAGCGAGGCAACCATGCTGGGTGCGGTAAAGGCATTGAAGAACTGGCAGCGATAAGCCCCTGATCTCAAACAGACCGCAACGAAAAGGGCTGCCGAATGTTCGGCAGCCCTTTTGGATTTTATCGGGTCCTGATCTTAACGACCAAGGCTCCACCAGCCGCGTTTCTTCGACTTGGGTTTTTCATCTTTTGCCGGTTCGGCAGAAGCGGGTTCACTCGCCACCGGTTCCGGTGCCTTTTCGGCTTTTGGTGCCGGTTTTTTCGGCTCTGCCTTCGGTTCGGATTTCTCCGCTGCCGTTGCTGCTGCGGGGGCAGGGGCCGGGCTTGCCGGTTTTTCCGCCACGATTTCCGCTGGGCTTGCTACGGGTGTTTCGGCTGGGTTCTGTGCTGGTGCCGAAACGGTTTCCTTGGCGATTTCTTCCGCAGTCTCGGGGGCCGGGCCGCTCTGGATCGGGATGTTTTTCACATCACCCCGGTCATTGCGATCCCGCCTGTTGCGGCGATTGTCATTGCGATCACGACGTTCGCGGCGCGGCCGTGCCGGGGCCGGCGCGGTTGCACTGCGCTCACGGCCGACACGGACACCTTCCTGATCGAAGCTGTCGGCATCCTGACCTTCGCTGTCGGCATCAATAACCTGATCCTCGACCTGACCTTCCGGTGCGCTGTGATCACGATCCCGGCGAAGGGCAGTTGCCTGTGCATCATCGGCAGGCGATTTGACACGCGGTGCGTTTTCAAATTCCTGACGGCGTGAACGACGGCGTCCACCACGTTTGCCGCGGCGGCGGCGTTTGCGCTGTGCTTCGTCGTCGTCATCATCTTCGTTATCGTCCTGATCACCGCGATCCGACGAACCGGCCGCATCATCTGATGCATCGGCTTCGTTCTGATCATCACGGTCATCACGTTCATCATTGCGGCCACGACGGCGGCGACGGCGACGGCGGCGTTTGTTGCCCTGATCATCGTCGTCGCGCTGATCACGGGTATCACGTGCCTCTGCAACGTCTTCTTCTTCGTCTTCGTCCGGTTCAACCGGGCTTTCAATCGCGGTCAAAGATACGCTGTCGGTGTTCAGAACCGGCAGGGCTTCTTCTTCGTCACCCTTTTTCGCACGTGACCGTTCAATCCGGTGATCTGGCGAAATCAGGCTGTCATCGCCAAAGATCATCACGGTGAAGCCGTAACGCTGTTCGATTTCGGCCAGCGTGTCACGTTTGCGGTTCAGGATATAAAGCGCGACTTCGCTTGCAACATGAACGGTAAGCGCGCCGGAACGACGACGCATGCCTTCTTCTTCAAGCACACGCAGCAGATGAAGGGCGGCACTTTCGATCGAACGGACAAGGCCGACACCGCGGCAATGCGCGCAAACCTCGAACGCGCTTTCAACAAGCGACGGGCGCAGGCGCTGGCGTGACATTTCAAGCAAGCCGAACGGGCTGATACGGCCGATCTGAAGGCGGGCCCGGTCATTGCGCATGGCTTCTTTAAGCTTGCGTTCAACCGCCCCCTGGTTGCGGTGGTCTTCCATGTCGATGAAATCGACCACAATCAAACCGGCCAGATCGCGCAGGCGCAGCTGGCGTGCGAGTTCTTCGGCGGCTTCAAGGTTGGTCTTGTATGCGGTTTCTTCGATGTTGCGTTCACGGGTCGAACGGCCCGAGTTCACGTCAATCGCGACCAGTGCCTCGGTCGGGTTGATGACGATATAGCCACCCGATTTAAGCTGCACGACCGGATTGAGCATCGCATCAAGCTGGCTTTCCACCTGGAAGCGGTGGAACAGCGGAACACCCTGATCCTTGTAGGGCTGCACACGCTTTGCATGTGACGGCATCAGCATCTTCATGAAGTCTTTGGCGATCCGGTAACCTTCGTCACCTTCGACCAGAACTTCGTCAACATCGCGTGCATACAGGTCACGGATGGACCGTTTGATCAGATCGGCTTCTTCATAAATCAGGCACGGTGCCTGGCTCTGAAGGGTGGTTTCGCGAATACGATCCCACAAACGCATCAGATAATCGAAGTCGCGTTTAATTTCGGCCTTGGTGCGTTCCGAACCTGCGGTACGCACGATAACGGCCATGCCATCCGGAATTTCCAGTTCGGCCAGAATGGATTTAAGGCGCTTGCGATCCTGTGCATTGGTGATCTTGCGCGAAATGCCGCCACCGCGCGGGGTATTTGGCATCAGAACGCAATAACGACCCGCCAGTGACAGGAAGGTCGAAAGCGCAGCACCCTTGTTACCGCGTTCTTCCTTGACCACCTGCACAAGCAGGATCTGGCGGCGCTTGATCACTTCCTGAATCTTGTAGCGCTTCTGCATCTGCGGGCGATGGCTGTCGGAGAATTCATCCCCGTCATCGCCGCCCAGATCATCGATGTCTTCTTCTTCGGCGGCACCGGCCGGCTCGGTTTCGATATCGACGGTCAGTTCGGCAATTTCTGCTGACATGGCAGCATTTCCGCCGCCCGAACCATCGGTATCATCACCATCGTTCGACGATGCGTCGGCGGTGCCATCACCAGATGCCTCGACCTCGTCGGATTTCTTGCGACGGTTGCGGGGGCGACGACGGCGCGGTTTTGCGTCCTCATCGTTCGCATCATCACTTGCCGCAGCGTCATTTTCCTGCGGGGCGTCGGCCGCAACAGTTTCCGCACTATCGGCGTTTTCGTCGGTTGCCGGTGCTTCTGCATCGGTTTCAACCGCGGTTTCGTCCGATGCTTTCGCACGCGGTTTGCGGCGATTGCGGGTGCGGGCCGGTTTCTTTTCTTTTTTCGGGGTATCGTTACCCTCGGATGCGTCGCCGATATTGTCTTCGACGATGTCGGCATCCTTGACGTCACTATGACTACGCGAAAGGGCTTCGCGATCTGCGACCGGGATCTGGTAATAGTCGGAATGAATTTCGCTAAAGGCGAGGAAACCATGGCGGTTTCCGCCGTAATCGACGAAGGCCGCCTGCAGGGACGGTTCTACACGCGTCACTTTCGCGAGATAGATATTTCCTTTTATCTGCTTCTTGGTCGAAGTTTCGACGTCGTATTCTTCTAGGCGATTTCCATTAATAACAACGACACGGCTTTCTTCCGTGTGCGTTGCATCGATGAGCATGCGTTTGACCATTCGGAACCTGTTCCTAAAGGTCCCGCCAGTTTCCTGCGTAAAGCGATGTTGCGCTGGTATGCAAATAAACCGGCGTATCCGGAGGCGCCGTCCATAAAGGTCGCGATATGTCCTGTATATATCTGGTTCATCGCGTTTCGGCTGCTCTTCCGGTTCGGACCTGGTTTTGGTGTTGAAACAAAAATTGGTTGCGTAATCTCGAGCGCGCCAAGACAGCCTTGAATGGGAGGGCTCTATCGGGAGCGGGAATTGCCGCGTCACCGAGACACCGACCCGAGAACTGGCCTCGTCGCGTCCTCAGCCTGACGGATTAATAAGGTTCACACCGCAAGGCATAGGAATCTCGGGTGCAACATATCCCTTTTGAAGTCCCGCGACAAACAGTTTTGTTACGTTGTCCGATGACTTTGTTGTGGTTGAATTCAAAATCGCGAAGTTTTTCGCCTGATTGCGCCAATCACGGATGCCTTCTGCCAAATCCATGATCCTGCAATGTTTTTACCGTTTACATTAATGTAATGGACATCGAAACGAAGAATGTTGTGCGCGTCGCGTGTTTCGCGGGCAGTCAATTGCCCGTTAACCAACGCATTGTTATAAACGCAGACAACCAGTCTAAAACTACTCCGCATTCTCAGGATAAACGCAGCAGGACGATGGTATCAGTTCAAACGGGTTCGCAGGTGAATGCGACGGCAGAAACGCTGTTCTTGGTCGGGCAAAAACCGGCCCGGATTGTTGCTGCACTCTGTTTGTCGCTTTTTCTGGCGATGATGATCTGTGTCGGCGGTTCTGCCACGGCAAATGCGCAGGAAACCAAGGTTCTTGGCGCGCGCCTTGGCGTTTATCCCGACTATACCCGCTTTGTCATTGATCTCGATCGCAGTGTCGAGTTCAGCTATTTTCTGCTGCCCGATCCATATCGTGTCATCATCGACATGCCCGAAATCGAATGGACCGCCCCCCCGGGCAAGGTAACATCGGGCGGGGGCCTGATTTCGGGATTGCGTTACGGCCTGTTCAAACCGGGCACCTTCCGTGTGGTTCTTGACGTTGCCGAACCGGCACTTGTTTCAAAAATCTTCACGCTGCCTGCATCCGATGGCAAGCCCCATCGTCTTGTCGTTGATCTGTCGCCCGCCAAGCGTGATGCCTTTATGGCGGCATCACGCGAAAGCATGGTCGCCTATTCCGCACGCAGCCGCAACGACACCAGTGCCACCGAACAAAGTGCCGATGTTGCGGTTGAGTCCGGTCGTGGTGGTTCGGAAAAGCCGCTGATTGCGATTGATGCGGGTCACGGCGGGGTTGATCCCGGCGCAATCGGGGTTGGCGGGGTCTATGAAAAGGACCTGACGCTTGCCGCCGCCCGCGAAGTTGAAAAGGTTCTGACCGATTCCGGTCGGTATCGTGTGCTTCTGACACGCGACAAGGACGTGTTCCTGAAATTGCGCCAGCGAACCGAAATCGCGCGTAAAAACGGGGCCGATCTGTTTATTTCGCTGCACGCAGACTCGATTGGCAATTCCAAGCATCGCGGTGCATCGGTCTATACCCTGTCTGAAAACGCGTCGGACAAAGAAGCCGCCGCACTGGCGTCAAAGGAAAACAAGGCCGACGTGATTGCCGGTATTGACCTATCGGAAGAAAACTCGCTGGTGCAAAGCATCCTGATCGATCTGGCACAGCGCGAAACCATGAACCTGTCGGCGACCCTTGCGGCCAATATGGTCACCGAACTCGGCAAAAGCATCGAACTGCAACGCCGGACCCATCGGTTCGCGGGCTTTGCTGTGCTCAAGGCTCCTGATATCCCCTCAGCCCTGTTTGAAATGGGCTATTTATCGAACGCGACGGATGCCAAGCTGTTGCAAAGCCCGGCACATCGTCGCAAGGTCGCCGAAGCTATACTGCGCGCCATCGATATCTATTTCGAAAAACATAAATTCTAGGTCGGGTTCAACGGCTTCGTCCCCGGATTTCGAAAAGCATATTGGCAATTTGCATAACTTTTCCGTGCAATGGAATTTCCGGCTCTCGCTTTGATGGGGCGGTAGGGCTATAATCTTTGCCCGGTCGGAACAGAAAATACGGTGGCCGTGCGCAGTGTCACAACGCCGTCACTTTTTTGCCGCTATGATAAGGCTGATTGCAATTCTCCGAAATGTGCGCTTTGGTGCGCGCCAAACCGGATCAGGCCAAAACAGCAAAATGATAAAGACCTGTTTATGCGTATTTTACTAAGTATTTTCGGTGTGCTTTTCCTGATGGCAATTGCTGGCGGGATCGGCGTTCTGGCGATCTTCTGGCATTTCGGTCAGGACTTGCCCGATTACACCCAGCTTGAAAACTACGAACCCGAAGTCATGACACGCGTCCATGCCAGTGACGGGGCATTGATCGCCGAATATGCGCGTGAAAAACGCGTTTTCGTGCCGATCACCTCGATCCCGCATGTTGTTGTCGACGCGTTTGTCGCGGCCGAGGATAAAAACTTTTTCAGCCATCCGGGCATCGATTTCGCATCCGTGCTGCGCGCAGCCGTGACCAACGTTGTCAATATGGGCACGGGTAAGCGTCCGGTCGGTGCATCGACCATCACCCAGCAGGTTGCCAAAAACTTCCTTCTGACCAGCGAAGTTTCCTATGAACGCAAGGTCAAGGAAGCAATCCTTTCCTTCCGGATCGAGCGTGCCTTTTCCAAGGAACATATCCTTGAACTGTATCTGAACGAAATTTATCTCGGCAATGGCAGCTATGGCGTTGCGGCGGCGGCGTTGCGGTATTTCGATAAATCTCTTGATGAAATCAATATCGAGGAAGCGGCCTATCTTGCCGCCCTGCCAAAGGCACCGTCGAATTATCATCCGGTCCGCAATCATGACGAAGCCAAGGCGCGTCGTAATTGGGTGATTGGCCGGATGCTCGAAGAAAAATTCATCACCGAGGCCGAAGCCCAGAACGCGTGGGCAAGCCCGCTGATTGCCAAGGAACGCCAGTCGGTCGATACCTATCGTGCTGATTTCTTCGCCGAGGAAGTCCGCCGCCAGCTGGTCGACCGTTACGGCGAAAATATGCTTTATGATGGCGGACTGTCGGTCCGCTCGACGGTTGATCCGCGCCTGCAGACCATTGCCGATCAGGCGCTGGTCGAAGGGCTTGTGGAATATGACCGTCGTCATGGCTGGCGCGGTCCGATCACCAATATCGATCTGGCCGATGACTGGCAGCAGAAACTGCGCGAAGTCGAAACACCCAATGATTTGCCATGGGACAAGGCCGTTGTTCTGCGTGTCAGTGCCGAAGAAGCAACCCTTGGCCTTCTGTCGGGCAAGCAGGGCCGCATTCCGCTTCGCTTCCTGACATGGGCGCGTCCGTGGAAAGAAGGCCAGAAGCTTGGTGCTGCGGTCAACAGCCCATCAGATGTTCTGTCGCCGGGTGATGTGATCTATGTGAGGCATTTTGCGGAACTTGATGGCGAAGAACTGCCGCCCAATACCTATGGCCTGCGCCAGATTCCTGCGGTCAATGGGGCGCTTGTCGCGATGGACCCGCATACCGGGCGTGTTTTGGCAATGTCGGGCGGTTTTTCGCATGACATGTCGAAATTCAACCGCGCGACCCAGGCCCGTCGTCAGCCCGGTTCTGCCTTCAAACCGTTTGTTTACCTGGCCGCCCTTGATCAGGGCTTTACCCCGTCGACCCTGGTGCTGGATGCGCCATTCGTGATTGATCAGGGGCCCGGGCTTGGTAAATGGAAGCCGGGCAACTATAGCGGCAAGTTCTATGGTCCTTCTACCATGCGTCTTGGTATCGAACTGTCGCGTAACCTGATGACGGTACGTCTGGCCCAGACCATCGGCATGGACAAGGTTGCCGATTACGCGCAACGTTTCGGTGTTGTCGATGATATGCCACAGGTTCTTTCGATGGCGCTTGGTGCGGCGGAAACCACCGTCATGCGCATGACGGCGGCCTATGCGGAATTTGTCAATGGCGGCAAGAAAATCACCCCGACCCTGATTGACCGCATTCAGAACCGTCGCGGTGAAGTGATCTATCGTCGTGACGAACGCCAGTGTGCGGAATGTCAGGATGTCGATTTCCGCAATCAGATGCCCCCTGAACTGCCCGATACCCGTGAACAGCTTACCGACCCGGCAAGCGCGTTCCAGATGGTATCGATGCTTGAAGGTGTGGTTGAACGCGGAACCGGTCGTCGCATTCGCGAACTCGGTTATCCGCTGGCGGGTAAAACCGGTACCACGAACGATAGCCGCGATGCATGGTTTGTCGGCTTCTCGCCCGACCTTGCGGTTGGTGTTTATGTCGGCTTTGACGATAACCGCTCGCTTGGCGATCAGGAGCAGGGGGCCAGTGCCGCCGCCCCGATCTTCAAGCAGTTCATGGGCGATGCCTTAAAGGGCACAAAGGCCGTGCCATTCCGTACACCGCCGGGCATTCGCATGGTCCGCGTTGAAGCCCGTTCCGGCCTTCCGGCCCGCCCGGGGGATCAGAACGTGATCTGGGAAGCTTTCAAACCCGGCACCATTCCGTCATCGAATGACAATGTGATCGATGGTGGCGATGCCGGTTACAGCGGCGTCGGTGCCGAAGGCAATACCGGCGGCGTTTCAAGCCCGGGTGGCATTTACTGATCTTTGCCGCGCTTTTGCGGGAATGTTTAAGGGGCCGGATGCAATCGCATCCGGTCTTTTTCATTTGAAAACGGGGCGGGGCTGCAAACGTCGTATTGCGCGCGCCAGTGTCATCAAATGTTGATAAAACCATCAAGAGGCCGCAACGGTCCTGTCATTTGAATTTGTCATACTCTTCAAGGTGTTACTTCAAATTTTGAAGGGGTTCTTTCAATGTCTTTTCGTCTTTCCCGCCGAAAATTCCTGACCACAACCGCCTCTGTAACCGCCACGGCCGGTGCGGCATCGGCGATGGGTGGATTTTTCATGCCGTCCATTTCGCGTGCGGCGGATCGTCCAATGATCACCCATGGGGTGCAAAGTGGTGACGTCACCGCCAATTCCGCCTGTATCTGGGGCCGTGCGGATCGTGCGTCACGGATGATTACCGAAATTGCCACAACGGAAAACTTTTCACGATCCGTCAGAATTCCGCATGTCGATGTTCTGCCGGAACGTGATTTTGCCGGCAAGCTTGCCCTGAATGATCTGCCGGCCGGGCAGGACGTGTTTTATAAAATCCATTTCGAAAATCTTGATGATGGACGGGCATCGTCCGAATCGGTGATCGGTCATTTCCGCACCGCACCGGCGGCAAAACGCAATATCCGGTTCGGCTGGTCGGGTGATACGGCCGGGCAGGGCTGGGGCATTGATGAGGATCGCGGCGGCATGAAAACCTATGCCACGATCACCAAACACAACCCGGATTTCTTCATCCATTCCGGCGATACCATCTATGCCGATGGTCCGTTTGCCGAACAGGCAAAAATGCCCGATGGCGATATCTGGAAAAACATCACGACCGAGGATACCGGCAAGGTCGCCGAAACCCTTGCCGAGTTTCGCGGCAATTACAAATACAACATGCTTGATAAGAATGTCCGCGAATTCAACCGCCTGATCCCGGTCTATTACCAGTGGGACGACCACGAAGTGACCAACAACTGGTATCCCGGTGAAATGCTGACCGGGGATGATCGTTACAGCGAAAAATCGGTATCCCTATTGGCCGCACGTGCCAACCGGGCATTTCGTGAAATGCTGCCAATCACCGAACATGCGTCCGAACCGGGGCGGGTATATCGCAAGGTGTCCTATGGTCCGTCGCTTGAGATATTCTTCCTTGATATGCGCACCTACCGCGCTGCGAACGATGCCAATAACAGCCCGGAACCCAATGACAAGACCACCTTCCTTGGCCGGGAGCAGATCGAATGGCTTAAACGCAGTCTACTGAATTCCAAGGCAACCTGGAAAGTTATTGCCGCGGATATGCCAATTGGCATGATTGTCTATGATGACTGGAAAAACAAAAGCACCTTTGAAAATCTGGCCAATGGTGATGGTGCACCGGCCGGGCGCGAACTTGAAATTGTTGAATTGCTGCGTTTCATCAAATCGGCCCGCATTCTCAATACCGTCTGGCTGACAGCGGATGTGCATTATACCGCCGCCCACTACTATGACCCGAACAAGGCCCGGTTCCAGGATTTCGATCCGTTCTGGGAGTTCGTTTCCGGCCCGCTGCATGCCGGAACGTTTGGCCCCAATGACATGGATAATACATTCGGTCCGCAGGTGATGTTTACCAAACATCCAACTGAGGAACAGGGCGTTAATCTGCCGCCGTCCTTTGGCCTGCAATTCTTTGGCCTTGTTGATATCGACGCCGAAAACGAACAGTTCCGCGTGTCGCTTCGTGATGTGGCCGACGAAGAACTCTATACCGTGACGCTTGATCCGGTTTACAGCTGACCCACGCAATACCCCCTTTAAACCCGGCGCATTTGATGTGCCGGGTTTTTCCATGCCTGCCGTGCGTCCCCGCGGGGGTTTCAATCGGGGCAAAAACTGCTATAAGCGCCGCCGAAGTTGCTGCGATCCTTCGCGGCCTTACAGAATTTCATATGAATAACGGAGACATCAATGCGCGCCGAAGCACAGGCATTGGTCGATGAAATCAAGCAGTCGATGGCACTGCTGAGGAGGCATCTTTGACTGGGATAATGCTCTTAGACGCCTCGACGAACTGAACGCGCTGGCCGAAGATCCCACATTGTGGGACAAGCCGGAAAACGCGCAGAAAGTCATGCAGGAACGCACCCGGCTTGACGACGCCATCAATGGTTACAAGGCCCTTGCCCAGGAACTCGAAGACAATATCGGTCTGATCGAACTTGGCGAAGCCGAAGGTGACGCCGATACCGTTGCCGAGGCCGAACAGGGCCTGCGCGATATTCGCGAAATCGCGGCCAAGCGTGAACTTGAAAGCCTGCTGTCGGGCGAGGCGGATGCCAATGACGCCTATCTCGAAATCCATGCCGGTGCCGGCGGGACCGAGGCCCAGGACTGGGCCAGCATGCTGGCGCGCATGTATGTGCGCTGGGCGGAGTCCAAGGGCTACAAGCTTGAAATGCTAGAAGAAAGCGATGGCGAGGAAGCCGGCATCAAATCGGTGACCTATAAAGTCACCGGTCACAATGCCTATGGTTGGCTGAAAAACGAGGTCGGGGTGCATCGTCTGGTGCGTATTTCGCCCTATGACAGTGCCGCGCGCCGCCATACCAGCTTCTCGTCCTGTTGGGTCTATCCGGTGATTGATGACGACATCAATATCGAGGTGCTCGACAAGGACCTTCGTATTGATACCTACCGCGCATCGGGTGCCGGTGGTCAGCACGTTAACAGAACGGACTCGGCCGTGCGTATCACGCATATTCCGACCGGTATCGTCGCCCAGTGCCAGAACGACCGTTCACAGCACAAAAACCGCGATACCGCGATGAAGATGCTCAAAGCCCGCCTGTACGAGGCCGAACTTCAGAAACGCGAAGCCGAAGCCCAGGCGCTTGAGGATACCAAATCCGATATCGGCTGGGGCCATCAGATCCGCTCCTACGTGTTGCAGCCCTATCAGATGATCAAGGACCTGCGCACCGGTGTCGAAACATCCGACACCCAGGGCGTTCTGAACGGCGATCTTGATGCCTTCATGGCCGCCGCCCTGGCCGCCAAGGTCACCGGCTCTGCCGGTGAAGTCGAAGACATCGATTGATCCGAACCGGATTACCAAACAAAACACCCCGCACAGGAAAACTGGCGGGGTGTTTTTATGCAAAAGGGCCGTCGATTGCCCGTAAAAATCCCGCTTCTGTCATAGTCTCGCCTGATATGTGTGGCAGTGTGTTGCCGATAAGCAAAATCCGTTGAAAAACGAAAGGGCCAAGTCTTTGAAAAATAGGGCCTCGGCGGGTTTTGCATCTTGAGTAAACGTCTATCAGTCAGGTGAAGTCCAAAAATGCCGCGTCAGTCCCATGGCCAGGTCGCTGTTGGCGACCAGTTCAAACTTGCCACCCCGAATGGTCCCATTTTCGAGGTCATCAAAATCCGCGAAATGAGACCGGTTGATCATGCCCTGATCACCAAGGTTCGGGATCGAAAATCGCCGACGCTTATCGCGGTTACGACCTTGCTGGACCCGGATTTCTATCGCCCTGTTCCCGCCGATCAGCGTTACGAAGACATCAATGATGGCATCCTGCGTGGTTAGGAAACCATCCGGTTCCTGCCGCTATCAATATGCCGCACATAGTGTTTCTCCCGTCCGGTCACAAAACCTGCAATAAATTCTGTTGGCAGGGCGGTTCATTGACGATGAAATGGAAGCCATCAAAAAGCATCAAACATTTCATCGGGAACCGCCCTTATGCCACGCGACGACAGAACCGCCCTTCTTGCCACCCTGTTTGCCACACTTGAAAACGACATCCTGCCCAAAACCCGCAAGGGTGTCGCCGCCGGTAACAAGATTTTCGGGGCGGCCCTGTTGCGCAAATCCGATCATTCGCTGGTGCTGGCCGAAACCAATAATGAGACGGAAAACCCGCTTTGGCATGGTGAAGTGCATTGCCTGAAACGGTTTTACGAAATGCCTGCTGATGCGCGCCCTGCAACGTCGGATCTTATTTTCCTGTCAACGCACGAACCCTGTTCGATGTGCCTGTCGGCGATCACCTGGGCCGGGTTTGATAATTTCTATTATTTCTTCAGCTATGAGGATTCCCGCGATGCGTTTGAAATTCCCCATGACCTTAAAATCCTCAAGGAAGTCTTCACCCTTGATGCCGGGGAATACAACAAATCCAACGCATTCTGGCAAAGTCATTCCATGATGGGCATGATTGCCGACCTACCCGAAGCCGACCGTGCAGCGTGGTGTGAAAAGGCAAAATCGATTGCCGCGCAATATGACGCGCTTTCTGATCAGTATCAGGAAGGCAAGGGCGCAAACGATATTCCGTTGAACTAAGACTGCCGGTGGGTTCCGGCGGTTTCACGTTTGAGTCCGAATCTGGCGAGTTTTATTGCTGTGTTCTGCTACACTGCCGGGTATGGAACAGCTCAATGACGATATCTGCTATCACGCATTAAAGGCCCGGGATCGCCGGTTTGACGGTCGGTTTTACACCGCCGTTCTGACCACCGGGATTTTCTGCCGTCCGATATGCCCGGCCGTCACGCCAAAGCGCGTGAATGTGCAATTTTATCCCAGTGCCGAGGCGGCAATTGCCCACGGGTTCCGCCCGTG
Organism: Thalassospira xiamenensis M-5 = DSM 17429; assembly: GCF_000300235.2. Taxonomy (NCBI): domain Bacteria; kingdom Pseudomonadati; phylum Pseudomonadota; class Alphaproteobacteria; order Rhodospirillales; family Thalassospiraceae; genus Thalassospira; species Thalassospira xiamenensis. The sequence goes on along the minus strand of NZ_CP004388.1, from coordinate 2,556,815 downwards.
CCTGCGCTGCCGCCCCGAAGCCGCCCCCGGATCACCGGCCAGTGCCGGGGTTCACGCCACCGTTGCCCGTGCGGTAAGGCTGATCGAAGAAGGCGCCCTTGAAACCGGATCGGTCGAACAGCTTGCCGACCGGCTTGGCGTCGGAGATCGTCATCTGCGCCGTATTTTCAAGGAACATACCGGCGTCACCCCGCAGGATCATGCCAAGGCAAGGCGTCTGCTGCGTGCCCGGCAACTGATTGTCGACAGCAACCTGTCGATGACGGAAATCGCCGATATTGCCGGGTTCGGCAGTTTGCGCCGGTTCAATGACGCCATGAAAACCGCCTATGGCCACGCACCAACCGCGTTCCGGCGCGGCATAAAGGCCGAACCCGTGTCAGATAAAAACGATAATGATCCCTTCGCGCCCAAAAGCGACGATCTGATCCTGCGCCTGCGCGCCCGCCAACCCTTTGATGCCGACTACCTTCTGACATTCTTCCGGGCACGCGCCATTCCGGGGCTGGAGGCGGTGGGCGACCGCACCTATGCCCGCGGCTTTCGCATCCATGATGCCGTCGGTCTGATGATTTGCCGGTTTGCGAGCGATCAGGGCGGGGTGGACGTCATCCTGCGCGGTCCGGCGCGTGACGCCGTGCTTGAAATCGGGGGCCGGGTGCGGCGGTTGTTTGATCTGGATGCCGATGTGCCCTCAATCACGGCGCTGTTTGCCGATGATGAATTGCTGCGCCCGCTGGTCGATAAACGCCCGGGCTTGCGTGTGCCCGGATGCTGGGACCGGTTCGAACTGGCGATCCGGGCGGTACTGGGTCAACAGGTTTCGGTTGCCGCCGCCCGTACCTTGGCCGGGCGACTGGTGGCCCGCTTTGGCGAGGTTTTGCCTGAAAACCTGATTGCCGGAACCGGCATCACCCATCTGTTTCCGAAACCCGCAACCATGCAGGAACAGGAATTGATATCAATCGGGCTTACGACCCGCCGCGCCCAGACACTTGCCGATATCATCGATCTGTTTGCCGATCCGCAATGTGACCGACAATCGGGCGATGACATCCTGGCGGCAATGACCGCGACCAAGGGGATCGGCCCGTGGACGTTGAATTATTTCGGCCTGCGCGGGCTTGGCGATCCGGATGCCTTCCCGGCGGCTGATCTTGGCATCCTGAAGGCATCTGAAATCGGTGGGGGACCAGCAAAGCCCAAACCATTGGAACAGCATGCCGAACGCTGGCGTCCGTGGCGTGCCTATGCCGCGCAATATCTGTGGTCGGCACTTGAACAGGAACATGCGCCAAAGCCAAAGCCCCAGCCTCCAAGGAAAGGGAAATGACCATGACAACCCGCATCGACATTGCCCGCTATGACTGCCCGATTGGCAAACTCAGCCTTGCGATGGTGGATGGCGAACTGGTGCATCTGGATTTCGAAAACAACGATACCCGCCTGCACACCATCCAGACCCGACGCTTTAAAAATGTCGACTGGCACGAAGGCGGTGTTGCCCCAAAATCCGTCACCGATTGGCTGGACAGTTATTTTGCCGGTCGTCTCATGCCCTTGCCGATGGATGATGTGCGGATGATCGGCACCGATTTTCAGAAATCGGCTTGGGATGCCCTGATCGCCATACCCAGCGGCGAAAGCCGATCCTATGCCGGGCAGGCCGATATCCTTGGCAACCCCAAAGCGGTTCGCGCGGTGGCACGTGCCAATGCACTTAACCCGGTTTCGATCATTGTGCCCTGCCACCGGGTCATCGGATCGGACGGGACTTTGACCGGCTATGCCGGTGGGCTTGATCGCAAACGCTGGCTGCTCGATCACGAGGCGAGGATGGCCCGAAAAGCCGCCTGATCCCCGATAATCCTGAATTTTCCTGAGTAACGACCGGCGGATCATGTGCCGGAACGCTATTTCTTTGCCTGAAAGGTCTCATCTGATGAAGCTTTATGATTATGCCGGATCACAAAACGCGTGGAAGATACGACAGCTTTGCGCCCATCTGGGCCGTGAATACCAAACACAATGGGTTTCGATTTTTGCCGGTGAAAGCCATACCGATGGGTTCTATAAAATGAACCCGGCGGGGGCGGTGCCGGTGCTTGAACTTGATGATGGGCGCTTTATTGCTGAATCCAATGCCATCCTTCTTTATCTGGCGGATGGAACGGATTATTTGCCCTCGGACGCCTTTGAGCGCGCCAAGGTCTGCCAGTGGCTGTTTTTCGAAGCTGACTATGTTCAGGCAACTATCGCAAGCTTGCGATACTGGAATTTGACGGGAAAAAATGACGCCAATCATGCACAGCTACCAAACCGACGTGCTAGCGCCAAAAATGTGCTGGCGATGCTTGACCGTCACTTAAGTCATCAGGATTTCCTCGCAAATTCGCGCTATTCCGTCGCGGATATCGCCGTTTATGCCTACACGCATCTGGCGCATGAAGCCGATCTGGATATGGTGCTTTACGATGGGCTTACCGCTTGGATTAGGCGGGTGGGCAACATCGTTGGCGATGCGGTGCCGGTGCGTTATTACAGCGAAGATCCGCTAAGCGGGCAGGATTTGAAATAAATGTGGTCAAATGCCAAAGGGCCGTCTTTTCAGGGCGGCCCTTTGGCTATTTCAGCGATAAATCGGGTTGATCAGATCGACATCACGATACGGCCATCAATGGTTCCGGCCCGCATGCGATCAAAGATCGAATTGATGTTTTCCATCGGTTCGGTGGTGAAGTGCGAATGCACCTTGCCATCGCCGGCAAATTCCAATGCTTCCTGAAGGTCGGCACGTGTACCGACGATGGAGCCGCGAATGGTTTTGCGCGACAGGACGGTATCAAAGATATCAAGCTCGAACTTGCCGGGCGGCAGGCCGCACAATGCCATGGTGCCATGACGGCCCAGCATGCCAACACCCTGCGCAAAGGCGGATTTGGAAACGGCAGTTACCAGAACCCCGTTCGCCCCGCCCATCTGTTTTTGCACTTCGGCAACCACATCGGTTTCCTTGGCATTCAGAACCCAATCAGCGCCAAGGTCCTTGGCAAGTTTCAGTTTTTCCGGGCTGATATCAACCGCGATCACCTTCATGCCCATGGCCTTGGCATATTGCACGGCCATGTGACCAAGCCCGCCGACACCAGAAATGACAACGGTTTCACCCGGTTTGCATTCGGTTTCCTTAAGCCCCTTGTAAACCGTGACCCCGGCGCAAAGCACCGGTGCGGCATTGCCAAATTCAAGCGGGTCGGGCAGGTGGCCGACATAGTTCGGATCGGCAAGAACATATTCGGCAAACCCGCCATTGACCGAATAACCGGTATTAAGCTGTTCGCCGCAAAGTGTTTCCCAGCCGGTAATGCAATGATGGCAATGCCCGCAGGCCGAATGCAGCCACGGCACACCAACCCGGTCGCCTTCCTTGACCGATGTGACGCCTTCGCCAACTTCGGCAACGATGCCCACACCTTCATGGCCGGGGATAAAGGGCGGGTTCGGCTTGACCGGCCAGTCGCCTTCGGCAGCGTGAAGATCGGTATGGCAAACGCCGGATGCCGTGATCTTTACAAGAATTTTGCCGGGCGTGACTTTGGGGACGGTGACTTCCTCAATCGACAATGGCTTGCCGAATTCCCGCACAACGGCGGCCTTCATGGTAGCAGGCATGCTCATATCCTCCTTGCGGAATGATTTTATGCCCACCGGTAGCGGGCATGCATTAAGCGCGCAGGAAGGGTATAGGATAATATGGTTCTAAACTTTGCGATGTATCAAGGAACGGGATAAAAACCGCATCGGCCCTGCCCCTATTCATCCTCGCCCGGCAGTTCCAGAACATAGTCCTGATAATAATCGGGTGGCATTCCGGCTTCGTATCGGGCTTCGTCGTTAAAGGGCGGTTTAAGCGGGCCGCGAAAATGTTTGCGCAGCATGTCATGCCATGTCGTGTAATAGGGCAGGCCGCGCTGATCGCAGACATATTCATAATATTTACGCCCCGCCGCGACATGGGCGATTTCATCATGGGCGATGATTTTAAGGATGCGCGCACTTTCGGTATCCCCATGCGACAGCAACCGTTCGATGGTTGGTGGGGTGGCATCAAGGCCGCGTGCCTCGAACACCATCGGCACGACCGCCAGACGCGGCAGAATGTCATAGGCCGTGTCCATCGATGTTTGCCACAGGCCATCATGGGCAGGCAAATCGCCATAGGCCGCATCCATTTCACCCAGACGTTTGTTGATCATCTTGAAATGACGGGCTTCGTCGTCTGCAACCTGAACCCAGGCATCGTGAAAATGCTTGGGCATGTCGGCTTCGGGAAACCGCACGCAAAGATCCCACGCCAGATCGATGGCATTAAGTTCGATATGGGCCAGTGCATGCAGAAGCCCGATGCGGCCCTGAACGCTGCCTTTTTTGCGTTTGGGCATTTTGTTGGGCGGCAGCAGTTCCGGTTTTGCCGGGCGTCCGGGGCGATCTGGAAGATCGGTTGAACCCACCTCGGTAATCTCGCCATTGCGCCACATCGCCGCCATTTCGGCGGTGACATCGGCTTTTTCCGTGGCATCCGCCGTCAGAAGGGCGCGTTTGGCTGCTTCGGCAAGGGTCAGGCGGGACATGAGGCTTTTCCGGAAAATGAAGGTTTACCGGCATTCTGTGCCATGTGCAGGATAACGGGTCAATCCCGGCATGGTGATGGTACGAAAAAGGGCGACCGGAAAAATCACGGTCGCCCTGTCAAACCCGGATATATCGATGATGTCTCAGGTAATGTTGAAGCGCGCCAGTGCTTCGGCCAGATCTTCGCCAAAGGCCGGGCCTTTGCGGATGATCGCGGTTCGGCATGGCAGGTCCTGAAGGGACGGGTGGTTCGGGGCATCCGATGTCAGAACCGCGGTCGGAATGCTGCGGGTTTTCGGCATGGCCTGCAACGCACTGGCAACGTCAACACCGCCAAGCTCATCAATGGTTTTGGCAACGATGATGAAATCCGGGCGGGTGCGCACGGCAAGTTCAATCGCCTCAAACGAGCTTTGCGTGACCGAACAGCGATAACCGCAAGCCGCCAGTTCGCGTTCGACAATGGCTGACATGGAACGTTGCGGAATGACCAGAAGGGCTTCGACATTGGTCTTTTTAAGCCAGTTCGGATCAATGTCAGGGGCACGTTTGGACGGCAGTTCGCGCACGAATTCGGCTGAATCGGCACCGCCACCGGACATGTCACCATCCAGCAGCCCCTCGATCTTGTCGATAAAGGCCTGAATATCGGCAATCGCGTCCTCGGTCAGTTCGCGGCATGTCGTGACATAATCTGCAAGACGGTGGCTGGTCAGATTGACCAGCGGCGCGTTAACCGACTTGCCCTTGTATCGAAGATTGAAAATTTCGCGCTGGATCGATGTCAGGATCGCCGGATCGGCCTTGCTGCGCGCATTCTGAAGATGCACGCCGATGCTGTTGACGATGTCGTTCGCCTCATCACGGAAATCGGCGAGCATCTGATCGTCGAGATCGATAACATTCTTGTTCATTGTTTTACCCTGCCTTGCCGGTTCCCCGGTCGTTCGCCATTCACCAGGAAGTGTAAAAATCGATACACCTTATACTCCCATATCCGGATTCTTAGCCCGACAAACAAGGCAAGGCAACATATTGAATAAGGGTAGGGTTTATTAGGTGCCTGAAAAATATCCGTTTTTAATTGTTATAAAAATGCAAAACCGGCCGGATTCTCATCCGACCGGTCCCTATTCGTAAGACTGGGGCGGTAAATTACAGTGCTTTGACCGCGGCAAGAACCTCTGCCACGTGGTTCTTGACCTTTACCTTGCGCCAGACATTCCGGATCACGCCATCACCATCAATGACGAATGTGCTGCGCTCGATTCCCATGAATTTTTTGCCATACATGCTTTTTTCGGTCCAGGTACCGTAATCCTCGCAGGTCGTGCTGTTTTCATCCGATGCGAGGATAAAGTTCAGGTCATGTTTGGCCTTGAACTTGTCGTGACTGTTGGCACTGTCCTTGGAAATACCGATGATCTGGGCGTTGACCGCGCTGAAATCGGGTTCGGCATCGCGGAATTCGCACGATTCCGTCGTGCAGCCCGGCGTCATATCCTTGGGATAGAAATAGATCACAACCGGTTTGCCCTTAAGGTCCGATAATTTGACCGAACCGCCGCCGTCGGTCGGCAGGTCGAAATCAGGGGCTTTGTCACCAACATCAAGTGCCATTGTTCTATCCTTGTTCAAAGTTGCACGTCCCTGACCAGCTTCGGAAAGCCATGTCAGGAAGTTTCTCCAGACCGTGCTTGCGAAAATACAAAACCTTATAAGCATTGCAAATTGTTCCGGATCACTCTGCTCATTCTGAACGGGGCGGAAGTTTTTCGGCCGGTTCGGTAATCAGACGATCATAGATCGCCTTGATCCGGCCTGCTGTTTCGTCAAGCTTGGCCTGAAGGGCATCGAAATCATCGCATTGCCCGGCGCGTGCGAGCATACGGCGCAAATCGGTACTGGCATTTGCGGGATCAAACGGCCCTTCGGTCGTCAGGCGCAGCATTGCCTGCAACGCCAGCCAGAATGATCCGGCATTGGCAAGGAAGGTTGCTTCTTCTGCCTCCAGTATCCCGGCGGATGACAGGTTTTTGAAAACCTCGCGCGTGGTGGGCGACAGGATTTCGGGATGGGTATGGGCATGCGCCAGTTGCAGATATTGCGCAATGAATTCCAGATCAACCAACCCGCCGCGCCGCATCTTGATCGCCCAGGGGTGGCTATCCCCCTTGCCGGCATCCATGCGGTTGCGCATGTCATAAACATCGCGCAGAAGATCATCGGGATTGCGCTTTTTCTGCAACACCGAATTGGTGGTTTCCATGACCCTGTCGCACAGGGCCTGCGGGCCATAAACCGGACGTAACCGGGTCAGTGCCATATGCTCCCACGTCCAGGCCTCGTTAAGCTGATAGGCCTCGAAACTTTTGAAATGGGTGGCAAGTGGTCCCTTGTTGCCACTGGGGCGCAGGCGAAGGTCGGTTTCAAACAGGACCCCCTCGGCCGTCGGTGCCGAAAGGGCGTTGATGTAACGCTGGCTGAGCCGGATGTAATAATGGCCGGGGCTAAGCGGCTTTTCGCCATTTGATTCTTCGGCATCCTCGGGCACTTCATAGACAAAGATCATATCAAGATCGGAACCGGGCGAAAGTTCCTGCCCGCCATGTTTGCCAAGCGCAAAGACCGCAAGCCCGCCATCGTCAAACTTGCCATGCTTTTGCGCAAAATCATCGGCAATGCGCGGGAAAAGCGCGCGAATGGCCACATCGGCGACATCGGCCAATGCCCGGCCTGCCTGATGCGGGGTATGGCGGTTCTGGATGGTTTGCACATCAATGCGGAACTTCTGATCGTTCGCCCAGCGCCGTGCGGTATCAAGCCAGTCTTCGACCATATCCTCGCGCGAAAGAAGGCTGTTGAGTTCCTCAAGCATCGTATCGGCATCGGGCAGTTCGTCGTGGAAGCCCGACATCAGAACATAATCAAGCACCCCGGCATTGCGCCCCAGATATTTGGCCATGCGCGGTGCCGTACCGGCAATCTGCGCCAGAAGCTCAAGCAGTTCCGGATTTGCCGTCAGCAACGAGAAAAGCTGAACGCCAGCAGGCAGCCCTTTGAGGAATTCATCAAAGGCGCGAAACGCCATGTCCGGGTTGGTGGTTTGCGACAATGCCTTCAACAGGGTCGGCATCAGCTCGGTCAGGATTTCACGTGCCCGCCTTGACCGGGTGGCACGATAACGCCCGTGATGCCATCCGCGCACGGTAACCGAAACATTGGTCGGGTTCTCGAACCCCATATGGCGCAGATTTTCAATTGTATCAGGGTCGTCTTCCGTTCCGGTAAAGACAAGATTGCCGTCGGATGCGACCAGGGGAATATCATCTTCGAAAAGTTCGGCATAATTGCTTTCGACCTTGCGCAGATGATGCAACAGATCGGCTTTGAAACCATCAAGCGTGGCATAGCCAAGGAAGGTCGCAAGCCCGTGCAGTCCTTCGTCATTGTCGGGCAATGTCTGCGTCTGCTGGTCGTTTGTCATTTGCAAACGATGTTCGACGGTGCGCAAAAACTCATAGGCGACAAGCATTTCGTCGCGAACCTGTTCGGTAATCTGGCCAAATTCGGTCAATTCGCGCAGCGCATCACAGGTCGCCTTGCAGCGGAGCGCAACCTCGCGCCCGCCCCAGATCAGTTGCTGGGTCTGGGCGAAAAATTCGATCTCGCGAATGCCGCCACGGCCAAGCTTGATATTGTGGCCCGGAATCACGACCTTGCTGCCGCCCTTGTGGGCGTTGATCTGGCGTTTGATCGAATGAATGTCCTGAATGGCAAGGAAATCAAGATGCTTGCGCCAGACATAAGGGCGCAATATTTCAAGGAATATATCGCCTGATTTTTTGTCTCCTGCAACGATGCGTGCCTTGATCATGGCTGCACGTTCCCAGTTCTGACCAACCGTCTCGTAATAGGTTTCAGCCGCCAGCATCGACAGGATCGGCGGGGTGGATGCCGGATCGGGGCGCAGGCGCAGATCGGTGCGGAAAACATAGCCATCACCGGTGCGTTCTTCCATGATGCGCGTGACATCGCGCACCATCCGCACCAGATCCTGCTGCAAGCGATCCGGGTCGATATAGGTGACGACCTCGTGATCATAAAGGAAGATCAGGTCGATATCGGATGAATAGTTAAGCTCTTTGGCGCCAAGCTTTCCCATGCCAATCGCAAATATCCCGCAATCGCGCAACGGATCATCGGGATGGGGCAGGTCGAATTTGCGCTGTCTGGCCGTTGCCGAAAGGCAATGCGCCAAGGCGAACTCAAGCGTGACCTCGGCTGTAGTGCTAATCGCGCTCGTGATTTTATCAAGCGTCCACGCCTTGCAGATATCGGCCATTGCAATAACCAAAGCCGCCCGGCGTTTCGCCTTGCGCACTTCGGCCATGGTGTTTGCCTGATCCAGGGCGCTGGCATTGGCACTTTTGCGCACCGGATCAAGGGCGGCGTCAAAGGCAACGTCAAGTCCCTGATCAAAAGTCAGACAGACGATATCGGGATCGCGCAGGCACAGGTTTGTCAGGTACGGGCTATTGCCAAACATTGCCGCCAGAACATCTTTTTTCGGGCTGTTGGCCGCAATGTCGCCAATCTGTTGTGCCAGATGTTCAAAGACGGGACGATCGGCAAGTGCTGACCATCTTTCGAAACCGTTATTGCAGCGATCCGCATCGAAGGGTTTCGGCAGATCAGGTGTAATCCAGGAAAGAGACACTTTTTGCTTTCCTTGTGTTGCTCTTGTTATTGCTCTTGGACGTCGAACCGGGCTATCCCTTGGCTTGTCGTGCTTTGCTGGCTATTTCCGGCATCCGGTCAGGGGCAGGACATGACACAGATTGTTTCCTTTGTTTCCGACGATACCAAAAAGGCGACAGGGAAACAGTATCAGTTTACATTTATTAGGTTTTTCGCCATCCGCGAAACTTCATTGGCTTGACGGCGTTATTGCATTGATTGAAAAGTCATTCATGGCATCGTAAATTCGGGATCTTTAGGCAGGTGCGTCGCATCAAAATCTTTACCGGCTGGTGTGGGCTGCTTCTTGCTGCCGTGGTCCTGTTTGTCGGCGTTTTCCTTGGTGTACTGGTCTGGCGCATCTCGCAAGGCCCGGTTTCCCTGCATCGTCTCGTACCGTATGTCGTGGCCGAGCTGAACGAAAGCAGCGGCGATACCCGTTTCGATGTCGGCGATATGGTCCTGTTCTGGCGCGGATGGCAGGAACGGTTCGATATCCGATTGCGCGATGTTTCGGTCCGCGACGGTGCGGACAATGAAATGCTGCATGTTCCAGAGGCCGACGTGGTGTTTTCCAGCCGCGCATTGTTTGACGGCGTTCTGGCGCTGCGCGAACTCAACCTGATCGGCCCCAAATTACGCCTTGTGCGCCGTGCCGATGGCAAGATCGATATCGGCTATACCGCGAACGAACAGGCAAGCCGCGAAACCACGGATGCGGTGAAATCTGATACGGTACCTGTGCCTGCGGCAGAAACCGATAGCGCAGATGACGTTGCAGGTACGGCACCAGCCCAGAACAATCCCGATCAACCCGTCGTAACCATGCCGATGCCAACCGCCTCGGAAAACGCATCGCCCGAACCCGATCAACCGTTAAGCGATGCACAGCGCGGCATCCGCGACGGCAGCAGTGCAATGCGCGAAATCGTTGCGATCCTGTCGGGCGAGGCCGCCGATTTCCCGGCAGCAGCCTATTTTGAATCGTTCGGGGTGTCTGGCGCGGATCTTCAAGTACGTGACGAGGCGCTTGATATCGTCTGGTCTGCACCGTCTGCCGATATCCGACTGTCGCGCAAACCCATGGGTATCCACGCGGATGCGACGATGAAGGTCAATGCCGGGACGGTCTCGACCGATGTGAATGTCACCGCCGAATATGACAGCCGGATCGAAGAAATCGATATGGCGGTCGATCTGGGCGAAGTCGTTCCATCACAACTGACCAGCATTTCCGATATGTTTGCCGATCTGGCCGGGATCGAGGTGCCGGTAACCGGACGTGTCACCGCAAAACTTGGCGCGGATGGCAGCGTGATCGAACTTGGCACCGATCTTGATCTTGGGGTCGGGCGGGTTGATTTTCCCGCCCCCATGACCGCTTCCTATCATGTCACCGGTGGCAAGGCGGATCTGAGCTTCGTACCCGGTCGGCTGAGCTTTGATGACGTCCGGATCGAAGCCGGGGAAACCGCCGTGGTGCTCAAAGGTGTTGCGCTAAACCCGCTGGGCCAGTGGGCCATCGATATCACGGCGACGGCAACCGATGTGCGGACCAATGACCTGCCGCAATTGTGGCCCGAAACCATTGGCCATAATGCACGCACCTGGGTGGTTGAAAACCTGACAGACGGGATCGTTCATCAGGCCGAACTGCGCACCAGACTGCATCAGGACGAAACCGGAAACATCGTTGTCGATCATCTGGACGGCGAAATGAACATGACCGGTGTTACCGTGCATTACCTTGGCGATATGCCATCGGTTCTGGGGGCAGGCGGACGGGCGGAGTTTGATCAGTCGAGTTTCAGCATTTTCGTTAATGAAGGCGAAGCTGACGGGATCGTGGTTGACGAGGCAACGCTTGTCTTCTCGCAGCTTGATACCGACACCGAAATGGCCGATATCGAGGTTGTCGCCCACGGCGGCGCGCGCAATGTGCTTGAAATGATCGATGAAGAACCGCTTGGTTTCGCAACCAAGCTTGGCATCGATCCCGCACAGGTCGATGGCGAACAGGCAACCCGCGTCAAGCTGCATTTCCCGTTGCTCAAAGACCTGTCTTTCGATGATGTCGAAGTCGCCGCTGCCTCGCGCATCGAAAATGCCGCGATTACCGATGCGTTCCGTGAACTTGATCTTTCCGATGGCACCTTTGAATTGCAGGTCAATACCAAGGGGCTCGAACTGTCGGGCGAGGCCGCGATTGGCAAGGGCCGAACAAACATCAAATGGATCGAAAGCTTTGCCGATGATACGCCCGTCATCAGCCACTATGACCTTGAAGGCGACCTTGATCTTGCCGCGTTGGAACAGGTCGGCTTTGCCGCTGATCCCTATGCAAGCGGTGTCGCCACCGGCAAGGTCACCATCGAACATCTGCGCAGCCGCGATGTCGTGATCAAGGCACAAACCAGCCTGTCTGCCGCCGACATTAAGCTTGATATGGTCGATTATCACAAAACACCGGGGCAGGATGCCAGCCTTGCGTTTGACCTGACCGTCAAGGCCAATGGGGCGGGTGAAGTCCGGTCGTTTGATCTGATGGCGCCTGAACTGGTCGCCAAGGCCAAGGGGCGCTGGCGCGGCGACAGCCCGATTGCCGATAAGTTCACCATCAATCTGAATGATACCCGGTTCCGCGAAAACCTTGCCGTATCCGGGGCCATCACGGTTGATCAGGGGGGCAAGCTTCTGGTCGATCTCAAGGGTAATCAGTTTGATCTGCGTTCCTTCGTCGAAGACAGCCCAAAGGACGGCGTGCAAAAATCGGCCAGCCCGGCGGGGGATTTCGATGCGATGGATATCCGGCTCGAAGCCTCCGAATTTCTGATCAAGGGGGACCGTCCCGTTCTGCGCGATGGATCGATCCTGCTTAACCAGACCGGCGAAAACCGCGAGGTTGAAATCGCCGCTCGTCAGGCCGATGCGCAGCCATGGATCGCCGATGACGATGCGCCGCGTGATCCCGGCCCCGTCGAAAGCCCCAATAGTGGTGGCATCGGCCAGAATGCCTCGCGCGTTGGCGGGAAGACCGATATCTTCCTGTCGATCGATCAGGTGATCATGGCCAATTCCGAATTGCTTGGCGATCTTGAAGGTTCCATTCACGTCGTTGGCGACGAATGGGACGGACTGGTTCTGAACGGCACATTGGGGGATCGGTCAAACGTCTTTGTCCAGGTCGAACGCAAGGATGCGAAAACGCGAAATGTCCGCCTGACCAGCGAAGATGCCGGCAAGTTCCTGCGTGCGGTGGATTTGTACGAGAATCTTCTGGGGGGCGCGCTTGCCATCGAGGGGACGGTTGATGATAGCACATGGTCGCAACCCTTCACGGGCAAGGTCAATATCACGGCTTTCCGGGCGGTGAATGCACCGCTTGCCGCCCGTGTTCTGGGCGCGGCATCGCTCACCGGTCTTGCCGATGTGCTGGGCGGAAACGGCATTGCCTTTGACGAACTGAACGGCGATTTCACCTATGCCAATGATGTGCTCGCGCTCAGCAAATTTGCCGCCAACGGCTCGGCGGTTGGCGTGACCAGCAATGGCTCGATTGACATGGCAAAGGCCGAAATCAGGCTGGCGGGGTCAATCGTTCCGATCTATGCGCTTAATTCCGCCCTTGGTGCGATACCGCTTCTGGGGGATTTGCTGGTGGGCGAGGAAGGCGGCGGTATTTTCGCCCCGACCTACACCATCGAAGGCGCACTTGAAGACCCGGAAGTCACGGTCAATCCGTTATCGACCTTTGTGCCGGGCGTGTTCCGCAATCTGATAACCGGCGCTGAACCGGGATGAGATAAACAAAGACCCCGGACGCATGCCCGGGGCCTTTGATGTTCAATCCGATAAAACCGGGTGGCTGGGTCAAACCGGCTTGATCAGAACGTGGCGTTTTTTACCCGCCGAAAGCTTGATCACGCCATCAGAATTGACCGCATCACCGCCAATGATGATGTTTTCATCATCGACTTTCTCGTCATTGATCTTGGCACCACCACCCTTGATCAGGCGGCGCGCTTCGCCCCCCGATTTGGCAAGGTCGGCACGACGGAACAGATCAAATGCCGCGATACCAGCATCAATTTCCGATTTCGGAACTTCGACAGTCGGAAGGTCGTCGGCCAGAACGCCTTCCTCAAAGGTCTTGCGCGCGGTTTCTGCTGCCGCAAGGGCGGCTTCCTCCCCACGGCACAGCTTGACCGCTTCGAACGCCAGTATTTTCTTGGCTTCGTTGATCTCGGCCCCTTCGAACTTTTCATATTCGGCAATCTGCTCAAGCGACAGCTCGGTGAACAGACGCATGAACTTGATCACGTCGGCGTCTTCGCTGTTGCGCCAGAACTGGTAATAATCATACGCCGACAGGCGTTCCTCGTTCAGCCACACCGCACCCGATGCCGTCTTGCCCATCTTCGCACCCGATGCGGTGGTCATAAGCGGCGTGGTCAGGCCAAACAATGCACTGTCATCCACACGACGGCCAAGCTCGACCCCATTGACGATATTGCCCCACTGGTCCGAACCGCCCATCTGAAGCACACAGCCATATTTGCGCTGCAGTTCGACAAAGTCATAGGCCTGCAGGATCATGTAGTTGAATTCAAGGAAGCTCAGCGACTGTTCACGTTCCAGACGCAGCTTGACGGAATCAAAGCTCAGCATCCGGTTGACCGAGAAATGACGCCCGAAATCACGCAGGAATTCGATGTAATTGATCTTGTCCAGCCAGTCGGCATTGTTGACCATGACCGCATCGGTCGGGCCATCGCCAAATGTCAGGAACTGCTGAAACACCTTCTTGATGCCGGCCATATTGGCGGCAATGATTTCATCGGTCAGAACCGGGCGGGCATCATCACGGCCGGTCGGATCACCAACACGGGTCGTGCCGCCGCCCATCAGGACAATCGGCTTGTGGCCGGTTTTCTGCAACCAGCGCAGCATCATGATCGAAACAAGCGACCCGACATGCAGGCTGTCTGCGGTGCAATCATAGCCCACATAGCACACCACCTTTTTTTCTGACGCATAGGCATCAAGCCCTTCAAGATCAGTACATTGGTGGATGTAACCGCGGTCATTCATGACGCGGAGAAAATCAGACTTCAGTTCAGTCATGGTTTTTGCGCTATGTTGGTTGTGAGTGTAAAAATACGAGCACCCCAAAGGGCGGAGGCGATGATCTAGCACAGAAAATATCCCCTCGGCAACGCATCGACGCCCTGTTTGCAATGCATGGTAACGATTTCGCGATAAATCGGGCTTAATCTGCGCTCTTGCGGCACTGACAAACGCAAAAACGCATACGGGAACGGAGTACAAAATGACAACCGGCTGGATCAAGGCCATCGGCATGATGAGCGGCACATCCCTTGACGGGGTGGATGCGGCATTGATTGAAACCGACGGCGTCGATGTCCGGCGTACCGGTCATGCCGTTTTCGTGCCGTATAGCCCTGACTTACGCGAACGCATGCGCGCCTGCTTTGGCAATCGTGCTGCCACCAACAGTGAGCATGTCGTGGCCGATGATCTGACGCTGGTGCATGTGAATGCTGTTAACATGTTGCTGGATCGTGCGGCGATTTCCCCATCCGAAATTGGTGTGATCGGTTTTCACGGCCAGACCGTGTTTCATGAACCGGCATCGGGGATCACGCGCCAGATCGGAACGCCCGATATGCTGGCCGAAAAGACCGGCATTCCGGTTGTTGCCGATTTCCGACTGGCCGATGTTGCCGCCGGGGGCGAAGGCGCGCCCTTGGCCCCGGTTTATCATGCCGCCCTGATGAAAAGTGCCGGTGTTGATATGCCGGTGGCTGTTCTTAATATCGGCGGCGTTTCCAATGTCACATGGATCGGTGCCGATGACGAATTGCTGGCTTTTGATTGCGGGCCGGGCAATGCACGTATCGATGACTGGATGTTGCGCCATACCGGCAATCCGGTCGATCTGAATGGTGCAACCGCCGCATCCGGCCTGCCGGACCCGATGATCGAGGTCAAATTCCTTGAAGACCCGTATTTCGACCGCATCCCCCCCAAATCGCTTGATCGCGAAGATATGGCACTCCGCATTGATGGGCTGGTGGCAGAGGCAAAGCTGGGCGTTGCCGACGGGGCGGCAACACTGGCGCAATGCACCGTGGCGGCGGTTGTTGCCGGGGTAAATCACCTGCCTGCGGCTCCCCTGCAATGGTTTGTCTGTGGCGGCGGGCGTCACAATGATTATTTGATGGCACATTTGAATGATCGGCTGGGTGTACCAGTACGATCCGTTGACGATCTGGACTGGGACGGCGATGCGGTCGAGGCCGAATGCTTTGGCTATCTTGCGGTCCGTCATCTTTGCGATCTGCCGCTCAGTTTTCCTGGCACAACCGGCGTTCCCGAACCATGCCGGGGCGGAAAGCTCTATCACAGCAAAAAGGCCGCCTGATCAGGCGGCCTCAGACCGCTGACAAACCCCGTCATATTTTGGCGGGGTTTTTCTTTTAGAGGTGTTTGAAAGCTGGCTTGAGTGTGCCGAGGGGATTATCCCTCAGCGATTGGCCCCTTGGGGCCCAAAGCCAGGGCTATTTTCTTGATGTTTTGGGCGGCGGCGGCCAGCAGACATTGGCATTTGACATTGATCAGTCCCCGGAACCTTGCATATCGATGACCGTGAAGCTGTTTGGCATCTGCAAAAGAGCGTTCGACCGTCTCTTTTCGGCGCTTGTAAACCCGCTTACCCCACTCTGTCAGACGATAGGCGTCAGCCCGGTCTCTGGCGTCTTGCCAGACATGGCGCGTGACAGTTTTTCGGTGGTGGGCATTGGCGGTACAGGAAGCCAGCACAGGACAGGTGCGGCATTTTTCCGGGTCGCTGTGATAATGGCGGTATCCATTTCGGTCGGTTGTCGCATAAGACAGAAGCTGACCTTCGGGGCAGCGATAAGCATCACGTTCAGGGTCATAAACGTATTTGCGTTTGGGGATGTAGCCTTCCCGAAGGTTCGGGCGGCGATAGCCCGTCACGCCAAGGATGTCACGATCTTCAAGGCCTTTGGCAATCGCGGCGGTCGCATAGCCCGCATCCAGTCCGACGGCGATAACATCAAGGTCAAAACGCTGCCTTTGTCGGTCAAGACGGTCGAGATAGGGAATGCTGTCATGCAGATTGGCCGGGGTGGCGTAACTGTCGGTAATGATCCCAAGCTTGCCATCGACCGTGCGGTGATCGAGATAGAAAAAGCCCTTGGGCTTGCCGTCGCGCACCATATATCCGCTGTCGGGATCGGTTCGGCTGATCTTGGTTTCTTTCTCAACCGGCTGGCGTTCCTTGGCTTTGAGCGGCTTTTTCGCATGAGCCGCCCGGTCTTCCTCAATCGCCAGATCCAGATCATCCCAATAGGCCGCGCGCGATTTGGCAACCACTTCGCGGTCCCATTTGTTCTTGTTGGCATCGGCCTTCAAATGCGTGCTGTCGGTATAGAGAACCTTACCATCCACCAGCCCGTGCCTGATCGCCTGCTCGACGATCTCGTCAAAAATATCCTGCGCAACACTGGCATCATGATATCGACGCCGCCGGTTCTGCGACAGGGTCGAGGCATCAAAGACCTTGTCGGTCAGCTTGAGTTGCAAAAACCAGCGATAGGCGACATTGACCTCAATCTCGCGCACAAGCTGGCGCTCCGAGCGCACGCCAAACAGATAGCCAATGAACAGCGCCTTAAACATCATCACCGGATCAAGGGCGGGACGGCCATTGTTCGCGCAGTACAAATCGGCCACGCGCGCATGGATAAAACTGAAATCGATCACGGCATCGATCTTACGAAGCAAATGATCGCTGGGGACCAAACTGTCGAGTGTCACCATCTCAAGTTCGGTTTGATGTGGGCTGGGTTTCTTAAGCATTCCCCATTGAATCAAAAATCCCCGCCAATGGCGAGGACTTTGTCAGCAGTCTGAGGCCGCCTGATCAGGCGGCCTTTGGTCTTTTTGTCCGGCTGGCAGTGCTTACGCGCTGCGCTTGTCCAGATAAGCAGCCGTATGCTTGATCACGTCGTCCTGCTGCTTGGCAAAGTAATGATCGGCACCTTCGATGACGCACATATCAACTTCGATGCCTTTCTGGGCATTCAGCTTGTCGGCAAGCTTGTTGACAGACGCCAGCGGGATGTTGGTGTCGTGCGACCCGTGGATCATGATGCCCGATGACGGGCAGGGGGCCAGGAAGGTGAAATCATAGTCGCTGGCCGGGGCTGCAACCGAAATGAAACCGTCAATTTCCGGGCGGCGCATCAAAAGCTGCATGCCGATCCACGAACCGAATGAATAGCCCGCAACCCAGGTTGCGCGCGCATTGGCGTTATAGGTCTGCATCCAGTCAAGGGCGGATGCCGCATCCGACAATTCACCAATTCCCTGATCATAAACGCCCTGCGAGCGTCCGACACCGCGGAAATTGAAACGCATGACCGAATAGCCGCGATCCTTGAACATGTTGAACATGTTAAAGCACAGCTTGTTGTTCATGGTGCCGCCCTGCTGGGGGTGCGGATGAAGAATAAGCGCAATGGGCGAATCGTCTGCGCCATTGTGGTGATAGCGACCTTCAAGGCGGCCTTCAGGGCCGTTAAAAATGACCTCAGGCATGGATCAGACTGCTCCTGTCCACGAATGGAATGGGGTGAGTAAAGAATATATCCGAGTATTTTTGTAGGTTTTTTCGTTCTTGTGCATAAATTGCTTTGGGCAAATACTTGACCAGGTTACTCGGTTATCCTATATTCCGGCTAATCCGATGGCATCATTGCTGTCCGTTTTGCGCGGTTCGCGCTGCGGGCAACGATGTCGGCTGCCGGGAATCGAAGCTACTAATTACACAGTGGACAGCCCGATGTTCAAGCTAATTCGTCAGGAAATAGACGCGATGATCGCCCGCGATCCAGCGGCACGCTCCCGCTGGGAGATCGCGCTCTGTTATCCGGCGTTCCATGCCATCATGGGATATCGCGGCACAAACTGGCTGTGGAAGCGCGGTTTTCGTATAACCGCACGCTTCCTGTCACAGATTTTGCGCTGGCTGACCGGGATTGAAATTCACCCCGGCGCGACCATCGGCAAACGCTTCTTTATTGATCATGGCATGGGTGTGGTGATTGGCGAAACCGCCGAAATCGGCGATGACGTTACGCTCTATCAGGGGGTTACCCTTGGTGGGACATCGCCCAGCGTCAATAGCGATGGCCAGCGTGGCCTGAAACGTCACCCGACGCTTGAAGATGGCGTGATTGTCGGTTCTGGCGCGCAGATCCTTGGTCCGTTCATTGTTCGCAAAAATGCACGAGTTGGCGGCAACGCCGTCGTGCTGTCCGAAGTCCCCGAAGGCGCAACCGTGGTCGGTATTCCGGCCAAGATCGTCCGTCGGGAAAAGGACGACCGTTTCTGTGCCTATGGTACGCCGCTGGGCGATCTGCCCGATCCGGTTGCGCGCGCGCTTGAAGAACTGGGCCGCGAAGTCCAGACGTTGCGCAGTCAGGTTGCCGCCCTCGAAGCCGACAGGGCAGGTACAGCCGCGGGTGCCGATACACCGGCAAAGCCGCGGATTGTCGCGGCATCAGAGTAATATTTGTAACCGTCCCAATCGGGCGGATACAGGTCGGGCATCAAATAGACATGTTGATCGCCCATAAAGGAAATACAGAGCTTGTGATCATTTCCCGACAGTTCGGGCCTTGATCGACAGGTAGGAGGACGCACCGTGAAGCTGAGTACAAAAGGCCGCTATGCCGTCATGGCGATGGTCGATCTCGCTGATAGCAGCAGGGACCGGCCGGTCGCGCTTGCCGATATTGCGGACCGTCAGGAAATATCCCTGTCCTATCTGGAACAGCTTTTTGGCAAATTGCGCAAAGGCGGACTTGTCCGATCTGTCCGGGGGCCGGGTGGTGGTTATCTTCTGGCCCGCACGGCCGAGGAAACCCGCGTTGCCGATGTTATTCTGGCTGTTGACGAACCGATCCGCGCAACCCGCTGCAAATCGGGCTCGCCAAAGGGCTGCAAGGCCAATCAGGGCCGCTGTCTGACCCATGAATTGTGGGAAGAACTCGGCAACCAGATTTATCTTTATCTGGCCTCTGTCAGTCTGGCTGATGTTGTGGATTGTCGTGTTCCGGGCGGGGCACGCATGTTCGAGCCCAGAACCACGAAAATCAAAGAGCCGAGCCAGGTTGCGGCCCAGTAACTTGTCCTCTATATCGAGGGCAGATCAGAAAATGCGAATAAGGATGATTATAAACAGATGACCAACCCGGTTTACCTTGATTACAACGCCAGCGCGCCACTGTGCCACGAAGCACGGCAGGCGATGCTTGTGGCGATGGAAATCGCGGGCAACCCGTCATCTGTTCATGCATCCGGTCGTGCAGCCCGCAAGATTGTCGATCACGCCCGTCGTAAAATTGCCGATCTGATCGGTGGCGATGCCGAACGTGTGATTTTCACAAGCGGCGGTACCGAGGCCAACAATCTGGCCCTGAACGGTTTGGAAGATGTCACCGTATTTACCAGTGCGGTCGAACATCCTTCGGTGATCGAAGCCCGGTCGGATGCGAAACGCATCCCGGTTGATGCCGATGGCGTCATTGATCTGGCCGCCCTTGAAACCATGCTGCGTGCGGCATCCGATGCCGGGCAGAAGGTTCTGGTTTCGGTGATGCTGGCCAACAATGAAACCGGCGTTATTCAGCCGGTCGCCAAAGTCGGCCTTCTGGCCCGTGAATATGGCGCAAAGGTCCATTGTGACGCGGTTCAGGCCTTGGGTCGTCTGCCGGTCGATATGGGCCAGCTTCTGGTCGATATGGTGTCGATTTCGGCCCACAAGATCGGCGGCCCCAAAGGGATTGGTGCCTTGGCGATTGCGCCCGGCGTGATGCTGGTGCCGCAGATCCGCGGTGGCGGTCAGGAAAAATACCGCCGTGGCGGCACGGAAAACGTGATCGGTATCGCAGGCTTTGGTGCTGCGGCCGAACGCGCCGACGCCAGCCGGGCGAAAATGGACGATGTCCGTGCGTTGCGCGACCGTCTGGAAACGGTTTTGGCATCAGAAGCCCCCGAACTTCTGATTGCCGGAAAAGGAACGGATCGACTGGTCAATACCAGCTGCCTGATCCTGCCGGGCATGCCGGGGGAAACCCAGGTGATGGCGCTTGATCTTGCAGGGGTTGCGATCAGTTCGGGATCAGCCTGTTCATCAGGCAAGGTACGTGAAAGCCACGTATTGAAGGAAATGGGGGTTACGGATGCCGGATCGGCCATACGGGTCAGTCTGGGACTGGAAACCACCGATGACGAGATTGATACATTTATCCGCGTTTGGAGCCGGATGCGGGGCAATGCAGTGCGTAAGAAAAGTGCGCGCCACGCGGCCTGAAAAAGAGTGAGTGAGGAAGCCTTAATTATGAACGAGCTTAAAGCAAAGCCGATCTATCTGGATTACCAGGCAACGACGCCGACCGATCCGCGTGTGGTGGATGCCATGCTGCCCTACTTCACCGAGAAGTTCGGTAACCCGCATTCGCGTAACCACAGCTTTGGCTGGGAAGCGGAAGACGCGGTCGAGGTCGCCCGCGACCAGGTCGCCAAGATCATTGGCGCCTCGTCCAAAGAGATCATTTTCACCTCGGGTGCGACGGAATCGAACAACCTTGCGCTCAAGGGCGTGATGAAGTTCTACGGCAAGAAAAAGCCGCACCTGATCACGGTCGTGACCGAACATAAATGCGTGCTCGACAGTGCCCGTCACCTTGAACAGGAAGGTTTCAAAGTAACCTATCTTGGCGTCAAGGATAACGGCCTGATCGACCTTGAACAGCTGAAAGCCGCGATCACCGATGAAACCGCAATTGTGTCGGTCATGGCGGTCAACAACGAAATCGGCGTGATCCAGCCGCTGAAAGAAATCGGCGAAATCTGCCGCGAACGTGGCGTGTTCTTCCACACCGACTGCGCACAGGCGGTTGGCAAGATTCCGCTTGATGTCGATGACATGAAAATCGACTTGATGTCGATTTCCGGCCACAAGATTTATGGCCCGAAAGGCATTGGTGCGCTGTATGTCCGCCGTCGTCCGCGCGTTCGCGTCATCGCACAGATCACCGGTGGTGGTCAGGAACGCGGCATGCGTTCCGGTACGCTGCCGACCCCGCTGATCGTCGGTCTGGGCAAGGCATGCGACATCGCCATGAACGAAATGGCCGAAGAAAATGCCCGCATCATGGAGCTGCGGGACTACACCATGAAACGTTTCCGGGATCGCCTGGCCGATATCTATGTCAATGGCGACGAGCAACAGCGCGTTGCCGGCAACCTCAATGTTTCCTTTGCCTATGTCGAAGGCGAAAGCCTTCTGATGGACATCAAGAACATTGCGGTTTCGTCCGGTTCGGCCTGCACCTCGGCATCGCTGGAACCGTCTTATGTTCTGCGTGCGCTCGGTGTTGACGAAGAACTCGCCCATACCTCGCTTCGCATCGGTATTGGCCGTTATACGACCCGTGAAGAGCTCGATCAGGCGATTGATTCGATCTGTGTCGCTGTCGAACGCCTTCGCGAAATGAGCCCGCTTTGGGAAATGGCCCAGGAAGGCATCGACATCAAATCGATCGAATGGGCCGAACACTAAGCGTAACGAACTATTCCTTCTCGTGAGAGAGAAACAGGACTTTTAGGAGGACTTTTACCATGGCTTATAGTGAAAAGCTGATCGACCATTACGAAAACCCGCGCAATGTCGGTTCGATGGACAAGAACGAAACGTCTGTCGGTACCGGTCTGGTCGGTGCCCCGGCCTGTGGCGACGTCATGAAATTGCAGATCAAGGTGACCGCCGACGGGATCATCGAAGATGCAAAGTTCAAGACGTTCGGTTGCGGTTCGGCCATCGCGTCAAGCTCGCTGATCACCGAATGGGTCAAGGGCAAGTCGCTTGACGAAGCCGGTTCGATCAAGAACTCGCAGATCGCCGAAGAACTGGCTCTGCCGCCGGTGAAAATTCACTGCTCGATCCTGGCAGAA
Organism: Thalassospira xiamenensis M-5 = DSM 17429; assembly: GCF_000300235.2. NCBI lineage: Bacteria > Pseudomonadati > Pseudomonadota > Alphaproteobacteria > Rhodospirillales > Thalassospiraceae > Thalassospira > Thalassospira xiamenensis. The sequence goes on along the minus strand of NZ_CP004388.1, from coordinate 2,534,372 downwards.
GATGCCATCAAGGCAGCGATTGCCGACTACAAGACCAAAAACGGTCAGGGCGAAGTCGAAGCTGCTGAATAAGCAGCTTCTACCCCCCCTTCGTTTTCGGGAATTCAGGAGAAGACTATGGCATTACCGTCCCCGATCAGTGTCACCCCTGAGGCGCTTGTTCATATCAAGGCGTTGCTTGATAGCCGCGGAAAACCGTCCGAAGGCATCCGCCTTGGCGTGCGCAGCAAAGGGTGCTCGGGTCTGTCCTACACGCTTGAATATGCAGATGATGCATCGGGCTTCGAAGAAGTCGTCGAGCTTGAGGACGGCGTTAAGCTTCTGATTGACCCAAAAGCCATCATGTTCGTGCTCGGCACCGAGATGGATTACGAGGTCACCAGTCTGGAAGAAGGTTTCGTCTTCCGTAACCCCAATGAAAAGGGGCGTTGCGGCTGCGGGGAATCCTTCCACGTCTGACGGTCTGCCGGGTTTTCCCTGCTTCTTGATCGGTCATGGCCCCGGTGATGGATGTTCTGATGGACGTTCCGATCACCGGGGCCATCGACTGAAAGCAGTCCCGGTCGTCGCTGTTTTGTCGTTCTGTCATTTGTTTTTAAATCTTGAAAGTGCATAGCGTGAGCAATACCGGTACCTCAGAAACGCGCACCGCAGAACAGCCGCAGCATAAAGTCTGCTGGTCCTGCAAGGGCCCGGTCGAGGCATCAGCCCTGTTTTGCGATACCTGCAATGCCATCCAGCCCCCCGGCCAGCTTGACCATTTCACGCGCTTTGGCCTGGAACGCACCTTCATCATCGATGTCGATGCGATAGAGGCAACCTACCTTAAGCAGCAGCAACTGCTCCATCCCGACCGCTTCGCATCGAAATCCGCCCGTGAACAGGCCCTGTCGTCACAGCAGGCGGCAACCCTGAATGGCGCGTTCGAAACCCTTAAAAACCCGGTCGCGCGGGCCGAATATCTTCTGCGTCTGGCCGGTCACGAACCCGAAGGCGGCGAGGGGCATACGGTCAACGATCCCGCCCTTCTGATGGAAGCCATGGAAATGCGCGAAGCCCTGCATGATGCCGATGATCGCAATACGGTCGACGCCATGATCAAGGATACCCGAAAGGCCGCCCGTGCGTGTGAGCAGGACGTTGCCGAGGCACTTGACCAGAACGCATATGACCGGGCCAGAAAACTGACAACCCGGCTCAGATACCTGATGAAAATGACCGAGGAAGCGCGCGCGAAGAAATCGCGTCTTGCCGCCGCCTGATCATTTAAAAAGAACGGATAGAATTCATGGCTTTGCTAAAGATTCACGAACCGGGCCAGACGCCGCTGCCCCACGAAGATGAACGCCAGCTTGCGGTTGGTATCGATCTGGGTACGACGAACTCCGTCGTCGCGATCTCGAACGATGAAAAACCCGAGGTGCTTCGCGATACATCCGGCGGCAATGCCATCGTGCCCTCCGTCGTCTATTATGGCGCGGATGCCGATCCGGTGGTGGGCGAGGCGGCCCGTGATCAGATCAACGATAATGCCGACCGCGTCGTATCGTCGGTCAAACGCCTGATGGGGCGCGGCATTGCCGATGTCAAATCGATTGCCGGCACGCTGCCCTATCATGTCGAAGTCCCGGCCGAGGACGCCACCCCATCGGGCGAACCGATGATGGTGCGCCTTAATGTCGGCGACCGCGTCCTGACCCCGGTCGAAGTTTCCGCCGATATCCTGCGTGCATTGCGTGCACGGGCCGAGGAAAGCCTTGGCAAGCCGGTCGAAAAGGCCGTCATCACCGTTCCGGCCTATTTCGATGATGGTGCGCGTACCGCAACCAAGGACGCCGCCCGTCTGGCCGGGATCGAAGTCCTGCGTCTGGTGAACGAGCCAACCGCGGCCGCCCTTGCCTATGGCCTCGATAACGGGGCCGAGGGGCTTTATGCCGTGTACGACCTTGGCGGCGGCACGTTCGATATTTCCTTGCTTAAAATGCAAAAGGGCGTCTTCCAGGTGAAGGCAACCGGCGGCGATGCCGCACTTGGCGGTGATGATTTCGATCACGCCATTGCCGAACATCTTCTGGCGGAACGCAAGGACGGCGGCACCACCGATGATCTGGATGCGTCGGATGCCAAACGCCTGCTTAAAACCGCGCGCAAGGTCAAAGAGGCGCTCACCGATGCCGATGAAACCAGTGTTACCGTCTCGCTTGGCGGCGCGGAAACCACCCACACCGTCACCCGTGCCGCGTTTGATGCGATGATTGCCAAACTGGTATCGCGCACGATTGCGATCACCGAACAGGTTCTTGATGACGCCGATATTCTGGCCGATGACGTCAAGGGCGTGGTGCTGGTTGGCGGCTCCACCCGTGTGCCTGCCGTGCGTAAGGCGGTTGCTGATCTGTTCGAACAGGAACCGCTTTCCGATATCGACCCGGACGAAGTCGTCGCCCTAGGTGCCGCCCTTCAGGCAGAGGCTTTGACAGGCGGCTCTGACAACCTTCTGCTGGATGTCACGCCGCTGTCGCTGGGTCTTGAAACCATGGGCGGGATTGTCGAAAAGGTCATTGACCGCAACACCCCGATCCCGGTCGCCAAGGCACAGGAATTCACCACCTATCAGGATGGTCAGTCGGCCATGATGATCCATGTGGTGCAGGGTGAACGCGAAATGGTCGATCAGTGCCGCTCGCTTGCGCGCTTCGCCCTGACCGGCATTCCGTCAATGGCGGCTGGCGCTGCGCGCATCAAGGTGACGTTCAATGTCGATGCCGACGGCCTTCTGACCGTATCGGCACGCGAGGAAACCACCGGCACCGAACAGGAAGTCGCCGTCAAGCCGACCTATGGCATTAACGAGCTTGAAATGGCCAACATGCTGCGCGAAAGCATGGTTCATGCCCGCGAGGATATGGAAATGCGCCTCCTGACCGAGGCACGGGTCGAGGCACGCCGCAATGTTCTGGCCGTTCAGGCCGCAATCAATGCCGACCGTGCCCTTCTGACGCCGGAGGACGAAGACAATATCGCAGGCGCGATTGCCAAACTCGAAGCCGCCATGTCGGGCGAGGATCGCGACCTTATCAACGAACAGGCCGAGGCCCTGGAAGACGCATCGCGTCCCTTTGCCGAGGCCCGTATGGACGCCCGTATCCGTCAGGCCCTTGCCGGTCGCAATGTCGATCAGGTGAATTAGGGGCCAGACATAATTGACAAACCGGCCAACTGCGGCGATTGTCCCGTGCAACCGCCAAGGTCAGGTCGGACCAGAGATCGAACGAAAAAGTATTACCGAGGAGAAAGGCACAGATGCCTAAGATCGTTTTTGTTGAACCCGATGGCACCGAAAAGGAATTTGACGTTGCCGACGGTCTGTCCGTTCTGGAAGCTGCCCACAAGAATGGCATCGACCTTGAAGGTGCCTGCGAAGGATCACTCGCTTGCTCGACCTGCCATGTCGTTGTTGACGATAGCTGGTTTGACAGGCTCGACGAGCCAAGCGAAGACGAGGAAGACATGCTTGACCTCGCATTCGGCCTGACCGAGACCTCGCGCCTTGGCTGCCAGATCATCATGAGCGACGAGCTCGACGGCCTTCGCGTCATGCTGCCGTCTGCCACGCGCAACATGATGGTCGACAAGTAACACCAAGATTTCCGCCCCGTTAATCCGCCCAAGCCAAAAGGGGGACACCCATGCGCTGGACAGATATTCAGGATATCGCGATCGAGCTTGAAGAAGCCCATCCCGACAAGGATAACGTCAATCTGCGTTACACCGATCTGCATAAATGGATCTGTGAACTTGACGGCTTCGACGACGATCCCGCGAAATCAAACGAGAAGATCCTCGAAGCCATCCAGATGGCATGGATCGATGAACGCGACGATTAGGATTTCTGCCGTGCGGGATGCCCGCCTTCTTAGGCACCCGCAAAACCGGTAGAACCCGCATCGATACAAGCCAGCCCGGACCCTTCCGCAGGCTGGCTTTGTTTTATCCGTATTCGACATCATCACGGGCAGGGGCTTTGACAACCATGACCGACACCTTCACCGATATCATCCCGGCCCAAAGCCTGTTTGGCCGTCTTCGCGCCAATGCCCCCGATGCATGGCAAAGCTATGTCTGCCACGACTTCGTCAAACAGCTTGGCAACGGAACCCTGCCCGAAGCCGCGTTCAGGCACTACCTCATTCAGGATTACCTGTTCCTGATCCAGTTTGCCCGTGCCTATGCGCTGGCAACCTACAAGGCCGATGATCTGCGTGCCATGCGCCAGTTTTCCGGCACGGTCCATGCGATCCTTGATATGGAAATGAGCCTGCATCTCGACTTCTGCAAAGGCTGGGGCCTGACGGAGGCCGATATCGTGGCCGAACCCGAAGCCCGCGCCTGCATCACCTATACCCGTTATGTGCTCGATTGCGGGGGGCGGGGCGATGTGGTTGATCTTCAGGTCGCCCTGATGCCCTGTATGGTTGGCTATGCCGAAATCGCAAACCGCCTGATGGCAAGTTCTGATACAAGGCTGGATGGAAATCCGTACCGCCCCTGGATCGAGATGTATGCATCGACCGAATTCCAGGACGTGGCAAAGGCCGAAATCGATCTTCTGGAACATACCGCGCAAACCCGCGGGGGGGATTCCCGGATCAAGGGGCTAACGGAAATCTTTGCCAGGGCAAGCCGCCTTGAAGCCGATTTCTGGCAGATGGGGCTTGATCTGGCAAAATAGGCGCAGATGCCTTATATGAGTGCGAACATGCTTTCTGGGCCGGTTAAAACCGCCCGGTTTGTTGATCTCTTCCCGCTTTGCTCTTCCCGTCATTCCGGGCGAAGCGAAGCGCAGACCCGGAATCCATATCGCCGCACGTCGCGGCATAACGGATAGGGCTGGATTCCCGCCTTCGCGGGAATGACGCGGGGCAGGGATCATGGACCGGACGCCGATACCGGTCTCGGTCTGCCGCTATTTTACATCAACTTCTTGTCGCCGCGGCCTTGACCCGCGGATGGGTGGGAAAAATGAACTCTCTTGGCTTTGACAAAGCCCCGAAAGATACCCGCGTGGTTGTTGCCATGTCGGGCGGGGTCGATAGCTCCGCCGTTGCGGCCCTTCTGAAATCCGAAGGCTATGACGTGGTCGGCATTACCCTTCAGCTTTACGATATGGGGGCCAATGCACCGTCACGCGCCAAATCCTGCTGTGCCGGGCGCGATATCTATGATGCGCGCAAGGTGGCCGAGGATATCGACATTCCCTATTACGTGCTCGATTACGAATCACGCTTCCGCGAAGAAGTGATCGACGATTTTGCCGACAGCTATATGCGCGGCGAAACCCCGATCCCGTGCGTGAAATGCAATCAGACGGTCAAATTCCGCGATCTGCTCGAAACCGCACATGACCTTGGTGCGGATTGCATGGCGACGGGCCATTACGTGCAGCGCAAATTGGGTGCCAACGGCCATGCCGAACTGCACCGTGCGGCCGATCCCAATCGCGATCAAAGCTATTTCCTGTTCACCACCACACAGGAACAGCTCGATTTCCTGCGCTTCCCGCTGGGCCATCTGATGAGCAAGGCCGAAACCCGCGCGCTTGCCGCCAAATTCGGCCTTGAAGTCGCCGATAAGCCCGACAGTCAGGATATCTGCTTTGTCCCGGATGGCAAATATGCCCGTCTGGTCGAAAAGCTCCGCCCCGAAGCCGGTGAACCGGGCCAGATCGTTGATCTGGATGGCAATGTGCTGGGCGATCATCGCGGCCTGATCCATTACACCATCGGCCAGCGGCGCGGTCTTAACATCGGTGGCACGGCCGAGCCGCTTTATGTCGTCAAACTCCTGCCCGAAACCCGGCAGGTCGTGGTCGGCCCGAAATCGGCCCTTGCGATCCAGATGGTCTATGTCAAGGAACTGAACTGGCTTGATGGTGACGCGATTGACCCGAACGGGGTCGAGGTCGAAGTCAAATTGCGCTCCGCCATGGCACCGGCCCCGGCGACCATCTACCCCGAAGGGGTGGGCGAGGCCCGCATCGAACTGCACGACCCGCAGTTTGGCATCGCACCGGGGCAGGCGGGCGTTTTCTATTCTGGCGACCGGGTAATGGGCGGCGGCTGGATCACCCGTCAGGAACTTCTGGCAGCACATGCACCGACGGCGGCCTGATCGGCGGCTCAATCATCAATAAGGCGGGCAGGCGGGGCATTTGCTCACCTGCCGGTTTTGCGGATATCTTTTTTCCGCAAAACACCAAAAAGGCGCTTGACGGGGGCGGTTCCCTGACGTAAAAACCGCCCCGTTCCGGCGCTTACGGAACCCACAGAATATGTATCCTATACATACCCGGTGGCCGAGTAGCTCAGCTGGTTAGAGCAGCGGAATCATAATCCGCGTGTCGGGGGTTCAAGTCCCTCCTCGGCTACCAATTAAAAAACCCCTCATGGCTCCGCCTGAGGGGGTTTTTAATTGGCACCCTCGGAGAGGGCTTTAACCCCCTGGTTCACGAGAAAGCGAGGCACGCAGCTTTCGAGAGACGTTGCGCGAAACGCGCAACGGTCCGCCGGGCAAAGCCCAAGGATAAAAAGCAGCCCAAAGGCTGGTTTTTACAATTCCCTCCTCGGCTACCAATTAAAAAACCTGTTAAGTCAAAGGATTAACTGGAGATTCTTTGTCTAAAATTGGAAAATATAGTCCAGAAATGGATCAGAGATTTCCATTTAGACGCAATCACTTCCAGACGTTCCATGTCAGTCTCCAGAAAATATTCAGAAATTTTGAAGCCCTGAAACGCCTTGTTTTTCAAGGCGGCAAATGGTGCTTGCAAAGTCGGTCGCTAACATTTGTCGGTCTATTTACTCGAGGGTAATCCTACCCTTCAGGAGGGCTGGCAAGCGCTTTCTTCTAATGGGACTATAAGTGTCTAATGTAAATTGGGGTGGTGTACTGATGTTTCGTGGGCGCTGTTGTGTTGGCAGAGCTAACTGCTAGTTAGTTTATAACTATTGATAGGAGAGGGTTATGCTTGGAATAGAAAGTATGAAAGCGACGGATATGTCTGAGATTCCTATGGGGAATCTAGTGATATCTGCTTTTGGTCAGACAGGTAAGACCCTTGGCATAAGAGCAAAATTCAATGATATTGATGGATATGCTGCTTTTCAAACAAATGACCAAGATAAGCAGATCGAGCTTATATCTGGACGGAGTCAGACTCTTCTAGATATTGGAAGAGACTGGGCGATTAAACTGGCAAGTCCTGTATCCATTGAGCCAGGCTATCAATTCCAAGGTCATCAAAAATTCAAGTACGGTGTGGCCATTAATAATGATGGGGTCTATCTGACAACGCTCATTTCTGGATTTGGCACAGGTACAATGCGTTTTCTAGATTTGTCGGGGAAGCGAGATACTTGGGGGGAGAGTGTGGATATGCACGGAAATTGCGTCTGTTCAGACAATATCAGAGTGTCAATTGGCAAATCTGGTCCTAATGGCAATGAGCCGTGCATAATTGATCCGTGGAATTTTTAATGCACTGTAAGGATATTCTTAGTGTGGCCAGTTCCATCGGCCCTAATGCTGGGTCTACGTCGGCTTCTGAGCAGCCTCTGCTGCCATGGTTACAGCCGACGATCCTTCACAACGTCTAAGACGGCGTTGGCATGCATCGCCAGCGTTTTTTTGCGCGCTGGTCCAATGCGTGCAGCGTATCACAGATAGGACGCATTCTTTAGATTTGGCGAACTATAGGTCATAGGTGGAAATATGCATCAAGAGTTTTCTGAGATTGGGCACTGTGGTGGCAAATTCTCTATCAATGTCAAAACTGATGAAGCAGGTAATCGTTCTGTGAGCATAGGAATGAGAATAAGTAATGCTAACCCTGCCTCGTTGATTGGTGTTGCAGTTAACTCTGATGGAGAACCAGTTCGCATTACACGTTTAGGAGGATGGGTAGCAAACTCAGAGGCAGAAAAACCAGAGCCAGAACCTGTTTTTATACAGGCGCTTTTGGCTTCAGATCGTACTGGCATGTTTGGGCATGAATGCCCTAACTGTGAAAAATATTGGAGAACCAATAGCTTTTCAGCGATTTGGCATACAGTCTGTCCTTATTGTGGTGTTCGAGCTGCGCCACATTATTTCTTAACTCAAGGACACAGAGCATTTCTGAAAAACCTTACTCAACGCTTCCATGAAGCATTAGGTTATCCTGATGATGGCGAGCATATTATTGATATGGATGAGGTTGTTTCCGCAGTTCAGGATGGTAAAGAGCCGCCTGCCTTTTATAAAGCTGATGAATCGCAACAGACCAACTTTAAGTGTAAGAAATGTGGCACACGTAATGATGTGCTGGGACGCTATGGCTTTTGTTCTTCCTGTGGATACAGGAACAATTTAGACCAAATTGAAATTCAATTAGATGATCTTAAGAAGCGGATTGGTACAGGTAATATAAATCCGACTGAAGCGATAAAACTGATTGTATCTGTTTTGGACTCTGGTGGTGCAGATTATGTCAAACTTCTGGTTCGCTTGGTTCCAATGACCGAAAGTCGCCGAAAAACTGCAGAGCGAATAAAATTCCATAATTTGGATTATTTTGATTCTGAGCTGCAAAGTTGTTTTGATATTCAAGTTAAAAAAAATATATCTGACGACGATCAGACGTTGTTAAAAAGAATGTTTTTGAGAAGACATGTATATGAGCACTGCGGTGGTGTAGTTGACGATGAGTACATTAAAAGATCGGGAGACGTAGACGTTAGGAACGGTCAAGAAATTAGGGAGAATATGGATACTGCGTTGAAATTTTCTAGTCTAGTTACAAAGCTAGCGCGTAATCTTGATGATGGTTTCCATGAGATTATTCCTATCAATCACGAAGTAATTCAGATGCTCAAACCGAGACGAAATTAAGGAATGTCCACTAGAAAAAAGCTATAAGTAACAAGGGCTGATTTATTTCCTGCTTGTTCTCTCCAAACCACCCCTCACCTAAGCCGCCTCCACCACGACCGAAATCCTCCGCCCCAACAAAGCCAAAGCATCTTCCAGCCGCCCCATCTTCGTCGCATGACGCGGATCAAGCATCCGGCGGATTTCGGTTTCGGCCAGCCCCATCTTTGCCGCAAGGGCGGTATTGGTCGTTCCCGTTTCGCGCATGGTGATGTAAAGGGCGGCCTTGGCGGCCATAAGCGTACCCGGCGTCACCGTGGGGCGGCCCTTGGCGGCAGAGGGCAGGGGAATGTCTTCCTTGGCGATCATGGCTGCTGCAATGGCTTCATCAAGCGCATCGGCGATTTCGCGTAAGGCTTCGTGCTCTGTTGCGCCATCCGTTGCGCAGCCGGTGACATCGGGCACAACGGCAAGAAAGCCATCCGCGCCATCGTCGCTTAAATCCACGGGATAAATAAACCGCATTTCTGTTGCTCCGTTCCGGATGGGCGTCATCACCGGATATCAGATATCCTTGGGATCGACGCCCAAATCTTTCAGCATACTGTTCAGAAGGCCGGGGCTGATTTCCTTCTTGCGGTCTTTGAGCGTGGTACGATGATCTCCCAGATACAGCGTACCGTGCGATCCCTTGCCGCGATGTGCCTCGAATGCGAGGTCCAGCCCATGCACCTTGGCGTATTTCCTGAGCTTGCGCATCAGTTCATTGCCATTCATTCAGCCTCCCCCAAATGTGCTGATGGAGCTATGTTCGAACAAATTTGTTCGAATGTCAAGGCGGCGGGATTTGGGGCGACGATGCGGAATTGGTCGCCGAGGAGGGACTTGAACCCCCGATGTGGGTTTGAGAACTGAACAACGGTTGCGGGTTAAAGCGCCTTCCGTCAAATGCGAAATGATAAAAGCAGCCCGAAGGCTGGTTTTTACAATTCCCTTCGTGGTCTTGCCTGGACAGTTTTCGTCGCATGATGCGAAAGCTCTCTAGGCAAATATGCTCATAACAAATTCTTTTCTAAGTATATTTCGGCGAGCTCGAAAAAGCTCCTTGAAGGTCGTCTGCCTTGACGATCTGGCACTTCGTTTTTGTCGAACGATGAGAATACATGCCTTATCGGAATTTCCCCTCTGACAGCTTGTTGGCAAAGTGTTTTTGCATCTTCGTATCGTTGGTTCGATATCAATGAAATTACTTGTGTCATCGTATAGTCCTGTCTGAGCATATCGGAGGATGCTAGATCGTGCATTTGCTCAAACGATAGCCCTTTCTGCCAATCTCGGTCATCCTTGCCCTGATCGGCAAAGCTTATGATAGCCTGGGCAAGATCATCTTTTGAGAGCCCTTCCTCATCAACGCACAGTTCGCAAATCGCCGGTGTCTTGCAGGTAAATGTGCCCCAGTAGTGGAATGTAACTGGTTTATTTTGGTTTCCCTCTATTTGAAGGATATCCCAAAGCATGTGGTCCCAAGCTACAGGCTTGGCAAAGAACCTAAGGATTTTTTTTTGATGGAAATCTACAGAAAATATCCAACCATTTAAGCTGCTAGAGATCACTCCTTGCTTTGCGGTCCATGGCGTACCTTTTGCTGCTGATTGCAGTGAACGCGAGAATAGTTTTTCATCAAATATTCTGCACATCTCAAAATTTCTTTCTCGGGGGATTTTCTTTCTAGCGCTATCCAAACCCCATTAGAGGCATTCTGTCATTAAGTACATTTCATTAGATATTACACACAATCAAACGACTAACCCAGTGAAGCTCTAGGTTTACGAGCAACCCTACAATCTGTTGGGGTTTACGCCATTCCCTGCAAGTTCTTTCGAATACCCCCGCGGCGCACACCCCATCACCCGCTTGAACGCCGTACTGAACGCACTTTCAGACTCATATCCCACCGACAGGGCAATTTCCGAAACCGGCAATCCGGAATGGGTCAGGCGATCCCCCGCAAGCAGCATCCGCCAGCGGGTCAGATAGGCCATCGGCGGCACAGCAACAACATCGCGGAACCGGGCGGCAAAGGCCGAGCGTGACATGCCCGCATGGCGGGCCAGTTCCTTAAGCGTCCAGGGATGGGCGGGGTCCCCATGAATGCAGGCAATCGCGGTTGCGATCTGCTTATCCGATAGTGCTGCAAACCAGTCGGGGATGTCGGGTGCGTTTTGCTCGGTCCTATCACTTTGGCCGCTGGCTTGCTGCGCATTGCTCAGATGCAGCCGAAGGGCCTGCACCAGCACCGTATGCGCCAGATGTTGCAACACCAGAAAACCGCCCGGTTGCGGGTTGCTCAATTCCTGCATGATCCGTTCGACCAGCCAGCGCAGGCTGGCTTCATCCTGATCATTTTCAATCCGCACAATCGGCGGCAGGGCCGCCAGCAGCATGTCGGCATGCGGCCCTGAAAGGACAAAGCGGCTGCTGACGATAAAGCATTCGCCGCCGCCATTATGCTGAACAATCCCGCCGCTTTGGGCCTTGACAAAGATGTGCGGCGCATCAACGGGCGGGCAATCAGGATCGCTTGCCAGAAAGAAGGTCCGCCCGCGCGGCAGGACAAAGGAATTTCCCGCCGTCAACAGCACCGGACCCGCAAGGTCTTCGACGCTGACATAACATTGCCCGGAAACGATGGTGCCGCATTTGATGGAATTGGCCTGATCGGCAAAACGGATCGCCCAGGGACCGGCGGCGTCAAACCCGGCCGACATGTAATTGCGCGGCTTAAGCAGCGACAGGATATCGGAAAGCGGATCCATGGGGTGGGGAACTTCCTTCTGGACGATTGCGAAAGTAATATGGATCATAGCGCATGGATCGTCCAATCGCCATCGCCTATCGTTTGCTCATTGATCATGTGCAATGTGAAGTGGAGAACGGAATTGCGTATTTTTGTAACCGGGGCGAGTGGCTTTGTCGGATCGGCGGTGGTGGAAAATCTGATCGCGGCCGGGCATGAGGTTTTGGGGCTGGCACGGTCCGATGCGTCGGCAGGTGCGCTTCTGGCGGCCGGGGCTTTGGTGCATCGCGGTGATCTTGATGATCGTCAAAGCCTGCGCGCCGGGGCGCTCGTGGCCGACGGGATCATTCACACCGCGTTCAATCACGACTTTTCACGCTACGCCCAAAGCTGTGCCGAGGATGAGGAGGTCATCGCCGCCCTTGGCGATGCGATTGCCGACACGCAAAAGCCGCTTGTCGTGACCTCTGGCCTCGGCCTTCTGGCCGGTGGGATGCAGGTGACGGAGCAGGACATGCCCGATTTCGGCCCAAACGCCATGCCGCGTGTCGCGACCGAACGCGCCGTGGCCGACCTTGTCGGGCAGGGGCTTAACGTGTCGCTCATGCGCCTGCCGCCCTCGGTGCATGGAAGGGGCGATCATGGCTTTGTGCCGATCCTGATTGGCATCGCACGCGAAACCGGGGTTTCGGCCTATATCGGCGATGGCGGCAATGCCTGGCCCGCCGTGCATCGCCTTGACGCCGCACGCGCCTATGTCCGCGCGGTAGAGGTCGCGATGCCGGGAAGCGTCTATCACGCCGTTGCCGAAACCGGCATCGCCTTTCGCGAGATCGCCGGGGTGATTGGCAAACGGCTGGGTATTCCTACCGTATCCAAAACCCCCGATGAGGCCACCGATCATTTCGGCTGGTTCGCCCATTTCGCCAAACTCGATTGCCCGGCGGCAAGTGCCATCACGCGTCGGCAATTAGACTGGTCCCCGACAGAGGCCGGATTGCTCGCCGATATCGATCAGGATTGCTATTTCGACCAGTAAGGATGTTGTCGCCCCGGTCAGCTTGAACTGCCCGGGGCTGAAATATCTGGGATCGGTCGATTAAAGCGTGTCGTCCGTGAGCACCCAGCCCTTTGCCTTCCATCCCTGTGCGGATTTTTCCAGCATGCTGGCGACCGGGATCGCATAACCGCCAAAGATTTCAGTCTTGCCGTCCTGCATGGTGACAGAAAGGTCGTATTTTGCACCACCCAGTGCGGCAATAACGGCCTGTCCGCCGCCCCCCACACTGCCAGAAGACACAAACACATGTTCGATATCGCCTTGCGCGGCCATGGTCGCACCGGCAAATGACATCATGTAACCAAGTCCCTGTTGTTTGGGGTTGGTTGTCATATAGCCGTCCTGTGCAATCCATCCTTTGGGAACTTTGCTGAATTTACCGTCGCTTGTTGGCAGGGTATTGGTGAATTCAAGCGATGATTTCTGCGTGCTGTCGCCATCATATATTCCTTCCAGACCTGCACCTTCTGGTGAGATGTCAAAACTATGTGCATCGTCATCTGTTTTGAATTTCATTGGTTACCTCTTTGCCGATGGTATTTATGCTGATCTGCAAAGACGGTTTTGAAACTGGCTTGTGATGAGGGTCGGGGGCAGGAGGGTGCCGCACAGCACCAGAAAGCCGCCCGGCCGGGATTGCCTGCTTCCGGCATCATCGGTTCGACGGCCCGCACAGGCTGGCTCCGTGCTGATCATTTTCGATGCGCCCATTCGGCGGCAGGGTCACCATCCGCAGATCGGCAAACGACCCCGAAAGGGCCGCGCACGCCACCCCAAAACCGGCCCCCAAAACCCGACTTGCCGCAACCACCGACGCCCGAACAGACCAAGGGCCATTGCCAACCTCGCCGACGGACGGCTATCGGGTTCTCGGCTACGTCGCTCACTTTCGGGCGGTGGCGGCAACCTGCTTCTCCGGTGCTCAGGCAAACCTCAGGCGTTCACCAACCCCGCCGACGGACCACCATCGGACTCCCGGCCCACATCGCTCACCTTCCGGCCACGACAACAACCTGCCACCCCGGCGTTCAGACAAACCTCGGGCTTGCGCCAAACTCACCCACAAACGGTTTTCGGGCACACGGTCCTCGCACTTGTCAGCCCTGTCCATCTTCGACGGGCCATGGCTTGCTGCTGCCATTGCCATCCTTCCGGCTTTGGCGACACTTCCGGCAACCGGTGAAGCCCGGACACATTTCGGGCCTTCGCCAGTTTGCCCCGCAGACGGATTTCGGGCGCACGGCCCCCACCTGTCCATCGTCGGCGGGTGATCGCCCGCTGCCGCTCATGCTGCCATTGCCGCCGCTCCCGGCGAATTTAACGCTCCCTTGCCAAAAAGACGCACCTCTCCCGTCATGACAAATGACTGGGTTAGCCCCCTTAATCCTCGGGCAGAACGCCGCCGTAATGGCTCCGCCATCCCCCGATCAATATCCTGCGGATCGCCCCGCCGCCCGTTTTGTGTCTTTGTCCCTGTCCCTGCATCCCGATCACCTCTTTCATCCGCTCCCAAACGCAAAAACCCGCAAGGCACAAGGCCTTGCGGGTTTCGGTCCGGGTGCATTTCTCCCGTTGACTTTTATTTTATGTCATAGTTAAAAGAACAAATCAAGAACTTTTTCAGGAAACTTTATAGGCGGCTTGGCTAAGCCGGACTCTTTCGCGGGTTCCCTTTGCGTCCGATCAGCCGCCCGTCAATCACGGCAAGCCCCAATCCGATGACGGCCATCCCGGCAATCTGGCGCAGGGCCAGCGTTTCGCCAAGAAACAGTACACCCAGCAGGATCGCGCTGACCGGGATCAGGAAGGTGACGAGCAGAAGGTTGCTGGCCCCCGCACGTTTCAGAAGCTGGAAATACAGGATGTAGGCCAGCGCCGTGCTAAACGCCGCGATGCCCAGCACGGCAAGGATGGTTTCGGTTTTGGGAAACGGCAAATGCCACGGCGTATCAATCATCATACAAATAGGAAGCAGCATCAGGCTCGATGCACTGGTTTGCCCCGCCGCGGTCAGGATCGGCGGTGTGTTTTTGAACCGGCGGCCAAACACCCCGGCACAGCCGTAGGAAATTGCGGCGATCAGTACCGCCAGCGGGGCAAATGGGGCGAGGGAAAAAACGTCCTTGAATACGCTGGTGCCCGTGTTGGAACTCATGCTGGACTCAATCGCGGGAACAATTCCGTCCGGCAAACCGATCACGATCATCACGCCGACAAAACCGGTCAGCACACCAATCACTTTTCGCCGCGTCAGTTTTTCATTTTTGGTCGCCAGATGGGCAATGAGCAGGGTGAAAAGCGGTGTCGTCGCATTCAGGATTGCCGCCAGACCGCTTGCGATATGGGTTTGGCTCCAGACGATAAGGCTGAAGGGGATCAGGTTGTTAAGGGCCCCCATGACAAGGAAGCTTAACCATATCTTCGGATCACGCGGGATGTCGATATGGCGCAACAGAACCACCCACCAAAGGATCATCGCCGCAATCGCCACCCGCCCCAGAACAAGGGTAAAGGGTGGCAAATCGACAAGGGCGATTTCGGTAAAGAAAAACGACCCGCCCCAAAGTACCGAAAGCACAATCAGCATCACCCAGCTCCGCCCATCCATGCGCGGGGATGGGTCATTGCTCTGGTTGATTTTTTCCGGTTCTGGCCGGGGTGCTTTCGGGCCTGCCGGAATACGCCTTGCAAGTGTGCGGTTGCGCTCCTGTTCCGGGTAAAGGGCAATCCATGTATCCGTGCTCATATCCATGATCCGTCTGAAATGTGGTGGTGACGGAATGGATATTAAAGCGTGCTGGCTGTGCTGGCTGGCCAGATTCGGACATCAACGCCGGCTATCAAAATGCTCAGGCAAAAAGCCGCATGCCGCGCTCTGCCGCCATTTTAAAACTGCTCACGACATGCTCCGCCAGGGCATTCTCTGCCGGGCCGGTACCGGGGCGCTTGGCCAGGGTTATGCGGTATTCGCCAAGCTCGGGCAGTCCGTGGCGGGCATCAAGATGGATCAGGCGGTCGGAAATCACGCTGATCGGGACCGGACAGATCGCAAGATCAGCCTCGGTTGCGGCAATCTGTGCCTGACAAAATTCGCTGGTATAGGCAACGCGGTAATTGATCCCCGCTTCGTCAAGCGCCCGTAATGCCATCGCCCGCCAATAACAACCCGGTTCGGCCAGTGCGACCGGAAGCGGGCGTTTTTCAATCGCCATTCCGTTGCGGGCACCAAGCCAGACAAGCGGTTCGCTATGGATTGGTGGTTGCCGATCAAGTTCGGGGTTATAGCTGAAAACGGCGATATCGGTAGTGCCGTCGGCAATGCGCTGGCGCAGCCTTGCGGTCGGGCCGAGAAAAACATCGACCTCGACATGCGGGTGGCTGATGGCAAAACGGCGCATGATTTCGGGAATGGCGATGATCCCGTTATCATTGGGCACGCCAAGCTGCACTTTCCCTGCAAAATCCGGGGTGCGGAAGCGTGACATGACCTCATCATTGAGCTGTAGAAGACGTCTTGCAAAACCCAATAAAACCTCGCCATCCGGGGTCAGTCGCACCCGGCGGGTTTCGCGTTCAAACAGGCTGCATCCGATAATCTCCTCAAGCTTCTTGACCTGAAGACTGATGGCAGAGGCACTGCGATTGACCCGTTCTGCCGCGCGCGAAAAGTTGCCGGTTTCACAAATCGCGACAAAGGTACGCGCCAGATCAAGGTCAAGATTTGGCAGGGCAGCGGGCAGCGAGGACATGAATATCAACCAGTATTATGAGGTTTCCTAATAGATAATATTAAATCTTCTCGTTTGTCTCATCAATAAGAAATCCTCATCATCTCGCTATCCGTAATTGGGAAAACTTGAAAAGGATGATGGCCATGGCAGCGCAAATTTCATGCGAGCCGACGGTAGCCGCCAAAACCGACGTGACCAGCAGGTCCGATGGGGTGTGGGGCAGAATGGCGGGTTTGTGGGTCAAATGGCGCGTGCGTCGCGAAGCGTGTCGGCGGAACCTGCGCGAGGTTGAGGCTATGCTGGCGATGGAAGACTGGATGCTGCAAGACATCTATGGGGTCGGGCATGGCGATATCATCGCGGCGAAACACAGCCTTTTGGCCAATCGGCACAATCCGGGTTGGCGGCTTTCAAGGTTTTTGCAGGATCGTACACCGCAAAACCCGATGACAAAGCAAAGGTGACCGGGATGAGAAAACCGGATCAGGGTGATCTGTCTTGCGTCGGTATTCCCGTGATGCGAGTATTGCCTAAAGTGCCGTAATCATGGCGCAAAATATAGCGGGATTAAGAATGAAGATCGCAATTCTTGACGACTATCTCGACAGCATTTTTCATCTGCCATGCTATAGCAAGCTGGCCGGGCATGACGTGACCATCCTCACGCAGAAATATGATGATCCGGCTGATCTGGCGGGCGCAATTGGCGATGCGGAGGCGGTCGTCCTGTTTCGCGAACGCACCAAAATCACCGATGAATTGCTGGCACATTTGCCAGGCGTAAAACTGATCAGTCAGCGCAGTGCCTATCCGCATATTGATGTCGATGCCTGCACGAAACGCGGTGTTTTGCTGTGCTCGAAACAGGGGGCGGGCAAGGCGCCATCCTATGCGGCGGCGGAAATGACATGGGCGCTGATCATGGCATCCGCCCGCCAGATCGTCGAACAGAATGCGTCGCTCAAAGCAGGCCAATGGCAGATGGGAATCGGCAAGACATTGCGCGGGCGAACCCTCGGTATCCTTGGATATGGCAAGATTTCGCGCGTGGTGGCGGGCTATGCCAGGGCGTTCGGCATGAATGTGCTGGTCTGGGCGTCCGAGGCATCGCGCAAGGCTGCTACTGAGGACGGCCTTGATGTCGCCGCATCGCGCGAGGCATTCTTTGCCACGCCCGATATCGTCACGGTGCATATGCGTCTGACGCCGGAAACGCGCGGCACGATTACGGCTGATGATCTGGCGCGGATGCGGCCCGACAGCCTGTTTGTCAATACATCGCGGGCCGGGCTGGTGGTGCCGGGCGCGCTTCTGGCGGCCCTTGATGCCGGACATCCGGGGAAGGCGGCGGTGGATGTGCTCGATACCGAACCCCTGATCGACGCCGATGACCGGTTTGCCAACCATCCCAACGTGCTGGCGACCCCGCATGTCGGCTTCGTGACCGAGGATGAACTGGACATGCAGTTTGGCGATATTTTCGATCAGCTTGTGGCCTATGCCAACGGCGATCCGATCCACATGATCAACCCCGAAGTCTGGCACGGGCGCAAAGCCAAACCGGCATAGGTTGGCACACGGTCGCCTGTGATATCTCAGGCGACCGTTTTTTGTTCATGCCTTGGCGGCGGCTTTGGCGGCTCGGGCTTTTGCGCCGGGCAGGCGGGCAAATATCGTGATATTGCCAAGGAAGATCATCACAAGCCCCGTCGCCCCAATCGGCGTCCAGACATAGCCCTCAAGGAAGGTCGAAACCGTAAGGGCCACCACCGGGAACAGGACGGTGACATAAGCCGCACGCCCCGCACCGACCCGGTGCACCAGTGCCAGATAGGCAATAAAGGCAACGACCGACCCCGGAATGGCCAGATACAGAAGCCCGCCAATATAGACCGGATCGGTCGGCAGGACCGGCGTCTGACCGCGCAGCAGGGCAAAGATCAGAAGCATGACCGCACCATAAGCCATGCCACGCGCGACCGCATCGCGGTTGGGAATACCCATCGCGTTCAGTTTGACCGAAACCATGTTGCCCATGCTAAACACCGCCGTCCCGCCAAGCGCAAACAAAAGGCCGGTGATGGCATGCGGGTTATGCGACAGGGCATAAATCTGATTGGCAAACAGGCACGCAATGCCGCCAAGGCCGAACGCGGCCCCGAAAACAAAACGCAATCCCGGTCGCTGCCCATAAAAGGCCCAGTTGCCAAGCGCGTTGAAAATGGTCGATGTGGTAAAGATCACCGCAACAATCCCCGATGCGATATAGCCGGTCGCCGAATACATCAGGATAAAGTTGATGCCAAACAACCCGCAGCCCAGCAGCACGATCCACGGATGGGCCTGCCACGGAACCGGCCGCCATTTTCGTGACAGGATCAGGAAAGCGCACAGCACGACAGCAGCCAGCAAAAAGCGATAGAAGATCGACATTTCAATCGGGATCGGCCCGATCTGAAGCTTGATCGCATACCAGGTAAATCCCCAGCAGGCCGTGACGATCAGAAAAAGCAATGCGGTCATGATAAAGCGGAAACTCCGGTGGCGAGAGGGAGAGAATGATATGTGGGGCATATCCGAAGCCAGTTTATAGACCGTTTTGCGGGGGACGGGCTTTCACGAACTTGCGGTGTTTTTCACAATCTTGCGCAAATCAATGCAGTCCTTCGCACGCCGGGCTTTGCAATATGGTGCAGCAATGCGATGATTGTGCCTTGGAAACAGGACGTGCCGATGTTTGTGCCCAATGGCCGATACCAGAATTTTGAAGTCTACAATCAGCTGATCGGTGATGCCGAACTGCTGAATGCGGGCGATTTTGGCGACAGCATTTCGGCCGCACACTGGCGGCGCAATGCGGATGTCATGACCCGCTATACCGACCCTGACCATCACACCATCAGCCTGTATGTCAATGGTGGTACAGGCATTAAACGCCAGATCGGACCTGATCCGCTAACCGGTGGCGGGCCGGGGCGTTGCTGCCTGATGCCGGCCCATCTGACATCGGATTGGGTGGTCAATGGCGAGGTCGAACTGTTCCACCTCTATATCCCGCATTCCGCGTGGGAACGCGCGGTGGTCGAGGCATTTGATATTGAACCCAACGCCGTTGAGGTTCCTGAAAAGACATTCTTCCTCGATCCCCTGATCGAGCAGACAATCCGCCACGCCATGTTGCCGCTGGACTGGAGTGCCCCGGCGGACCGCATGGCGATGTCGAGTGCTGGGCAGATGCTGATGGGGCATATGCTGCGCAGCTATTCGTCGAAACGCGATCTGGAATTCCGGGTGCGCGGTGGCCTGTCGCCGCAAATCAGACGTCGGGTGTTTGATTTTATCGAGGCCAATCTGGATCAGCCGCTGTCACTCGAACAGATTTCGGCCGAGGCGGGGCTTTCGCCCTATCACTTTGCGCGCATGTTCCGCCAGTCGGTGGGCGAGGCACCGCATAAATATGTTCTGCGCCGCCGGATTGAGGCCGCCAAACGGATGCTGCGCGATCCGGCATTGTCGGTTGCCGATATCGCGCTCGCCACCGGTTTTTCAAGCCAGGCCCATCTGACCACGCGGTTCAGCAGCTTTACCGGCCTGACCCCGGCAAAGTTCCGAAGCGTCGCCCGGTAGCGGCGGGGGCGGCGATGTGCTTGTGCCCGCAGACAAGCGATGGCGTTGCGAGATTGCGGAATAATGGGATTGGGCTTTATGCGTTGCCGGCAAAGGGCAAGGCGTTTGGTCTGCCAAGCAGATATCCTTGCACATAATCCACGCCGTGACTGGTCAGGAAATCAAGTTCGCCCTGGCGTTCTATCCCTTCTGCGACGACGTCAATGTCGAGTTGCTTGGCCAGATCGATCAGCTTGCTGACAATGGCCTGTTTGTATTTATCCTGATCAACATGGTCGATCAGTTCACGGTCGATTTTAATGATGTCGGGTTGCAGTTGCGGCAACATGTTCAGGGTCGAATAGCCCGATCCAACATCGTCCAGTGCAACCCGAAAACCAGAATCGCGATAGGATTTCAGGATCGCACCAAGATGTTCAATACTGCGGACTTTTTCAGTTTCGATAACTTCAAAGACAACATTGTTGCGATCCAACCCGCATTCCGACACCACATCAATCGTTGTGCGCAGGCAGGAATCCGGATCGTAGATCGAACTTGGCGTGAAGTTGATAAACAGATTTCCCGAAATCCCTGCTTTGTGCGCGTTACGGACATTTGCAGCCCGGGCTGCCCGGTCAAGCTGGAACAGCAGATCGGCTGATTGGGCCGCGCCGAATAGTTTATCTGGTGTGATGACATTGCCGGTTTTATCGGTCCCGCGGATCAGGCATTCATGGGCATAGGGTTTTGTGATGTTTCCAACGGCAAAAATCGGTTGGAAAACGGAATTCAGGCGATTTTCCCGCAGCATATCGCCAAGCCATTCCGCGCCGATCTGTGCGCGTATGGCACCAAGCGACGTGACGCGCGCAATGTCGTCAAGTTGGGGTTCCCTATTGCCGGGCATGATCAGCGCCTTGGTGTCAGTGATTTCTTCGGACAGCAGATTTTCGGAAATCGCATCAATCATCGGGCGCAGACCCGGACGTACATAATTAAGATAAAGCGTTGCAACGGATGTGCTTTTTTCTGCGGAGTGCCCGGACTTCTTGATATTGGCAAGAATTTTTCCCGTTGTATGTGCAACAGGAGGCCAAAGGTAAAGGCGGCCTTCACTTGGGGCCATTTCCGGTATTTGGTCGCACTTCTCGCAGAAGGTCAAAATCGTCTCCGCTTTTTGGTTTTCCAGATCACCCGAAGGTCCATCATCTTGTAAGATAATGGCTTCCTTCATTAAAGCATATGGGATTTGGGTGTGGCAAAAAAAGCCTGAACGTCGGGCGAGATCGGACCTGCCTGCTAAATATGATTGGTAAATATGATCGGATTTTACGCACATTCGACGGTGGCCAATTTCTGATTTTGCGTCCCCGATAGGTCAAAGATCATTTCCCGGTTGATTACAAGTTTCAGCGTCTGGAATTGAAAATTTTCAACTAATCTTTTGATTTTTAATGATTTTTACAAGTTGAAAAATCGATTGACAAGATTGACCGGAGCTATCTAAAATTTCAAACAAACTAAAATATCAATTAATGGCAAAATGCCAATCCAACGGGAGGACTTCCATAATGAAATTTACTGCGAAAACACTCGGAATCTGTGCTGTACTTGCCGGGGCGCTTGCTGCGGGAATGCCTGCGACGGCTGCAACGACGCTTCGTATCGGAACGGTTCTGGCACCAAATGACCCGATGGGGCAGGGGCTTGAGAAGTTCAAGCTTGATGTCGAAAAAGCCACCAATGGCGACGTTATTATCGAGGTTTTCCACAATTCCCAGCTGGGTGACACCACCGAAATGATCGATCAGGCGCGTGCGGGTGCCGGTATCGGTACGGTCACGGATGTCGCCCGTCTTTCAAGCTTCGTTCCGTCGCTGGCGATCATGTCGGCACCGTTCCTGTTTGATACCTATGAACAGGCCGACAAATTTGCCCTTTCGGATGAATATATCGCCTGGGGTGATGAACTTCGCGAGAAATCTGGCCTCGTGATGATTGCATCGAACTGGTATCAGGGGGCGCGCCACGCCCTGACACAGAAACCGGTGAAAAGTCCGGCTGATCTTGCCGGTGTTCGCATGCGGACAATCGGTGCGCCTGTCTGGATTGAAACCATCCGCGCAATGGGTGCCGAACCGACCCCGATTGCATGGGGCGAAGTATACACCGCCCTTCAGCTTGGCACGATTGACGGTGCCGAAGCCCAGCCGACCGCAATCTGGAATGCCAAACTTTACGAAGTGATCAAGAATGTGACCAAAACCGGCCATATCCAGCTCGTGACCGCGCTGGTTGTTGGTGCCGAGGCATGGGATGAAATCTCTCCTGAAAATCAGAAGATTGTACGTGATCTTGCGGTCGAGGACGGTCGTTATGCGTCGCAGCTAACCATCGAGCTTGGCGAAAAGGCGCTTGAAGATGTTGCCGCAAGCGGGGTTGAGGTCAGCGAAGTTGACCTTGCGCCATTCAAGGAAGCTGTAAAGCCGGTTTACAAGCAGCTTGATCTCGAAGCCGAGGCGGCCATCGTCAATAAAGTTCTCGGTCGCTGATTTTCCGGTAACGGTAAACGTGCCTTGCGAATGTGCGTTGTTCCGCATGCGGGGCAACGCACATCAATCTTCAAGATGGAATGGAATACATGCTCAAGCAAATTGAGTTTGCCTGTGCCGGGATTCTGCTTGTTGCAATTGTCGTTCTGGTGGGCGTTGCGTCAATTGCCAGGGCGGTGGGATCCCCGATTATCTGGTCAATTGAAATGGCCCAGCTTATTTTCGTCTGGCTTTGCATGCTGGCAGCTGACATTGGCATGCAGGAAAACCGGCATTTCGGTCTTCAGGTCCTGCAGGACAACATATCCCCCAAAGCACGCGATCTCGTCGAATTGTTCAATATCGTCGTGATCATCGGGTTCCTTGCGTTTCTGCTGTATTACGCGTGGGGCAATATGATTTTGATGCATCCCCGTCTTGTCGGCGCGACGCAAATCCATGCCTCTTACATCCATGCTTCGATGGTCGTCGGTCTGATCCTTTTGATGCGGACCATGGTGTTTAAGCTTATCGAACGAATTCGAAGCAGGGGGCAGTTCTGATGCTCATACTGATTGCGGTACTATTTACGGTTTTTCTGGTCATCGGAATGCCTGTCGCCTTTGCCTTGGCGCTTGCTTCGGTGCCGGTATTCATTATGACCGGGGCCATGCCGCCAACCGTGGTGATCCAGAAAATGGTAACGGCAACACAAAGCTTTCCGCTTTTGGCTGTGCCGTTCTTCATCCTTGCCGGAAATCTGATGAATGTGACGGGGATTACGTTCCGTCTGGTCAAGTTTGCCCGTTTGCTAACCGGCTGGATGGCCGGGGGGCTGGCACAGGTATCCATCGTTCTAAGCTTCATGATGGGCGGGATTTCGGGGTCGGCCGTTGCCGATGCCTCGATGGAAGCGCGCCTTCTGGGGCCCAGCATGATCAAGCAGGGCTATTCCAAGGCATCAACGGCTGCGGTTCTGGCCTTCGGGTCGGTTATCACCGCAACCATTCCACCAAGCATCGGACTGATCCTGTTCGGGTTTGTGAATGAAGTTTCGATCGGTCGCCTGTTTTTGGCCGGCGTTCTGCCCGGTATTTTCCTGACGATTGTCCTGATGATCACATCCTGGTTTGTCGCGCATAAGAACGGTTATAAACCCGACCTGCCAAAGGTGCCGAGTGGAAAAGAGCTTTGGTCGAGCTTTTCGGAAAGCATCTGGGCGCTCGCATTTCCTGTCATTCTGATTGTCGGCTTCCGCTTTGGTCTGTTTACCGCGACCGAGGCGGGCGCGTTCCTTGTTTTCTATGCGCTTTGTGTCGGATTTTTTGTTTATCGGGAACTGGACCGCAAAAAGCTTTACGAAGCGGTGACCGGCTCTGTTTCCGATCTTGGCATGGTGATGTTGCTGATCATTATGGCGGCGGTTCTGGGCTATGCCATGACCATTGAGCGCGCACCCCAGCAGATTACCGAGTTCGTCACAACGCTTACCGAAAACCCGGTTCTGATCCTGACGCTTGTTGTCGCGGTTCTTGTGATCAGCGGCATGTTCCTTGAAGGAGCGGCCAACATCCTTCTGGTCACGCCGATTGTCATGCCGGTTCTGGTCAATGCCGGATATGACCCGGTCCATATGGGGATTTTGATCGTGACCCTGATCAATTTTGGCGGTCTGACGCCACCGGTCGGGGTCATCATGTTTACGGTTTGTGGCATTCTGGATGTCAAAACCGGCGCTTATACCCGGGCATCGATCCCGTTCTTCATTGCGATGGTGGTATTTTTCGTTTTGATGGCGGCAGTGCCAAGCTTGACGTTGTTATTGCCCAACGCATTGATGTAATGAAGGGACCAAGGGATGCAGGCACATGCGCAATTGCCGGGAGTTGAGTGAAAATGAATACATTCATGGGCGGTCTCATGCCTGTTTATGATAGCGCGATGAAAGCCAATGCGCATGTTCCTGCTTCGGCACTTGTTTATGAGGAACTGAGAAGCCGGATCATTTCGCTTGTCCTTCCGCCTGAAACAACACTGGTTCGGGCAGAACTGGCGGACAGTTTCAAAGTCAGCCAGTCACCGGTGCGTGAAGCCATCATGCGTCTGGAACAGGATGGGTTGGTTGCATCCTATCCCCAGTCGCGAACCGTGGTGACCAAGATTGATGTTGCCCGTATCCGCGAGGAGCATTTTCTGCGTGTTGCGGCGGAATGCGAAGTGGTGCGGCAATTGGCGGAAATGGGGGAAACTGCCGCCGTTGTCAAAGCCAAGGGCATTATCAAAATGCAGGAAGCCCTTGCGGGTGATATCGAACAGATTGATCTGTTCAAGCAGCTGGATGAGACGTTCCATGCGGCTCTTTTCAATGGGGTCAATCAATCAAACCTGCATGTGCAGGTGACGGCGCGCAGCGGTCATCTGGCGCGCGTTCGCATGCTTGATCTGCCGCGTGCGGGTAAAATGCTTTCGGTGCTTGAAGGTCACAAGGCGGTAATTGCCGCGATCCAGTCCGGTGATGGCAATTTGGCCAGTTCGGAAATGCGGCAGCATCTTTCGGGAACCATGGAACGTTTGCCACAGATCGTTGAAGAAAACAGGGAACTGTTTTCATAAGGTTTTAGCCTTCCTCCCGGGCGACCAATCAGCAAGGCGTTTTTAATAAACGCCTTGCTGATTTTGTTTGTGCCGGTATCGGCTGTCGAGGGGCTTTGCGGAACTGCGGCAATCGCATATCCTGTGGCTCTTGAACAGGAACAGAAATGCAAACAAGTTTTCGCCAGTATCGGTCTGAAGCCGCCAGCCACAGTCACGACGATTTCCACCAGATCATCATTGCTGATCTTGGCATGCTCGAGCTTGAGGTCGAGGGGCGCGGTGGCTGTGTTTCGGGCCGCAGGCTGGCGTTTGTTCCGGCGGGCGATACCCATGCCTATCGGGCGTTGGGGATGAACCGTTTTCTTGTGCTTGATGTCGATATCGATCTTGCGGCGCAAACCGGGCTTGAACGGTTTTGGTATCAGGCGGGTGCGTCAACCTATCTTGAAGTCGGGGCTGGCTATGCTGGGCATTTGACAGGTCTTTTGCAAGGACTTGAGCAAAAGCGTGTGATATCGCGCATACGGCGATTTTCGCCGGATGGGCAGGGGAGACTGCAATCTGAAAATCTGTCATTGCGTCATGTGGCGGGAATTGCTGTGTGTGAAAACACCTTTGCCGATGACGCGTTTGTTTGCAAAACTTTAGGCGAAGTCCTGTGCCATTCAGCAGCCACGCAAACTGACAAAGCCGACGCAGGCAGCATGATTCCGATGCGCTTGCAGCGCCTGCTTGCCTGGATTGAGCTGCGCCTTTCCGAACCGGTCGGGGTTCCTGAAATGGCGAAGATTACCGCGCAATCGGAAAGCGCGTTATTTGCGGCGTTTCAAAAGCATCTGGGTACAACGCCGATGCGCTGGCTTGGCGAACAACGATTACAGCGTGCCTATGCAATGCTGAATGATCCGAAAAATACAATGCCGCTTGGCGATATCGCGCGCGAGGTCGGTTTTACCGATCAAAGTGCGTTTTCCCGTGCCTTTTCCCGGCGGTTCGGACATGCGCCGATTGCGCTTCGCCGCCGAACTTAAAGGCCTCCGGGTTTATCTCATTCGAATGAAATCCGGAGTTTCGGCAAAGACGTCTTCATCCCGACCTGCTTTGATCACCGCTGCGATTAGTTGAACTTCGGGATGGTTTCATGACTTTGCTTGATCACCGTACAAAGGCCACCATGATTGGTGGTATTGCCATTGTGCTTTGGGCCTTGCTGGCGTTATTTACGACAGAAGTCAGTGCCATCCCGCCTTTTCAACTGGTCAGTCTTTGTTTCTCCGTTGCGGCCATTTTCAGCTTTATCTGGATCGCGCGCGGCGGGTTGGCGGCATTTCAGGCATTGAGGCAACCGGTTGGTGCCTGGGTGCTTGGGGTTGGCGGGTTGTTTGGGTATCACTTTTTCTATTTCGTAGCCTTGGCCAATGCGCCCGCGGTTGATGCCAGTCTGATTGCCTATCTGTGGCCACTTTTTATTGTCCTGTTTTCTGCACTTCTGCCCGGCGAACGATTGCGATGGTATCACATTGCCGGTGCGGTTCTGGGACTTTGCGGGGCTGCGGTTCTGGTGACCAAAGGGCATGGGTTTGATTTTGATCCGGCCTATGGTCTTGGCTATGGTGCGGCAATGGTTTGCTCTATCCTGTGGTCGGGATATTCGGTTTTGAACCGGCGCTATCGCAATGTTCCTGTTGAAGCCGTTTGCGGATTTTGTGCCGGTGCGGCGTTATTGGGTTTCATAACACACGGCGTGACTGAAATCTGGGTCATGCCGGATGCGGGGCAATGGCTTGCGATTATCGGGCTTGGTCTTGGCCCGGTCGGGGTTGCTTTCTTTGTCTGGGATTATGGCACCAAGCATGGCGATATTCAGGTTCTGGGTGTCGCGTCTTATGGTGCACCGTTACTCAGCACGATCCTGCTGATCGGTTTTGGCAAAGCCGAAGCAAGCCCGACCGTGATCGCGGGGTGCCTTTTGATTGTTGGTGGCGCGCTTTTGGCTTCGATAAAAATGCTGCGACGGAAAACGGTTGTTGCGTGACCTAGGGCCTTGTTGGCGCTAGAACTGGATCAGGAAAGAAAATAAGAAAATCCGGAGCGCCAGAAATGACACAGCATATTCCCAAGGCCGAATTGCATCTGCATATGGAAGGTGCGTTGACCCCTGCATTGGTGCGCAAATTCGCCGCCCGCAACGGTATTAGCCTTCCGGACGGGATTTATGATGATCAGGATCGGTATATCTGGTCAAACTTCCCCGAATTTCTGGGCAGTTTTGACAGGGCGAGTGCGGCAATCCGTACCGGTAAGGATTATGCCGATCTGACGCATTGGTATCTGTGCGAACAGGCCAAAGCGGGGGCGCTTTATGTCGAGATTTTCTGTTCGCCGTCACATGCACTGGAATGTGGCATTTCCTTTGATGATCATTTGAATGGTGTTGCCGAGGGGATTGACCGTGCCGGGAAGGAAACCGGAATTATCGGACGGATCATCATGACCTGCGTTCGCCATATCGGCCCGGAAAAGGCGATTGGTGTGGCGACTGATACGGTTGCGTGTGATCATCCCTATATTGTCGGGTTTGGCATGGGCGGGAATGAAAGCATGTTTTCGCAGGAAGCGTTTTACCCGGCCTATAAAATTGCCGCCGATGCCGGGCTTGGATGTACAACGCATGCCGGTGAAGTTGAAGGTCCGCAAAGTGTGTGGGATGCAATCGACAAATTGCCGGTGACCCGAATAGGGCATGGTGTGCGATCCATCGAAGACCCGAAACTGGTCGAAGAACTGGTGAAACGCGGCATTGTTCTGGAAGTGTGCCCCGGATCGAATATTGCCCTGTCTGTATATCCGGATTACGAATCCCACCCTTTGCGCAGGCTTTATGATTCCGGGGTTAAGGTGACGTTGGGATCAGATGATCCGCCGTTCTTCCACACAACATTGGCCGAGGAGTATCAGCGCGCTAAAGATGTGTTTGGTTTTAGCGAGAATGAGCTTCGTGGTATAACGCGTACCGCCCTTGAGGCGGCCTTTGTGGATGCGGACACGAAAGCCATACTGATCGCAAAGCTTGATGCGAACTAATACAAAACGCCCCAGAAATCCGGGGCGTTTTTTGTTCTGTTACCAGGCAACTTTACCCAGAAGCTTTTCACCAAGCGGTGTCAGCTTTGCGCGTTCATAGCGCGTCTGTTCCCAATTGCGCGGGTCACCCGGGAAGGCGTGACCGCGTGCCGGCAGGCGTTCCGACCAGCTTTTGGTCCGCCAATCAACAAGTTCCTGTTCCTCGGGCGTTGCCGGGGCCATGGATATATATTGCGCAACGCGGGTCTGGTTGGACCGGTTGGCGCGAATGCCATGTGCAAGCAGGCTATTGAAAATCAGAAGATCGCCCGCCTGCATCGGGATGCGTTTGAGTTCATACGGAATATTGGCGATGTCCGGCCGGAACGGGTCTCGGTCCTTTGGCGCGGTGGCAAGCCATTCGGCGAAATTGGCAAACAGGTCCGGTACGCACTGGAACCCACCCATATCATCATTGGTGTCGACCAGCGATAAAACGCCCTGCACATTGATCGGCAGCGGGACCTGACTGGTATCGGCGTCCCAATGAATGAAACCATCAAAGGCACGCGTGCCGACATTGGGCGTATTAAGGTTGGCGCGATCAATCGATACCCAAAGATCGGTCCGATCCCAGATATCGACAAACGCGTCATAAATCCGCGGCGTCTGGCGGTTATCCCACATTGATTGATGATGATAGGCTTCGACCATGCCAGAATTGTTCAGTTCGGTCATGGCATGGTCGCGCATTTGCGGCCGGGCCCAGCTTGCCGGATCATTCGGATCCATTTCCTGAAATTCCCAAAGGAAATCGACGGTGGCTTTGACCTGTTCCTGCGGGACGGCATTTTTTACGACAACAAAGCCATAGGTTTGCCAGTGTTTGAAGTCCGCATCCGATAGCACGCGGAGCGGCAGCGATTTTTTAAGATCACGCAATTGCGTGCCGGTGACTTCCTTGACCGAGGCATTGCCCGGCCGGTTCGCATTCGGGCCGGTCGGGGCCATTGTTGCCATGGTTGTGTTTGCCAGCATGCTCATGATTTTTCCTCCCGCATGGTTCATGATGTTGGAACCATTCTAGAGGGCCGCAATGGTCGCGCCCACTGACAGGGCGGACATAATATGATACTATTCGGCCAAATTAATCGATTTTGATAGCCGTATAAGCGGGTGTTTGAATGAAACTGCTGTTCGAACATGTGAAAATTGCACCGGATCGGTCATGGCGCGGCCTGCACCGGAACCTGCGTGCGATCCCGTTCGAGTGGCATTTTCATCCGGAATACGAACTCACCCTGACGCTCGGAAGTGAGGGGCAACGCTATGTCGGGGATCATATCGGTTCTTACGGTGACGATGATCTGGTCTTGCTGGGCCCGAACCTGCCCCATACATGGCATTCGCACAATGCCGCCCCGCCCGCATCCGGGAAAATCGATATGGGAGCCTATGATCTTGATTTGCAGGCAAAGCCGGGCGAACGGCCACATCAGGCCTTTGTGTTCTGGTTTACGGCCGATTGGATCAATAATGTTTGTGAAACCATTCCGGAATTTGCGCGGCTGCGACCTGTCCTGACAGATGCACGGCGGGGTGTGAAGTTCGATACCCTATCAGCACGAAAGGTTGCGGCCTTCACACACCGGTTTGATATAGGCGATCCGGCCGACCGGTTATTGTTGCTGATAGAAGTATTGCAGATTTTGCTGGATGCGCAGGAACGGATACCGCTTGCGTCCGAACGGTTTGACGCGACGGTGCCCGATTATCATGAGGCAACCCGGCTTGGTCGGGTTCTGGATATTTTGCATTCGCACTATGTCGAACAAACCGGAAGTGCTGAAATTGCCGAGCAGACCGGCATGAGCGAGCGGACCCTGCGCCGTTTTTTCAAACGTCATACAGGGTCAAGCATTCAGGATTATCTAATGGGATTGCGGTTGGGGCGGGCGGTGTCGTTGCTGCTGTCGTCCGATTTGCCGATTTATCGGGTGGCGGAGGAATCCGGGTTTCAGAACCTGTCGCATTTCAATCGGCAATTTGCCCGTCATCGCGGCATGTCGCCCAGCCGGTTCCGGCGTGAACGGTTTGACAAGGGAATGTTGCAGTCGGTTTGAGAAGGAAGACGCGCCTATTAGAAACGAGGCAGGGGCCAGTCGGTATGATTGGTTGCCAGATGCTGGTCAAATGCCTGCCAGAAAAGGTTTCGGAAAACATCGCGTTCCTGAAGGATTTCATGGCGGGCTTCGGGGATTTCGACCATTGCAACCGATGGATGATCGCCAAACAGTTCCTGTGTGGCGCGGTTGCTGACCACCTGATCGTTTCCTGACAGAATCATCGTAATCGGGGGCAGGGGCGAGGTCACAAAATTATTATCCGGTACAATACGCTGGGATAATTCCGCCTGTGCCCTGAAACAGGCATCAAGCCATCCCGCCGAAACGCCACCAACCACCAGATCAGGGTTATCTTGCAGGCAGGTGACGTTGCGTTCGTAGCGCGCCCTATCCGACGTCAGCAGATTATCATCGCCAAAGGGTTGCAGTGGTGACAGCAGCTTTTGTCCTGGCAGGAATTGCTTGTCGAAACCATATCGGCACAGTCCGGCTGACAAAAACTGCGCGGCAAGTGCAATCCAGTCCGGCCCACCAAGCCCGAAAAATGGGGCGATCATGACGCTGCTTTCAAACAGGGACGGTTTTTCAAGCAGCATGTGCATGCCCACCAGCCCGCCAGTCGAGTGGGTCAGAAGCAGATCACAGTGGATATTGTAATGATCGGCCAGGTGCGAAAGCACATCATGCGTATCTTCGATATAATGGGCGATATCGCGGACATAACCCATATGGCTTTCGGTGACTTCGCGGGTTGATCCGCCCTGTCCGCGGAAATCGAAAGTGACACAGCCAAGCCCGCGTTCGGCAAGTTCATGTGCCGTTTCGCCGTAGCGTTCGATGAACTCGCCGCGCCCCTGAAGGATCAGGACATGACCAACGGCATTTTCAGGCGAATGCAAGGCATAACGAAATGTCAGGCCGCTTCGTCCGTTAAATCGATCAATGGCAAAGGTCATGTCTGTGCGTGCTTCTTATGGCGGCAGGCGATGATCAGTTGTGCAAACTGTTCATCAATTTGCGGTCTTTCCCGGGACTTCCAGTGACACTTCGATGAAATGGGTCATTTTATCGAGCATGCTGACAAAATCGGGGTTGAAGGTTCCGCGCCGCAGACTGCCCGGGGACGCGGAATCCGACAGATTCAATTCACCATAAACCGCATCGCTGCTGGTCTGGCATTTACTGTTAGCGCTTTGCTCGTCGTAATGGTCGCATCGACGGATAATGCCATCCATACCGTAATGCTGGTTATCGGGATGCATGGTAATGGCAGTATGGGCATGATTAAGCGTCCGCCAGTCCGGAGCCGCAGATTTGACAATGTCGACACCCTCACACAAAGGATGTTCGTCAATCAGGTGTTCCTCGCCCTGATACCAGATCAGGCGCTTGTTATCATTTGTGACCTTGTTGCAGAAAAAGTCGGCCGCCAGTAAGGGATCAACCGTGTGGTCATCGGAACTGGCCACCATGAAGACGGGGATATCGAACGTATCCATGGTGCCATCGCGATAGGGTTCAGTCAGCAGATGAAATTCCGCTGCGGCATTCATTGCCATCGAACCATATTTGGCAGCATCACTGTTTTCACCTTTGCCAACCCAGCTTTGGACATAACGGGCATAGGGTGTCAGCCATGCCTGATCGCTTTTGGCAGCAAAGCCCGGCGATAGTAAAACCATTGCCGTCATCCGCGGATCGCGGCGACGGGCATCAAATTCGCGCCCGATCAGGGCCGCCCCCATCGAATAGCCAATGGTGATGACATGGTCGGTGCCGTTTGCGAACCCGTCCATGCCATAACGCACTGTTTTGATCCAGTCCTCGTAACTGACGTCAACCAAATCACCTGGGACGGTGCCATGCCCCGGAAGAAGCAGGCCATGGAAGGTCGCGCATGGGAATTTGGATTGCAACGTATCGCGCACATCGGTCATCAGAAACGGACTGTCTGTCAGGCCATGTACCATCAGGAAACCGACATCTTTGCCATGTGCCGTGTCATTGCCCGCCGCATCGCAGGCCGCTTTGTTCGGACCTGATGCGAAAGGGGCACGCATCGCGACCACCTGGTCAAGATCGTATTGGCTAAATGGCGCGGCTTCCTTGTCAAAGCGCTTTGCTTTAAGTGCCGTGCGAAGCTGTTCGCGGGTTTTCTGGACATAATCGTCAAATGATTGGTTCTCGGCGGGGGCACCAATGGCAAGGCCGGACGGATCATGTTGCGGGTCTTCGAAAATGCATCCCGACAGTGCAATCGTCGCCGGAATGGTCATAGCGACAAGTGTCGAACGCAAAAGGCCGTTTGCGGACATGGAATGCTTCCCCGTTTCGTTTCGGTGTGGTGGCTTGTCCGATAAACTCTAACTCAGGCTGCATTATGACGCGACCAACAAAAAAGCGGCCCGTAACGGACCGCTTTGAAATCGGTGGCAGAACACGCCCGAAAGCTGGCTTATTCCATGATTTCCCAGCTATGCGTGATTTCGGCCGCCTTCGACAGCATGATCGAGGCCGAGCAATATTTCTCGGCTGAAAGTTCAACCGCACGGGCCAGTTTGGCTTCGTTCAGGTTTTCACCCTTGGCCTTGAAATGCAGGTGGATTTTCGTGAATACCTTGGGGTCGGTTTCCGCACGCTCGGCTTTGACATCGGCTTGGACATCGATGATTTTCTCGCGGCCTTTCTGAAGGATATGCACGACATCAATCGACGAGCATCCTGCCAGACCGAGAAGCAGCATCTCCATCGGGCTCGGACCAAAGCCGGTGTCACGGTTGCCATCCATGACAACGCCGTGGCCAGAGCCGCTGGTGCCGGTGAAGGTCAGATTTTCAAGCCACTTTACGCGTGCTTCCATGATCGGGTTCCTTGTCTCGAGAATTGCATGCTTCATCGTCTAGCCTGCCTGACCGGTTCGCGCAAGCCGTGATCACATAAGGCAGTTAAAGGTTGAAAAACATCAAGTGCAGGGGGGTAAAACTGTTATAGGAGTTTTTACCTTAACAGGAGATAATGTATGTCATTCCAGACCGTTATCGCCAAGGAGGGTAAATCATGACGCAGGATGCCGGACGCAGCAAAAGCCGTTTCATGATGGCTATGGAGCATGTTTTGCGTGAAGTGAACCATGAAGTCATCAGTCCTGCGATCCCTGATATGAGCGTCGATACGGCTTTGCCGCTTATTATCAATGTTGCCAAGTTGCGTGCCGACTATCTGAAATATGCCTTCAAACTCAGTGCAGATCGCAACGACAATCATCCGACGGCCGAAGAACTGGCGAAGCTTAAACTTCTTCGCGAGAGCTATCAGGAAATGCTTGCGGCTGCGCGTGAACTCGAACATTGCATTGATCGGGGATATATTGACCTGCCGGTCGGCGATAAAAAATCGTGACGCATTGGCTCTGGTCGCAAGACTAAGCTTGTCATATACTTACGTATGGAATAAGAGCTTTGAAAAAGGGCCTGCTAAGCGGCCTTGGTAATAAAATCCGATGGTTTTGGGGCATTATAGATAACACGGGAAAGGGAGTGCGTCGCAAAGCGGCGCGTGCGTGTATTGTCAATTGCTCCAGACATTGTCGCCACAGCAGCACTATCGCGTGACGGCATTATATTCATCGGTTCGTCCGATTTGAAAATCGCCCATGCCAATTTGGTTGCGGTTAACCTTTTTAACGCATCGAAGTCGGCCTTGCGAGACGGAACCGAAATCAAGCAGTTCCTTGCTTTTCTTGCCAAAAATGCGGAATTTTCGTCTGGCGACAGTGTCGGTGCGGCACGCGAAGCGCTTAGCCTCATTTCTGGTAAGGATGCCAAGGCCGATTTGCCAGCCTTTCAAATGAATGGCAGAAAAGTTACGTGGCGTAAGGCCGAAGGTCCCGAAGGTGTGACAGCACTGGTCTTTCGCGAGGCTGGCAAGGCAGAAGAACTTGCCAAGGCATTGGCCGATCACAAGCTTTTCATCCAGCATCTAATCGATGTGTTGCCTATCCCGGTTTACCTCAAGAATCTGGATGGTGTGATCAACCGTTGCAATGATGCTTTTGCCGAGTTGCTGGGGCAGGATCCCAAAAAGGTGATTGGCGGCAAATTCGCCGATGTGGCCCCGGCACCGCTTGTTAGCCGCATTTTCGATTACGAGGCGCCGTTGCTGAAATCAGAAGGCAATGTGCGTCATGAAATTGATTTCGAAATGGACGGTGTCGAAAAATCCGCATTGTTTGCCGCCGCCAGCCTGAAGGGGCCAAGTGGCGCAATTGCCGGTACGATTGGCTCGTTGATTGATGTGACATCGCTAAAACAGGCACAGGCCGAAGTCGCCGCGGCAGCACAACGTCTGACAGGGCTTTTGGAAAAGGCACCAATCGGTGTTGGCATTTCCAACCGGGATGGCGGGGAATTCCAGTTTTATAACAAGATGTTCGAGACTCTTCTGTCTCTTGATAGTGATGGGATGGTGCCAACGGACACAGTGCTTCTTTCGGAGCGATACCGAGAAAAAAGTCTTCAGGATATGGATATGCTTGGCGAATTGCAGGATGTGGAATTACGCATTCGCCGTCCGGCAGATTCAGATGCGCGGTGGTTGAAGGCATCCATGGAACCGCTGACATTCGAGGGGCAGGAATCTGTGCTCTGGTGGATAAGTGATATCACCAAGCAGAAGCTTGCCGCACGTGAACTGCAGAATAAGGCAAATAACGATGAACTGACCGGCCTGGCAAACCGTGCGCGTTACATGCAGAAGCTTTCACAATGTGAAACTGTCTTGCGCGGTACGGATACGCCAGCGTCAATCTTCCTGCTTGATCTTGATGGCTTCAAGACCGTGAACGATACATTGGGGCATGGTGCTGGCGACTGGGTTCTGGTTGAAACGGCAAAGCGGCTCAAGCGTGTTGCCCGTCGGGCGGAGGAAGTGGCGCGTCTGGGCGGTGATGAATTTACCCTGTTTTTCATTAATAAAGGTGATGAAAAGGAAATGGCGGCACTGGCCGATGACATTATTGCCGAGATCTCCAAACCCTATATGTGGGAAGGGAATCGTTGTGATATTGGTGCATCGATTGGCTTTACCGTTTTCGACGCAGGCTATTGCGACATGACCGAGCAATTACGCCGTGCTGACAAGGCCATGTATGAGGCCAAAGAAGCCGGCAAGGGGCGGGCCTGTCTCTATCGGCCAGAACTTGAACCCGATTTGCACAGGGATGATACTGTCTAGGTCTGATTGGTTTGCTCAAGTGGAATTTGGGGTGGGGGGATGTGATCATCCCGCCTTTTCCTTTGCTGATTTGATCAGTTGCATCCGCCAGTACTGCGGTTTTGCCGAGATTTTCAATTAGCTAATAGGTCTAATCAGGCACATTTTTGCCGGGAATCTGGTGGTTGGCACAAACAAAAACGCCCGGCACATGGCCGGGCGTTTCGTGTTCGATGCGTCCTTTCTGGTGAAAGGATCAGCCGCTGTAGTACATGTCGAATTCGACCGGGTGCGGCGACTGTTCGAAGCGGATAACTTCTTCCATTTTCAGGGCGATGTAAGCGTCGATCAGGTCGTCGCTCATCACATCGCCTTTTTTCAGGAAGTCGCGGTCTGCGTCGAGGCTGTCAAGTGCTTCGTGCAGCGAGCGGCAAACGGTCGGAACTTCTTTGAGCTCTTCCGGCGGAAGGTCATAGAGGTTTTTGTCCATTGCATCGCCCGGGTGGATCTTGTTCTCGATACCGTCAAGGCCAGCCATCAGCATTGCGGTGAATGCGAGATACGGGTTGGCAAGCGGATCAGGGAAGCGAATCTCGACGCGCTTGCCCTTCGGGGACGCGGTGTAGGGGATACGGCAGGAAGCAGAACGGTTACGAGCCGAGTATGCCAGCAGAACCGGTGCTTCGAAGCCCGGGACCAGACGCTTGTAAGAGTTGGTCGTCGGGTTGGTGAAAGCGTTCAGTGCTTTGGCGTGTTTGATGATACCGCCGATATAGTACAGAGCGGTGTCAGACAGGTCCGCATAGCCGTTACCAGCGAACAGCGGCTTGCCTTCGTGCCAGATCGACTGGTGAACGTGCATGCCCGAGCCGTTGTCGCCAAAGACCGGCTTCGGCATGAAGGTTGCGGTTTTGCCATACTGATGTGCAACCATGTGGATGCAGTATTTGTAAACCTGAACGGCGTCAGCATGTTCGATCAGGGTGCCGAAAGCGATACCCAGTTCGTGCTGCGACGGTGCAACTTCGTGGTGGTGCTTTTCGCAACGCACGCCCATTTCGTTGATGTAGTTGACCATTTCGGCGCGGATGTCGTTGGCCGAGTCAACCGGCTGTACCGGGAAATAGCCGCCCTTCGGACCCGGACGGTGGCCGCGGTTGCCGCCTTCGAATTCGGTGCCGGTGTTGTACGGACCTTCTTCGGAGTCCAGCTGATAACCCATGCCTTCGCCAGCGGTGGTCCAGCGAACGTCATCAAACATGAAGAATTCCGGCTCTGCACCGAAATATGCGGTGTCGCCGATACCGGCCGATTTCATGTATGCGAGTGCGCGTTTTGCGGTCGAACGCGGGCAACGCTCGTAACCCTGGCCAGTGGCCGGTTCGATAACGTCGCAAACGATGATCAGGGTCGGCTGCGCGGTGAACGGGTCAACAACAGCGGTCGACGGATCCGGCATAAGGATCATGTCGGATTCGTTGATTTCTTTCCAGCCAGCGATCGACGAACCGTCGAACATGATGCCGTCAACAAAAACGTCTTCGTCGATTGTGCAGATGTCCTGCGCGGTGTGCTGCCATTTACCTTTGGAATCGGTAAAGCGCAGATCGACAAACTGGATGCCTTTTTCTTTGATAAGCTTAAGTACAGAAGCAGCGTCAGACATGATGCAACCCTTTAAAACTCAAAATTAGTGATCGTACGATGTTCAATGTCAGGTAACGGACCGATTAGATCGCGTCGTTGCCCCGTTCACCGGTACGAATGCGGATCGCGTCCTCGAGCGAGGAAACGAAGATTTTACCGTCACCGATACGACCGGTGTGAGCGGCTTGCTGGATTGCCTCAATCGCACGCTCGACAAGCGTGTCCTCAACGACGATTTCCAACTTTACCTTCGGCAGAAAGTCCACAACATATTCGGCGCCGCGATACAGCTCCGTATGGCCTTTCTGTCGGCCGAAGCCTTTGGCTTCGGTAACGGTAATCCCTTTGAGGCCAATCTCTTGAAGGGCCTCTTTAACCTCGTCAAGCTTGAATGGCTTGATGATGGCTTCAATCTTTTTCATTAAGCGCCCTCTGCTTTTTGCGAGAGTTGCGTAGAACTCGGAAAGCTCCATTGCTTTGCCGCGTTAATTGCACGGGCCGTGCCAGTTTTGGCCCGCGCGGTCATTCTAAGGAGTCTCTGCGTGAAAACCCAGCAAAACCCATGAAGTTTTTAAGATTTTCTTGATCGCATCTGATTGTCTTTTAGGCAGAATGTTTAAAATTTATGCAAACATTGTGAGATGGCAGAGGTCAACGAGGTTCTCCGCGATCCGTGCTTGCCTGATCTGCCTGCGTCGTGCGACAGAAAATACATAAAACACGTATCATGACGACAGGGCATGGATCATATAATCTGCCTGTCTGATTTATAATTTGCGCCACCAGACAGATAAAAGCCGGTTTCCACCGACTGGTACTGAAACTCAGAGAAGGACGCCTCATGACCGAATTTGTCGGCAATCCTCTTTTCGCTTCGGGCGGCATCACGATTTTTGAAGTGATGAACGAACTGGCCCAGAAACATAATGCCATCAATCTAGGGCAGGGAGCGCCCGATACTGACGGTCCGGCTGATATTCGCGAAGCTGCGGCCAAGGCGACGATGGAACTGTCCAATCAATATCCGCCGTTGGCAGGTGTTCCGGAGTTGCTTCATGCGGTTGCCGACCATAACAAGCGTTTCTATGATATCGAGGTCGATCCGAAGAAAGAAGTCCTTGTCGCGGTCGGTGCGACCGAGGCGCTGGCTGATGTGATCTTTGGTCTTGTTGCGCCCGGCGATGAAGTGATCCTGATCGAACCCCTTTATGACAGCTACCTTCCGATGGTGAAGCTTGCGGACGGTATCCCCAAACTGGTACGTGTCACACCGCCAAGCTGGGATCTGCCACGCGAAGAACTTGCAGCGGCCTTCTCGGAAAAAACCAAGCTGATCCTGATAAACTCGCCGCAGAACCCTTGTTCAAAGGTCTATGGCGATGATGAACTGCAATTCATTGCTGATCTGTGCATCAAGCATGATGTGATCGCACTGTGTGACGAGGTTTATGAACATCTTGTCTTTGACGGGCGCAAACACAAACCGCTGATGACTTTTCCCGGTATGCATGATCGCACCGTACGCATAGGATCAGCAGGCAAGACATTCTCACTGACGGGGTGGAAGATCGGATACATCACAGCATGTGCAAAATTGATGGAGCCGATCAAAAAAGCGCATCAGTTCCTTGTTTTCACCGTGCCGCCAGGGTTGCAGCATGGTGTGGCCTACGGCCTTAACAAAGGTGATGATTACTTCGAAGGTTTTACTGCTGAAATGCAGGCAAAGCGCGACTTCCTGATGAAGGGCCTGAAAGAGGTTGGCTTTGGGGTTCTGGATTCGCAGGGTACTTATTTCATCACCTGCGATTTCCGACCGCTTGGCTATGATTGCGATGATGTCGAGTTTTGTCAGATCATGATCAAGGAGGCCGGTGTTGTGGCGATCCCTGTTTCGGCGTTCTATCAGGGCAAGGATGGCGGCGTTCGCCATTTTGTGCGGTTCTGCTTCTGCAAGGAAGAAGCCAAAATGTCCGAGGCGATTGAGCGGATGAAGAAGGCGTTTGCAAGGTAGAAAAGCAAGGCATTTAAGGGAAACAGGCCGAGAACTTTAGCCTTCGGCCTGTTTTTTTGGGGACGCTGTCAACCGTGATCAGGAATTGACCATTTCCCAACTCCCTGTGCGGGCCGAGCGGGCCAGCGCATCCAAGATCTGCATATTGGCAATCCCGTCTTCAATCGGGTAGTCGACCGGGCTTGCGTCGTTAAAGATCGCCGTCGCGTTCTCGCCTTGCAGGGTATAGTGGTTGCCAGTCGGGAATTTGATTTCGCGTGCTTCGTCAAAACCTGGCTGCTTTTGCGTACCGACCCTGATCACTGCCGGATTTTCCGGCACCGGGTTGAACGGCATGATGATTTCAATGCGGCCTTCGGTGCCAAGGATATGAACGCGCTGCACGGCGGCGGATTGTGTGCCGCAAACAAAACTTGCCTGAACGCCGCTTCCGAAATCGAGCATGCCCGAAACAAGCCGGTCAGTACCGAATTTCGGATCCTTGTCCATCAGGGAAACCACACGCACCGGTTCCTTGCCCGTGATATAGCGTGGGCCGACAATGCAGTAGCAGCCGATATCAAGTAAACCGCCACCGCCGATATCCTTTTTGTTGCGCACATTGTTCGGATCGGCATTGAAATAGGTAAAGATGCTTTGCACCGTGCTGATCGTGCCGATCTGACCGCTTTCGACGAGCCGACGCGCTTCCTGCCATTGCGGATGATGACGAACCATAAAGGCCTCAAGCACGTGTTTGCCGCTTTTATCGCGGGCCGCGATCAGGCGTTTGGCGTCTTCGGTGTCAAGCCCGATGGGTTTTTCGCACAGCACGTGTTTTCCGGCTTCCAGCGCCTTGATTGTCCATTCGACATGCAAGTGGTTGGGCAGGGGATTGTAGATTGCTTCGATTGACGGATCAGCCAGCAGTTCCTCATAGGAGCCATAGGCGCGCGGAATGCGCAGACTTTGGGCGGTTTCACGCGTTTTTTCCAGATCACGTCCGGCAATGGCAAGGATTTCAAGCTTGTCGCTTTCCTGCATGGCCGGAATGACCTTTTCCGTGCCGATCTTTGCCGTGCTGATGACGCCCCACTTCATTCCGATACTCCGTATTGTTTTCTCTTTTGCGGCGCGCATGATTGTTTCAGGCCTGCGCGCCGTGTTAATTTCGCCCGGAATGGCGGGCGTGTTCAAGATATTGAATTGATTTAATTAGCGCACTTGCCTGATCGCGCAAGATGTTCAAACGGATGGGGGCCTGTTCGGGCGGATTGGTTGTGATGATAAGTACCAGATACAGAACCCGCAGTCGCCCGGTTTGCGGGACTTTGAGAAGTTCGGTGGAAAACGGGGCAAAAAAGTAAAAATATGCGCTTGACGTCCGGTGCTCCCGGCGATAAAAACCGCGCCACACGACGGCGGGTGTAGCTCAGGTGGTTAGAGCACCAGATTGTGGCTCTGGGGGCCGTGGGTTCAAGTCCCATCACTCGCCCCATGTGAAAAGGTCAGGCAGAAATGCCTGGCCTTTTGTCTTTCGGGCTGCTTTCCAATTCCAAAACCGGGACTGATCTGCTAGTTAGCCTGTGCGCTCGCGCCCATTCGTTTGTTCCGGTTCCGAGGAGGTCGCCCCCATGTCCGCAAATTCAGTAAATCGCATTACACTTCGCCGTCCCGATGACTGGCATTTACATCTGCGCGATGGCGCGATGCTTGAAGGGGTTATTGGCGAAACCAGCGAACATTTTGCACGTGCGATCATTATGCCGAACCTTGTGCCGCCGGTGGTCAAGACCGAGGATGCGATTGCCTATCGTGACCGGATTAACGCGGTCATCCCGCAGGGGCACGATTTTACGCCTTTGATGACGCTT
This sequence comes from Thalassospira xiamenensis M-5 = DSM 17429, assembly GCF_000300235.2. Lineage (NCBI taxonomy): Bacteria > Pseudomonadati > Pseudomonadota > Alphaproteobacteria > Rhodospirillales > Thalassospiraceae > Thalassospira > Thalassospira xiamenensis. The sequence continues at coordinate 2,493,228 of NZ_CP004388.1, read as the reverse complement.
TACCTGACCGAAGGGACCAATCCCGATGATGTCGAGGAAGGCTACAAGTCCGGTGTGATTACCGCACTGAAGCTGTATCCGGCCGGGGCAACGACCAATTCGGCAAGTGGTGTGCGCGATTTCGACAAGGCGATGCCGGTGCTGGAGCGCATGGCAAGTCTTGGTATTCCGCTTTGCGTGCACGGTGAAGTCACCGATCCTGAGATTGATATTTTCGACCGCGAGGCCGTGTTCATCGACCGCGTTCTTGATCCGCTGCGTAAGCGTTTGCCGGAATTGCGTGTGATCATGGAGCATATCACCACCGAAGACGGTGTCGAATATGTCAAAGCCAATGACAGGAACCTTGGCGCGACCATCACGACCCATCACCTGATCATCAACCGCAATGCCATTCTGGTCGGAGGCATTCATCCGCATTTCTACTGCCTGCCGGTGGCGAAGCGTGAAAAACATCGCCTCGCACTGCGCAAGGCAGCAACCAGCGGTGATGTGCGTTTCTTCCTGGGTACTGACTCCGCCCCGCATACCGATGACCGCAAGGAAAGCGCGTGTGGTTGTGCCGGTATCTTTACCGCCAATAATACTGTCCAACTTCTGGCACATGTGTTCGAGGAAGAGGGGGCATTGGACAAGCTTGAAGGCTTTGCCTCGGTCAATGGTCCGCAGTTTTATGGTCTGCCGTTGAATGGCGACAAGATCACATTGGAAAAACGCGATGCGGCGGCAACTTTCCCGGCCAGAATTGAAACCGGTGAGGGCCCAGTCACGGTGTTTGATCCGGGCTTCCCGATTTACTGGCACTATGCCGGTTAGGTTTGCGTCGATCATGTTCAAAAGGGGCTTGTTATGCAGGCCCCTTTTTTGTGGCTTCTACGGTGATGGTCAGCCCGTGATATCAATATTGGCTGGTGCCGCGCTCAGCCCTAATGTCATGCGATAGCTTTCGGCTGCCGCAATAGCCTGTGTTGCGATCATCGCACTGATGTTGCGTGACGCACCCTTTGCAACATTGAAATCGGCCGATGATGTGCCGGGCATAGAGGCGGCCCGCGATATGGCGGCCTGATTGGCAATCGCTGCAATCCCGTCAAGGCCCTGAAGCGGGTGAATGCTGACCTTGCCGCCGGTGGCGTAAAGTCGCCCGTCAGGACCGGCAGTATAACTATAACTGATCATTCCGGCATTCGCACCAGCAAGGGTCTGATGGCTTTCTTCCTCGGTCCTGACGTTGGCGTCACGCGCCTGCAATTCCCGAACAATGTCGCGTTCCCGGTCCGTCAAAAGGGCGGGATTGCTTGTTGGCAGGCGTGCACTTTCCGGTGTTGTTTCGCGTGCTTCGCGTTGTTGCGCGGTGCTGCCCCGGATGTCGGGTACGGACGCACCGGGCAGGGCGCGAGGGTCAAGTTGTTGAATAATGGTAACAATTGATGCCGCACTGTTAACCGGTGTGGAGGGGGCGTTTGGCGCCGGATCTGATAGCTGTGTTGTGGTGCTCGCATTGCCAATCGGTCGGATTGACACGGCAGCGGGCCTTAAAGGTGTTGCAACAGAGCCCCCCTCAGCAGAACCTGATCCTGCAGATTGTTGCCCGGCACCGGGAAGGGCACGGGTGGCAATGACTTGCCCAAGTTGCCCACCACTGCCAGGAATAAGCTGAATTGCACCATCCTGTGTCATGGGAGCATTATATATCAACTTATGGTTAAGTGTATATGATTGGCATCACTGCAATCACGGCAGTTTGATGTGATCTTGAATTGCTGATCGATCATAGAATGCAGGAACGCAGTCGATATGGTGTAGGAGAAATAGCCGTTTGAAACACCTGCTTATGCCTGTTTTGATCATGCTTTGGGCGATAGTGTCGGTACCTGCAATTGCCGCACCTGATGCTGATCTATGGCCCGATTGGCAGGCGCATGATGATTCGAACGACGCCATCATTGATCATTCTGTCTGGCAGACGATCCTTGACCATCATCTGGTGGTGGTTTCGTCTGGCGTCACGGCATTTGATTATGCAGGTGCCAAATCTTCAAGCCTTACGCATCTCTCGGATTATCTTAATGCCATGCAGGCGGTTAAAATTGACGCATATAACCGCGATCAGCAAATGGCCTTCTGGATCAATCTTTACAATGCGCAGACTGTTGCGGTGGTCATGGATCATTATCCGGTCGACAGCATTCGGGATATCGACATTTCACCGGGGCTTTTTTCGCTTGGATTATTTTCGTCAGGCCCTTGGGACAAAAAACTTTTGACCGTCGAAGGCAGGTCTTTGAGCCTGAACGATATCGAACATCGTATCCTGCGGCCCATCTGGCAGGATGCGCGTATTCACTATGCCCTTAATTGTGCGTCAATTGGTTGTCCGGCGTTGGCAGCGACGGCCTATGACGGAAACCGGATCGAAGAGCAGCTTGATAAGGCGGCTCTTGCTTTCATCCAGGATGAACGGGCGGTGAGGTTGGCCGAAGGCGGATCAGAGATCGAACTGTCTTCGATTTTTGACTGGTATCGGTCCGATTTTGGCAAAAGCGATGCGGCATTTTCCGATCATCTGGCGCGTTATGCCGGATTGGAGCTTGCAACATGGCTGAGCGTTCACGGCGAGGACCTGCCCATCAGCTTCTATCATTATGACTGGTCATTGAACGATAGCCATCCCTGAGGTCGTGTTGTTTACGCCGCTGTCATGCGCCAGTTATAGTGGGGCGCGCGGCTGCTTCGGGCGCGAACAGGGGGTGATGGCAGGCGATTTTGCAAAACCTGATCAATCGTGTGACGGACGTCACTGGCCGAGATGCCATCATAGCGCATTAATGTCTGGACGATCGGATCGGCCAGCATTTCGTCGATGGTCAGTTCCTGATCCACATATTTCATTGCTCGCATCCCATTCATATTGTTGCGCCCAAGATAAAGCGATTGAAAATCATTCGCAACAATTAAGTTGTATCCATTGTCTTTTTTCATCTTTTCGCTGTAGCCGCGTTGTGCTGCGTCAAAGTCAGACGGGCGATTTTACGCTATATAAGGTGTTTCTTGTGCTGGGGCGCTGTTGATAACGGACCACATCCTGCGGTGGCTGGTTTTCAGCTATTTTCTTGATTCTCGTGTTTTCTGGCTCTAACGCTGTCATCTGGCTTTCGAAATCCGATAAAGCCCAATAACTGTGGCAAGAATAGGCTGGGAAGATGACACGTCCGGGAATTCGTGAATTTGCGTTGCTGTTTTTACTGGCGCTGATGTGGGGCAGTTCATTCACCTTCATCAAGATTGGTGTGCATGCCTATTCGCCGCTGGTGGTCGCAGCCGGGCGATTGGCTGTCGCCGCACTGGTGCTATGGGCCTTTGCCTTTATTCGCAAAAGTGACCTTCCCAAGGGACGGCGCGCGTGGTGGTCGACCTTCTTTGTTGCGTTGTTGGGGAATTCTGTGCCCTTTTTCCTGATCAGCTATGGCGAAACGGAAATCGATGCCGGGCTAGCGGCAATTCTGATGTCTGTCGTGCCGCTGACAACGGTGGCGCTGGCACATTTCGTTACGAATGATGAAAAACTTTCGATGGGGAAGGCGCTTGGTGTGGTGCTTGGCACCATTGGCGTGATTGTTCTGGTCGGGCCGGAAACCCTGACCGGGCTTGGCGGGCAGCTTGTTTTTCAGTTGGCAGTTTTGATCGCGGCCGTGTGCTACGCGATTTCATCACTGGTGGCGCGAAATCTGCGTGATCAGCCGCGTGTTGGGTCTGCGGCGGTGATCCTGACTTTCGCTGCAGTGATGCTCACACCCTTTGCGCTGTTTGTTGATCAGCCCTGGAATATGGGGTGGGACGTCGACGGGGCGCTTTCAATCCTGTATCTGGGGATTTTCCCGACTGGCATTGCCATGTTCCTGATCCTGTATCTGATTGCGCGCGCCGGAGCGAGCTTTGTGGTGTTTAACAATTACCTTGTACCTGCAGTCGGCGTAATGATCGGTTTTCTTGTTCTGCACGAAGTTCCCAAACCGACCAGCGTGATTGCGCTTGGCGTTATTTTGGCCGGGATTGCCGTTTCCCAGCTGCGTTTCGGACGAAAGCCTGTCAGGGCTGGTGATGTTGCCGAAATGGAATGTGACCCGGTAACCCCGATCATGACGGCACCCGGGACCAAAAAATAGCTCTTCGGGGTGGGCATTTTTGCGTTAATTACGATTATTTTCGCCGTTTGTACCGAATGCCGGGACAGGCAGATTTGTCAATATTGTTTGTGCCGGACAAACCTGATACTTTCCGGCTCACTGGTCAGGCATATGTCCATATGTCACGCCGATTGAAGCATTTCTGATCAAGCGTTTAAGAGGTCACGGCTTTTGTCCACCAAAGAGACCAATCCAGATAGCCGCGATATTATCCCGGTATCCATCGAACAAGAAATGCGCCGCAGCTACCTCGATTACGCGATGAGCGTGATCGTCAGCCGTGCGCTGCCCGACGTCCGCGACGGTTTGAAGCCCGTGCATCGACGCATCCTTTATGCAATGCATGAAAACGGCTTTGAATGGAACAAACCATTCCGTAAATCGGCCCGCGTGGTCGGGGATGTTATGGGTAAATACCACCCGCATGGCGACAGCGCGATTTACGACGCGATGGTTCGTATGGCGCAGGGATTCTCCATGCGCCTGCCACTGATTGACGGGCAGGGCAACTTCGGCTCGATGGACGGCGACAAGGCCGCCGCCATGCGTTACACCGAAGCCCGCATGGCTAAGTCAGCCCATTATCTGCTCGATGATATCGATAAGGAAACCATCGATATCCGGGATAACTACGACGAAACCACCAAGGAGCCATCGGTTCTGCCAGCACGTTTTCCGAACATGCTGGTCAATGGTGCAGGTGGTATTGCTGTTGGTATGGCCACCAATATTCCGCCGCATAACCTTGGCGAAGTTATCGATGGCTGCATGGCCTATGTCGACAATCCGGCCATTACCGTCGAAGGCCTGATGGAATTCGTGCATGGTCCGGATTTTCCGACCGGTGCATTGATTCTGGGCCGTTCGGGCATTCATTCGGCCTTTAAAACCGGTCGCGGTTCTGTCGTCATGCGCGCACGTACCCATGTCGAGGAAATCCGTGCCAACCGTGAAGCCATCATTGTTACCGAAGTTCCCTTCCAGGTGAACAAGGCAACCCTGATGGAAAAGATCGCCGAACTGGTCCGTGACAAGAAGATCGAAGGTATTTCCGATCTGCGTGACGAGTCAGACCGTTCGGGCGTTCGCATGGTGATCGAAATCAAACGTGATGCGGTTGCCGATGTCGTTCTGAACCAGTTGTTCCGCTTTACCGCGCTTCAGACGTCGTTTGGCGTCAATATGCTGGCACTTAATCGTGGCAAGCCGGAATTGATGAACCTGAAAGAAATCATTCAGGCCTTTGTCGAATTCCGCGAAGAAGTCATTACGCGCCGGACCATTCACCTGCTGAAAAAGGCACGTGAGCGCGCCCATCTGGTAGTCGGCCTTGGCATTGCGGTGGCCAATATCGACGAAGTCATCCGCTTGATCCGTGCTGCGGCTGACCCGCAGATTGCACGTGAACAACTGATGGAACGTAGCTGGCCGGCGGGCGATATTGTTCCGTTGATCGAGCTGATCGCCGACCCGAACCAGGTTGGTTCGGACGATGGCAATTATCGCCTGTCCGAAGCGCAGGCGCGCGCAATCCTTGAACTGCGTCTGCATCGCCTGACCGGTCTGGAACGTGATAAAATCGCATCCGAATTGACCGAATTGGGCGAGAAGATCAAAGATTTCCTTGATATCCTTGGTTCACGCGAACGCAAGATGATCATCCTGAAGGATGAGCTGACGGAAATGCGGAACGAGTTCGCTAATGAACGTCGCAGTGAAATCCTTGAAGCCGAATTCGAACATGACATCGAAGACCTGATTGCCCGTGAAGATATGGTCGTGACCGTATCGCACACCGGCTATATCCAGCGTGTTCCGCTGTCGACCTATCGCGCACAGCGTCGTGGCGGCAAAGGACGTTCGGGCATGGCAACGCGCGAAGAGGATTTCGTATCCAAACTGTTCGTCGCCAACACCCACACTCCGGTTCTGTTCTTTAGTTCCGAGGGGATGGTCTACAAGATGAAAGTCTGGCGCCTGCCGCTGGGCACGCCGCAATCGCGTGGCAAGGCGCTTGTGAACCTGCTGCCGCTCTCAGAAGGCGAATATATCACAACGGTTTTGCCACTTCCCGACGAGGAAGAGTGGCCGAATCTGCACGTGATGTTTGCGACTTCGACCGGTAACGTCCGCCGTAACAGCCTTGCCGATTTCGTGAATGTGAAATCAAACGGCAAGATCGCCATGAAACTTGAAGAAGATCGTGGTGACAAGCTGATTGCGGTTCAGACCTGCTCGGACGATGACGATATTCTGCTGACGACCCGTCTGGGTAAATGCATTCGTTTCCGTGTTGCAGATGTTCGTGTCTTTACTGGCCGTAACTCGGTCGGTGTACGCGGTATTCGTCTGGCTGACGAGGATGCGGTCATTGCGATGTCCGTCCTGTTTGGCAATCATGCCTCTATGGAAGAACGTGACGAGTATCTGTCGATCGCAAGCAAGCTGCGTCGCGAGGAAATCTCGGCTGATGATAGTCTGCCGTTGGAAATCCTTTCTCAGGAACGTTACGACGAACTGTTGGCAGGCGATCAGCTGATCCTTTCGGTTACAGAAAATGGTTATGGCAAACGTACGTCTGCCTATGAATACCGCGTAACCGGTCGTGGCGGGCAGGGCTTTGCCAATATCGAGATGTCGGAACGCAATGGCAATGTCGCGGCATCCTTCGTGATCGAGGAAGGCGACGAACTGATGATGGTCACCAATGGTGGCAAGGTCATTCGTATGCCGACACACGATATCCGCATTGCCGGGCGTAAGACACAGGGTGTTACCCTGTTCCGTACGGCCGAAGACGAACAGGTTGTTGCTGTCGAACGTCTGTCCAATCTGGGTGACAATGGTGAAGAAGAGCTTGAAGGCGACGAAGGTGTAGAAGGCACCGAAATCGCATCAGGCGAAGATGCACCGACCGTTGCCGAGGATAGCAGCGAGGCAGTGGAAACCGGTTCAGACGACACCGACGAATAAAACGGAAGATCAATGAACGAACAGTCTTCAAACGCCTCGCGTATCGGGATTTATCCGGGCACTTTTGATCCGGTAACCCAGGGGCATATGGACATTATTCGTCGCGCGACCCGCATCGTCGACAAGCTTATTGTCGGCGTTGCGGTCAATGCGGGAAAGGGCCCGATGTTTGGGGTCGAAGAACGTTGCGCTCTGGTCGAAGAGGCTCTTAAGGCTGCGGGCGGCGAAGTTGCTGCCCGCACCATAGTAAAGCCGTTCGGGTCACTTCTGATGCAGTTTGCCCAGGAAAACGGGTCGAGCATCATTATTCGTGGTCTGAGGGCTGTGTCTGACTTTGAATATGAATTCCAGATGGCCGGAATGAATGCCCGTCTTGCCCCAAAGGTAGAGACGGTCTTTCTGATGGCATCCGACAAACAGCAATTCGTGTCTTCGCGCTTTGTGAAGGAAATCGCCCGTCTGGGCGGTAATGTTACCGAATTTGTGCCGGCAAACGTGCTGAAGCGACTGCACGAAAAGCTGGCCGAAGAAAAGGAATAGCGCACCCATGCGTCTTATTCGTCTCGCATCTCTTTTTGTACTCGTATTAGGAATAGTGACCATGTCGAACGGTGGTATCGGCGGCGGTGCTCAGGCCCAGTCGGCCGATGCATCGCAGGATCTGGAAAACACCCTGTATCTGGATCTTGAAGCAGGTCGCGTTGTGATCAAGCTGCGTCCGGATCTGGCGCCCAAGCATGTCGAGCGTATCAAGGAACTGACTCGTGAAGGTTTCTATGATGGTCTGACTTTCCATCGTGTGATCGAAGGCTTCATGGCGCAGGGCGGTGACCCCAAAGGGGACGGTACCGGTGGTTCGGGCCAGAAACTTCCGGCGGAGTTTTCGAACGAGAATCATGTGCGCGGTACGGTTTCGATGGCACGTTCGTCCAACCCGAACAGCGCTGATTCGCAGTTCTTCATCGTCTTTGCCGATGCGCCGCATCTTGATGGACAATATACCATATGGGGGCAGGTCGTATCGGGTATGGAATATGTCGATGGCCTGAAAAAGGGGGCACCTTGGGCCAATGGCCGGGTTGCAGACCCGGACCATATTGTAAAAATGCAGGTCGCGGCTGACGCGCAATAAGAGCCTTGACCCCTATAATGCAACCGAAAGCCGTCCTTGATCAGGGCGGCTTTCGCGTTTTGGGGGCTGAAAGTGCAAAAACCGGGAAAATATGGAAAACAGGTGTTGACCGCAGCCGCCAGTCCCATTAAAACGCGCTTCACCAACGTTGAGGGCCCGTAGCTCAGTTGGTAGAGCAACTGACTTTTAATCAGTTGGCCACAGGTTCGAATCCTGTCGGGCTCACCAATAAGCCCCTGAAACCCAATCGGTTTCGGGGGCTTTTTCTTTTTCATGATTTTATTGCGATCACTGTCATACTGCTTTCGAACCGATGCGAATGTCAATTTGGGGCGGATTTGAAACGGGCCTGTTTTTGATATTTTTTACCATTTGAATGGCTGTCATGCAGTTTGATCGAAAAAGGGGGGTTGACCCTTTGCGATCAGCACATTAAAAGGCCGCTCACCAACGTTGAGGGCCCGTAGCTCAGTTGGTAGAGCAACTGACTTTTAATCAGTTGGCCACAGGTTCGAATCCTGTCGGGCTCACCATTTCAAAACCCCCGGAACCCAGATGTTCCGGGGGTTTTGCTTTTCCGTGGTCTTTTCTGTTTTCAAAAACCGATTCCATCCGGTTTGAGCGTCTGCGACGGGCGCTGTTTTACGTGCGATGCAATGCGGCCATGCACGAAAAATGCTCGTCTTTTCGCTGTTGCGATTGCATCGCAATGTGATTTCTTGTAAGTAATGCAAATCAGTTTCAAATGCACCGGAGCAGGACGTCCGGTGCTGATCGAATTTTGGATCGGAAGAGTTACATGCCTGAACCCGTAAATCCGATGTCCGCATCGCCAGATGCGCAGACTCCGCTTGGCCTTGACGGTGTAACCACGGATGCCGCCAACGGTGCGATCACGTCAACAGAAGGTGGGGCGGTAACCCTTGATCCGCAAACCGGCTTGCCGATTGCGGATGACGCAGCTGCCATCACCGAAAGCACAATCGTTCCGGATGCCATCAGTGGCTTGCCGGTTTTTGATCTTGTGGATCGTGCCGGTGTTGTCGGTTGGGTTCTGGCCGCGCTTGCATTGGTTGGGATGCTGATATTCTTCTACAAGCTGGTCGGCTTTATCCGGCGTGGAATTTTCGCGGATGGTTTTGCCAAGGATGTCGAACGTCATCTTTCCAATGGTGATGATAAGCAGGTCGCGCAGATTCTGTCGCGCCGCCGTCATCCGGCTGCTCGCATCGGTCTGTTTGGCATGACCTTGTCCGTTGCCAACCCGGAAAACCGTGAAGCGGCGTCCGATATCATTGCTTCCCATGCACGCAAGGAAATCGATGGCCTGAACAGCGGTTTGCGGATTATGTCGGCAATTGCGGTCTTAAGCCCTCTTTTGGGGTTGCTTGGAACCGTTATGGGCATGATTGAAGCTTTCCAGAAGATGGAAGGTGCCGGAAGCCGTATTGATCCTTCTGTCCTTTCGGGCGGTATCTGGCTAGCACTTCTGACGACGGCAATCGGCCTTGTCGTCGCGATCCCGGCAACCGCGTTCCATATGTGGATGCAGGGCGTTATCGCGCGTGCTGCGGCCGTGATGGAAGATGTCTGCACCATGGTGATCAATCGTGGTGAGTTGGCTCGGAAGGGTGCGCTTCGCGCGTCAAACGTCGCTGAACTGCGCCAGGCTGCGGAATAAGCCCGAACAAGGTCGGAATACGCCTTATGCAATTGCGTGATCGAAGTCGTGGTGCTTCGCCGATGATCGGCCTGACGCCGCTGATTGATGTTGTCTTCATCCTGCTGATCTTTTTCATGCTGGCTTCCAGTTTTCTTGACTGGAAGGGGTTTGAAATGTCGGTGACTGTTATGGACGGTCAGGCACGGGCCAGCAGCGATATTCGCCCGGCAACGGTCAATGTCGATGCCAATGGTGGTTTGTCGCTGAATGGTGAAGCCGTCGCTGTTTCCAATCTTGCCGTGACTATTTTGCGTAACCATGCCGGTGCCAGTGTTCATCTGCGGCCCGTCAATGGTGCCGATTTGCAGCATCTTATTGTTGTGATGGATGCGCTGGGACGTGGCGGTGTGACTGATGTGGATCTGATCGAATGAAGCGTCGCATCCAGATCACCGATGACAGCCCGGCTCAGGAACCGATGTTGCCATTGATCAACATCGTCTTTCTTCTGCTGATTTTCTTCATGATAGCCGGAAGTCTGCAAAAGCTGGGGCCATTTGACGTGGATCCGCCCGCAAGCAGCACGGCCGAAGGCCAGCCAGAAGACACGATTGTCCTTTGGTTTGGCAAAAATGCCGAAATCGGGATTGAAGACCGGCAGGGAGACCTTGCGGATATTGCGGGGTTGCTACCGGCTGATTATGCCGGTCGTCCAGTCGAAATTCGTGCTGACCGCACCACAGAAGGTGCCAGCGTTGTTGCCCTTTTGAAACGGTTGCAGGAACTGGGAGTCGAAAAGGTGCAACTGATGACCGCGATGCAAGCAGATCAGGACCAAGACGGATAGAATATGTCGAAACGCATTGATTTCCTGATTGCGACCGGGCTGACCGGTATTGTTCTTGTCGGTGGGATCGTTCTTGCCATGCCTGAACCGCAACCTGCCGGTTGGGGCGGGGCAGGGGCCGTTCAAAGTATCAGCATCTCGCTGGGCAGCGGTCAGGCGACCCAGGGCGAGGCCGAAACACCCGAAGAAAGTGCTGATTCTGAAGACAGTAAGCAGGGTGAAAAACCCGTCGAGGAAGTCGAACCCCAACCAGAACCGGTCCCCGAGCCGGTTGTTGAGCCGGAACCCGAACCCGATCCTGAACCGGTTGTTGAAACCGTGCCTGAACCCGATCCCGAACCGATCGTTGAGCCGGAACCTGTTCCTGAGCCGGTGGTTGAGGAAGCGGTTGAACCGGAACCAGAGCCGGAACCGGAAATCAGTCCGCTTTTGGCCGATGTCATGCCGGTCCGCAGAAAGCCGGAGCCCCCCAAAGCAACACCGGAACCGGCAACGTCCCCCAAACCTGTTGAAAAGGCTGAAGCCAAACCGGTCGTGCAACCATCCGGCGGCCCCGTCGATTCAGTAAAATCAGAAGGCACGGTTGGCGAAGCAACCCAAAGCCAGGCCGCAAGTTCCGCATCGGGAAGTGGCGGAGGTGCGGCAATGAGCAGTGCGGCCTTTACCGACTATCAAGCAGCTGTGGTTCAGATGTTGATGCGTTATCGCGAATATCCGGATCGTGCCAAACGCCGCGGTATAGAGGGGCAGAACATGGTCCGGCTGGTCATCCAGCGTGACGGTACTGTTTCCTTCTTTGAAATGACCAGCCCGAGTGGTTCGTCTATTCTTGATCGTGCGACCCAGGATATGATCGAGCGGGTTAAACGTTTCCCGCCATTCCCCGAAGATATGGCGCGCACAGAGATGAACCTGACGATTCCTGTGATCTACGACTTGCGCTAGACAAAGAAGCCTGCTCCGAAAGGCTGGCTTCTTTGTTTTACGGGGCGGGCAGGTTTAATCTGAACTGTCTTCCCAGACATATTCAATCTGCTCGCGCCATGCGAATTTATCGAGATGCGAGACAATAACACCTTTCATGGCTTCAATCCCCTCGGCTTTCTCAGACTGTCCCTGAAAGCGCAGGGTGACGTCATCGGCCAGAATGATGCATGTGCCCATTGGAAAGCTCACATGGGCCTCATGGGGCGTGAAATCGACTTCTACCTTGTGGGCAAAGTGCTTGCAGAGTTGTTGCAGGTATTTACTGGCCTGCCCGGTCTGAACCGATCCTGTGGTTTTGAACATTGATTTATCGATCTCTGATGGTTTCTTGGGGGATGTTCGGGCCGGTCATGGCCGATCAAGGCCGATCCAGTAAACACCATTCAGTGCTACCGGCTGGAACCGGTCAAAGAATTCGGCGAGGGTTGCGTCTGGATCAAGATCGGCAAACTGATCGGGATGGAACCATTTCGCCATGGCCTGTAACAGCGTCACATTCATTGGCGTGTTATAGAAGTGGTGCCACGCGGAATAGACTTTGCCGTTTTTAATGGCGTCGAGCTCGGGCAAGACGGTGCGTTCCATGCTTTTGGCCAAAGACTCGCGTGATGTTTCGGCATCTGCGTAGGTTCCAAGTATGATGCGGCCGACATTCTGTTCGGCCGTCATTGTTGCCCCGCCAATTGCGGTTGCGACATAAATATCGGGCTGATCGACGAGCAGCTGTTCAACTGAAATCTGGCTGATGACGCCCGGAATCCGGTCGGCAAGAATATTTTCGCCACCGGCAAGCTCCACAAACCTTCCGATCATTTGGTTGCCCATCGCCTCGCAGCAGGTGCCATGCAGACCAACCCGGCTTTCGAGGAAGACTTTGGGTTTATGCGTTAAACCCTCCAGACCTGTTCTGACCTTCGCCAGATTGTCTTCATAGAATTTGACGAAAGCCTCTGCCTGATCTTCCTTGCCCATCAATTTGCCAAGGATACGGATGCTTTTTGGGGTGTTTCCAAATGGGTCACTGCGAAAATCGATCATGACAACCGGAATGTGAGCTGCGCCAAATTGCCTCAGGACTTCATGGCTGTCTGATCCCGGACCATGACCGCCATCAATGCCGAAAATTGCGACATCGGGTTCAACTGTAATCGCCTTTTCGACGCTGAATGTTGCCTCGCCACTGCGGCCGACCAGCGGGATGTCGTCAATCTCGGGGAATTTTGCCTGGTATTGTGCAAAGGTTGCCGGATCAAGTTTCTTGAATTCCCCCATCATACCGGCGACCCAGCGGACCGGATTTTCAGGATCAAGGATGCCAAGACTTGGCAAGAAACGCCCTTCGCCAAGGATCATATGCTTGACCGGTACTTCGACCGTGACTTCGCGACCGGAAACATCGGTCAGGGTAATGGTTTCGCCAGCATGAGCCCGAAAGGTGATCATTGAAGCGACTGCGGCCAGCGTTAAAACGCGTTTGAATGTCATTGCGGAAGTCCTGTTGAAATAGGCAAGAATTGCAGGAAAGTCAGAAACGCCGAAATGGGTGGCACGGCATGCCACCCATCGCGGATAGAGGATCTGTTGGAAGATGGTCTGATCAGAACGCCACCTTTGCTGAAACAAGGAAGGTGCGACCCGGCTCGTGATAGGGTTCAATTGCACTGCTGTCGTAGCCCGGCGTGGTCCGGGCGACATAGTCACGATCAAAAATATTCAGCGCATCGACGCGTAGGGTTACCGCATTCGACAATGTCTCTGGCGTCCATTCACCATACAGGTTGGCAACAAAGTAAGTGTCGAGCTTGGCATTGCCGTTCTTTTCGGGATCGTCGTCTGACAGGGCCAGTTCAGATGTCGAGCCGACCTGAATGCCAAGGTCATCAAACCGGTGGGCGACTTCAAAGTTTGCAATGTCACCGACGATGACGCCTTGATAGGACGCATCGTTGCTCAGCGGGACTTTGCCATTTCTTTCTACATCGGTATGGGTATAGGCAGCGCGGACAAAGCCGGGGCCGTATGTCCAGGTGACGGACAGATTGACACCACGTGTTGCAAGATCGCTGGTCGTATTTCGTGTTGTATATTCAAGCGAATGGGAACCGTTGATCTTGTTGTAGAACAGGTTTCCATCGAAATCCCATTGCGCCAACTGATAGCGTGCGCCTGCCTTGTAGTTATGCGACCGGGACGGTTTGAAACCGTCATAGGTCCAGATGCCGGTGTAGTTGTAAATCGCAGACTCACCCAGCGGCAGTCCACCAAAGCTTGTACCTAATCCGCCATAGATCATCAGGTCATCGGTCAGGTCATATTCGGTATTGGCGTTACCGCTAAGTCCGAATTCGCTGAAATCGGTTCCGTCAATGCCTTCGAACCATTGTTGATCGCCCCGCCCGCCGAACGAGACGCGCCAGCGATCGGTCAGCGAAAGGCGTGCCTGTGAAAAGACGCCGATATTGGTTGTTTCTTCGGTAAATCGCCCGGCACGTCCAGCCGGGCGTGCCGTGTCGCCGCTGCCGGTTGCTTGATCATGATAGAAATCGACGCCAGTTGTTATCCCGCCCATTCCGACGTCAAAAGTATTGGCAGCCTTACCGTTCAGGGTTTCAATTTCTGCCTCAAGGTGTGTGTTGCCGTTCAGTTTGGGAACATCAAGATGGGTTTTGCTGTAATTGAGGCTCAGTTCCGGTGCCAGAAGATCGGTTGGCTGTTCATCGACATAACTGATGCCAAGCGAGGTATCTTTGTATGAAATCCACTGCGGCGAGGCGCCGCTGGTAAGGGTTCCAAAGTTTGGCCGGGCAGGGCGCACACCTTCGTCTTCAAAATGGCTTGCAAATGCTTCAATCCGTGAACCTTCGGTGCCGGTGAAGGCTATTTTGCCAAGTCCGTTTTCGCTGCCATCTGCCGTGCCAGCAACTTCGTTGTCATCGCCGTCCTTGTAATTGCCCTGATTGCTGTTCTGGATATAGGCAAGAGCTTCGAAGCCGTCATGCTGACCGGCCAAGGTCAGCCATTCGGTAAGGCCTTTGGTATTGCTGTTATACTGGATTTTGGCAAAGCCGCCGAACGGATCATTCGGGTCGAGAATGTCGCGGGCATCCTTGGTTTCGTAAGCCATTGAACCGCCCAATGCATTTGGTCCGGCATCGGCGGGGGCGATGCCGGACTCAACCTTTACCGATTTCAGCATTCCCGGATCAATGATCGCGGTGCCTATATGATGATAGGTGGAATCAACCTGCCGGGTGCCGTCTACCTGAACGTTCAGCTTGGTGTTTTCGATGCCCTGCACATAAACCTTTTGCGCGATGGCGGTCGGGCCGCCAACCTGAACCGATGGTTCGTTCGCAAACACATCCTTGATGGTTTGCGGATTGATGCGATCAAGTTCGTCCTGCGTAACCGTGACACTCCCCGCCGCAGTTGGGCCGCTATCCTGGCTTGCTGTGACTTCGATTGGTGCCAGAACGGTTTCGTCTTTGGCTTTGGTTTCTTGTGCGACGGCTGCTACCGGAAGTACCGTTAGGGCGACGCCGGCAAGCAGGGTTGCGCGGCACAGGCCATGAAACGGTTGGCGGTATTTTTCGAGCAAGACCGGTCTTGATGGCTGCGGCATGCTGATTTCCTTATCAAATAAATTGCCAAATGCGAATGATTTTGAATATTATTATCGCAATGGTTCGAGCAATCGGAATACCGTTTGCGAGATCGCCAATGATGTTTGCGAAAACGCAAATTTTGCTTTTGACGGGATATTCAGGCTTGGAAGGGCACCCATATGGCGTTTGATCGGCAGCATGCGCCGCAACGTTTACGGCGCAATGTGACGCGGCGGGAAACCATCACCGGTCAGCAGCTTGAAGATTTCGGAACAGCGCTACCGCGCAATGCAGCCGAGGGTATTCGACGTCGTCCGGTGATGAGCGGGCGACTGTCAAACGACAACCTTCAGTCATTTTTGAATATCCACACGACCGATACTGTCAGCATGCAAGATGCGGACGTGAAGTTTCCCGTCAAAGCCGCCGTCACGGTTGCGATTGTGTTGCGAGGGCGCGTTTGCGGGGCATTCGATGATGTTCCGTTTGATCTGGATGCACGGGATCAACCAGTGGGGTTTATTTGGGCCCTATCGCAACCGGTTATGTTGCATCGGCAACTCAAACAGGGTGACGATGTCAGCAAAGTGATGATTTCTGCGAAATTCGATTGGGTTGCCAGTCGGGTCAATCACACTGATAGCCGTCATGTCGCAATTGATGATTTTATTCATGCCGGGATCTCTGTTCGGAGGTGGCAACCGTCACGTCGTGCCATAGCACTGGCGGACCAGTTGCTCTATCCACCGACCGATGATCCGCTATTTCGTGATCTTTATGCCGAAAGCCGCGGGTTGGAAATTTTCGCCGAGGCGCTTGGGGCACTTGGTCCTAAGGTCGGGGAGGCAAGTGTCGAGCCGGATGCGCTTGACCAGCATCAGAAGGCGCAGGAAATTCGCAACTATGTTCTGGAACATATTTTTGATGACCTGACATTGTCTGGCCTGGCGGAAAAGTGCGGGATGAGCATTGCCAGCCTGCAACGTATTTTCAAAAATGCCTATGGCACGACGGTCAAGGATTTCATCCGCGAAAGTCGCCTGATTGCAGCGCGTGATGCTATGGAAAAAGACGGCCTGACGATTGGTCAGGCCGCCTGGATGGCCGGTTATTCAAGTCCTGCCAACTTTGCAACCGCGTTCAAGCGGGTCTTTGGCATTTCGCCCTCTGAAGCACGGGGGCGTTAGGGGCTCAGGATCAATTGGGTTCGGTCAGGCGTGATACAAAGGCATTCACATCCGTCTTAAGCTGACGGGAATGCTCTTTTAAGACCTTTGAAACCTTATAAACCTCTTCTGCGACCGAACCGGTGCGATGCGCGGTGCCGCTAACTGATTCCAGATTGCTGTTCACGTTGCTGTTGGCCGATGAAACCGCCGTGATGTTGGAGCTGATTTCCGTGGTTGCCGCGGCCTGTTGTTCAACGGCGGCTGAAATGGCGGTGATGGAATCAACAATCGAACTGATCTGACCAGCAACCTCGCGGATGGCCGTCACGGCGGCGGAGGTGTTTTGCTGGACATTGTTGATCTAGGCTGTGATGTCGCCGGTGGCCTTGGCCGTTTGATTGGCAAGGTTTTTGACCTCGCTTGCGACAACCGCAAAGCCCTTGCCCGCGTCACCTGCACGTGCTGCCTCGATGGTTGCGTTCAGTGCCAGAAGATTGGTTTGGTTGGCGATCTTGTCGATCAGGTCAACGACTGTGCCGATTTCTTCGGCGGAAACATTCAGCGATGCAATAACATCCGATGTCGATTGTACGGAACTTTCAACTTCGTTTGAGACGCTTGACGCGCGTGAAATCTGGCTTGAAATTTCGCGGATCGAACTATCGAGCTCCTCGGCAGACCCTGCCACGGTTGACGCGTTTTCCGCCGAAATCTCGGCAGCGGATTTCGCACTTTCCACCTGTTCGGTGGTTTGGCTCATGCTGCTGATCAGTGTTTCCGAGGCGCTCGACATGTCTTCTGCGGAACTTGCCAGTGCGTCGACAACTTTTGAAACGGTTGCTTCGAACTCACCCGACATTTTCGCCAGTCGGTTGCTGTATGTTTTTTGAGTTTCTTCGTAATAAACCGTTATCGCCATTTCCATATCGATCAGAATGGCATTGGTCGCGGCGGTTACAATTTGCGAAACCGATGAGTCCTTGCGGAAATGGGCAAAAAGAATATCGCAAAGCTTGGCCATGATAAAGTTGTAGGCAGAAACATAGGCTTCCGGGGTTAGGCCGATGATTTCGTGCGCTTTACCGATCCGGCGGACATCGTCGTAATATGCCTGGTCAAATGTACCGTCGAACAGCTTTGCCCAGTGTTTGCGTTGGGCATTTTTCAAACGCTCGATACCGGACGGATCGCCAATGATTTTGGCCAAATCGTCACGCGCCATCACTTTTCGATAAAATTCATCCAGTATCGGGGCGAGGTTTTTCTCGATTATCGGCCACGCCTTTTTAAGGTTGGCTGCCTTCTTTTCATTGAAATCAATGAATTCAAGACGGCGTTTAATTTCCTGATGCATGCGGGTCCCTCGTCGATGTCTCTCATAAAAGGTTGTTTGGCGGGGCATTACCTTAGGTTGGTTAAAGATATTATGATGTTAACTATCCTTAAGGGTAGGAGTGTCTGTCGCCCGTTGGACAGATATCAAGATATACCGTTTTCTGCCAGATACTTGTTCCTTTTATCAAACGGATAGATGGGTGTTGTACACGTATAGGAGGTGTTGGATGTGACTGTGATCACGAATGTGGTCCTCGTGCGTCGTCAGGCTGATCAACTCAGTTTCGATGCACACAAAGGAAACATCATGCCCATCAATGCCAGCCAATTGCGCCTGTCCATCATTCGACCGGTTTTGCAAAACCTTGGTCTGTGGTCGCAGGCCGCTGAAAACCTGCTTATGGGGACCGCCGCCCAGGAAAGCGGGTTGGGGACCTATGTGGAACAACTTGGCGGCGGCCCGGCCCGCGGTATTTTTCAGATGGAACCGGCAACTCTGAATGATTGCTATGTCAATTTTCTGGATTACCGCGCGGATCTGAAAGCCAAGATTGATGCCTATCTCGCACCGCAGCCTGACAAGGCCACCCAGCTTGCAACCAATAATGCCTATGCGGCTGCCATGTGCCGGGTGCGATATATGCGGGTCAGTGCCCCGTTGCCCGATGCCAACGATATCGCGGGCCTCGCGGCTTACTGGAAGCAATATTACAATACCGCCGGGGGCAAGGGCGAAACGGATGAATTCGTTGCCAATTACAATCGATATGTTGGCAATAGCTAAGCTGCCGTAGCGTCGGCGAAAAAATCCGCATCGCCATGCGCAAAAATTGTGGCATATGCGCGATCTTTTCGCCAAAATCCCCCAACGCATGCTGGTGATTGCGCAAAAAATCACCAAAGTAAAAGAGTTTAGGGGGTTACAATGAAACGTCGTCAGTTCCTTAAAGGGGCCGGTATTGGTGCCGGTGCTGCGGTTGCGGCTACGGTTGCCGCACCGGCCATCGTATCCGCGCAGGAAAGCCTGAATTGGCGGATGGTCATGCCGTGGCCCAAAGGAACGCCGGGCCTTGGCACCAATGCCGAAAAGTTCGCTGCCATGGTCAAGGAAATGTCCAATGGCCGCCTGAATATTTCGGTTTTTGGCGCTGGTGAAATCGTCCCGCCGTTCGAATGCATGGATGCGGTCGAACAGGGCGTGGTCGAAATGGCGCATGGTACCCCTTATTACTGGCAGGGCAAGAACCCGGCGCTGAACTTCTTTTCGACCATTCCGTTTGGTTTGACCGCGTGGGAGCTTTCCGCCTGGCTTCGCTTTGGCGGCGGGCAGGAGCTTTGGGAAGAAGCCTATGCCGAATTTAACGTTGTGCCGTTTTATGCCGGTAACTCGGGCATGCAGGCTGGTGGCTGGTTCAACAAGGAAATCAATTCGGTTGAGGACCTTAAGGGCCTGAAAGCCCGTTATGCCGGTCTTGGTGGCGAAGCCATGCGTCGCCTTGGTGCCAACATCACCATGTTGCCGCCGGGCGAAATTCTGCCTGCGATGCAGTCCGGTGCGATTGATGCCGCCGAATGGGTCGGTCCTTGGAATGACCTTGCATTTGGTCTCTATCAGGTTGCCAAATTCTATTATACCCCGGCATTCCATGAGCCCGGACCGGGCCTTGAAATCTTTATTTCCAAGGAAAAGTTCGACGCGCTTGGCAAGGATATGCAGGCGATCATTCGTTATGCCGCGCAGGCGATTGCCGAAAATACACTGGCTGATTTTACCTTCAACAACCTGCAATCCTACCAGCCGCTGATCGACAAGGGTGTTGAAGTGCGCCAGTTCTCGGATGATGTCATTCTGGCACTGGCCGAACAGTCGAATGCCGCGGTCCAGGAAATTGCTGCGAAGAACGACCTGAGCGGCAGGATCGCGGAGAGCTATCTTGCTCTGGTCAAGAAGGCGGCGCGCTATGGCAAGGAATTCGAGGCAACCGGACTTTTGCATCGTGCGAAAGTGTGGGGATATTAAGTCCCGCGAAATCCGGAAAGCGACATGCTGGAAATTCGGGGCTGCTTTCGGGCGGCCCCGTTTTTTTGTTTTCTGGCAAAGTTCAAGCAAACTTTGCGCGATGTCATCGACGTTACGGGATGTTGGGAACTTTGAATATGACGTGTCAAAGACAGCAAAAGCCGCAACTTCAATCCCTTGCAAAGTTACGAATGCTATTTTAGAAGCAGATTTGCGCAAAAAATTGCCAATATGAATTTGGGAGCCCCACAATGAAACGTCGTCAGTTCCTGACGGGTGCCAGCATGGCCGCCGGTGCCTTTGTCGCCAGCAGTGCCGCACCTTCAATTGCCAAAGCCGATGAACAGATCCACTGGCGCATGGTGATGCCATGGCCGAAGGGCACGCCGGGCCTTGGTGCCAATGGTGAAAAATTCGCCGAGCGCGTGACCAAAATGTCGGGCGGCCGTCTGAAAATTACCGTTTACGGTGCAGGCGAACTTGTTCCGGCATTCGAATGCATGGATGCGGTCGAGCAGGGCGTGGCCGAACTGGCGCATGGCACCCCTTATTACTGGGCTGGCAAGGATGCGGGTGTAAACTTCTTCTCGACCATTCCGTTCGGTCTGATGGGCTGGGAACTGTCGGGCTGGCTGCGTTTTGGCGGCGGGCAGGAACTTTGGGACGAGCTTTATGCCCAGTTCAACGTCAAGCCGTTCGCGGCCGGGAATACCGGTTTGCAGGCCGGTGGCTGGTTCAACAAGGAAATCAACACCGTTGACGACATCAAGGGCATCAAGATGCGCTATGCCGGGATCGGTGGCGAAGCGATGCGCCGTCTGGGTGCCAATGTGACGATGTTGCCCGCAGCCGAAATCCTGCCGGCCATGCAGTCCGGCGCGATTGATGCCGCCGAATGGGTTGGCCCGTGGAACGATTATGCGTTTGGTCTGACCCAGGTTGGCAAATATTATTACACCCCGGCATTTGCCGAGCCAGGGACGGGGATTGAAGTGTTTGTCAACAAGGACAAATTCGCGGAATTGCCCGAGGACCTTCAGGAAATCTTTGCTGTCGCCGCACAGGCCAATCTTGAACAGACACTGGCAGATTTCACCTTCCACAACATCCAGTCCTATCAGGCCGTCTTGGCCAAGGGGGCGGAAATCCGTCATTTCAGCGACGATGTGATTGCAGCCCTTGCCACCGAGGTCAAGGCAGCGGTCAAGGAAATCGCCGATCAGAACGAACTGAACGGCCGTATCTATGCGTCCTATATGGATTTCGTGAAAAAGGCCGCGCCGTATGGCAAGGAGTTCGAGGCAACCGGCCTTCTGCAGCGTGCCAATGTCTGGGCAGAGGCATAAGAATTTCCCGGTGATATGACCGGATAAGGAAAAATCGGCATCTTCGGGTGCCGCTTTTTTTATGTGAATGGGGTCCGGTCCGGCAGCATTTTCAATGCACGGTCGGCGCGCCGGGGGGGCAGGGGCAGGTCAAAGGTAAATTTGTCCTGGCCTTCATATTCTTCAAGCGCGATGCGTTTGACCAGTTCCGAGCCCAGTGCGAGCGAGGTTTCAATCGCCCATTTGAGCTGATTTACCGCACCTTCATTGCCTGCTGCCAAGGCCTCGGGCAGGATGCGTTCCTGCAGGAATTTGGCGACACCGGCGAAGGCACGGGCGGCACTTTCGCAATTGGCGCGTTCGACAACAAAGCGCCCAGACTGTTCAATGGCGGTGGCGATGCCGGAAAGATGGCCCATCATGACCTTTATCTCGCGGTCGTCGCTTTCGGTTTTCTTTGCCACAAAGCGCAGGATTCCTGCGTAAAAGCCGTAATCGGAAGACATGACAATCCTGATCGTTCTTGGTCTTTGGTTGGGTTTGGATTTGCGCCGTTTTAGTCCATAAGCGCGTCGTGGTATAGTCCAAACGCCAACCAACTGTTTTGGCGGCATGATCGATACGCGGAGCCATAAGCCGGATGCTTCAGGGCGGACTTATTTTCATTGTTGCCATGGCCTATATCGGGCTTTTGTTCGCGATTGCGCATTATGGCGACAAATATGCCGAAAAATGGCGGGCGTCGCGGCTGAAGCCCAGCATCTATGCGCTGTCGATGGCGGTCTATTGCACGAGCTGGACGTTTTTCGGCTCGGTCGGGACGGCGGCGACGCGCGGCTGGGCGTTTTTGCCGATCTATATCGGCCCGATCATCATGATGATTGTCGGTTTTGGTATCATGACCAAAATCGCGACCGTTTGCCGCGAACAGAACATTACCTCGATTGCCGATTTTCTTGGCTCGCGCTATGGCAAAAGCCAAAGCCTGGCCGCCCTTGTGGCGATCATTGCCGTGATTGGGGTTCTGGCCTATATCGCGCTTCAGCTTAAGGCCGTGTCGCTGTCATTTGATGTGCTGATCGGCGAGGTCGGCGAGCAGATCGTGCGCCACAGTGCGACCGATTTTTCCAAGGATACCGCGTTTTACGTCACGATCCTGATGGCGGTTTTCGCGATCCTGTTCGGGGTGCGCTATATCCATGCGTCGGAACATCATGACGGGCTGATCCTTGCGGTGGCATTCGAAAGCATGGTCAAGCTGGTCGCGCTTTTGTTCGTCGGGCTGTTTGTGGTTTACGGGCTGTTTGATGGCTTTGGCGACATGCGCATCCGGGCCGCAGCCAATCCCGATATTACCGAGATGTTCAAGCCCGATGCGTGGCTGTCATCGCATTTCTTCATCTCGACCCTGTTGGCGCTGTTTGCGATTTTCTGTCTGCCGCGTCAGTTTCATGTGACATTCGTTGAAAATGATGACAGCCGGAATTTGAAATCCGCACGCTGGCTGTTTCCCGGCTATCTGATTGCGATCAATATTTTCGTCGTGCCGATTGCGATTGCCGGAATCCTGCTGTTTGGGGGGGACCCGGCGGTCAATCCCGATACGTTTGTTCTGACGCTGCCGTTGCTGGGCGGGGAAAACTGGCTGGCGGTGTTTGCCTTTGTCGGGGGGCTTTCGGCCAGTACCGGCATGGTGATCGTATCGTGCGTCGCGGTATCGACGATGGTGTGTAACGATCTGGTCATGCCGCTTTTGCTGCGGTCGCAGAAATTGCAGGGGCGGTTCGCAGGCGATGTCAGCCAGGTTCTTCTGAAAATCCGGCGTGCGGCAATCATTGCCATCCTGTTTCTGGCCTATGGCTTTTACCGGTTTTTGTCGGAAAAATACGCGCTGGCTGATATCGGGCTTTTGTCCTTTGCCGCGGTGGCGCAGTTCGGCCCGGCGGTTCTGGCGGCGATTTACCTTAAATCGATCAACCGGACGGGCGTGCGGCTTGGCCTGATTTCCGGGTTTGTGCTGTGGAGCTATACCCTGTTGCTGCCAAGCTTTATCCAAAGCGGGCTTTTGCCGATGTCGATCCTGACGGACGGGCCGCTTGGCATTGGTATCCTGCGGCCGCAGGCGTTGCTGGGTGTGGGGATCGAGGACCATCTGACGCACGGGGTTGTCTGGTCGCTTGGGGTTAATTTCGTTCTGATGTTTGTCGGATCGGCGATTGGCGTGCAAGGCGTGACCCAGCGCCGCCAGGCCCAGCTTTTTGTCGATATCTATCGCAAGGATACCAAAGCCAGAAACGATACATGGCCGGGGCGCGTGACGATTGGCGACCTTGAAGACCTTGCCGCGCGGTTCCTTGGCAAACATTGGGCAGAGCGCGCGTTTCGCACCTACCTTAGCCAGCGCGGCGATGATTGCAAACGATCCGACATTGCCGATTTTGATGCGGCGAATTTTACCGAACATCTGCTTTCGGGCGCGGTCGGTGCGGCGTCATCGCGCGTGGTGATGGCGCTTCTGCTGCCCGACAAGGCGGTATCGCGGCGCGATGCGATGGAGCTTCTGGATGAAGCGTCCGAGGCAATCAAATTCAACCGGGATCTTTTGCTCAATACGCTGGAAAACATTTCGCAAGGGGTCGGGGTGTTTGACCAGAATTTGCGTCTAGCGACATGGAACCATCGCTTTATCGATCTTTTGGGCATCACCGCAAGCGATATTCAGGTCACGATGCCGCTTGCGGAACTGGTCGATATCTGCCGCGACAATGGGGCGCGTGCGGTTGATATCGATATCCTTCTGGGGCGCAATGCCGCCCCGCAGATGCGACGATTGCCCCATACTTACGAGCGCAAGAGAACGGATGGCATGGTGCTTGAAATGCGGACCAACCCGATGCCCGATGGCGGGTTTGTCGCGACCATTGCCGACATTACCGCACGTGTCAGGACCGAGGAAGCATTGCGCGAAAGCGAGCGCAATATTCGCATTTATACCGATAACATCCCGGTCATGATCGCCTATGCCGACAAAAATCAGCGGCTGCGTTTTACCAACCGCCCGTATGAGCGGATGTTTGGCATCCGCCGTATCGAGGCGCATGGCATGGCGGTGCGCGAAGCGGTGGGCGAGGAACGCTATGTCCGGCTGGAGCCGATGATCCGCGCGGTGCTTGAAGGTTATCGTCAGAGTTTCGAGATCGACTTTCCCGCCCCTAAAGGCGGCTGGGGGGCGAGTGACGGCAGCGAACGGGATCAGCGCAGCGAACGCGAGGACCGCTATGCCGAGGGGACATATATCCCGCACTTTGACGAAACCGGCGAGGTACTTGGCTATTTCTGTATCTATCACGACATTACCGAACGGCGGAATGCCGAACGCGCGCTTAAGGATGCCAACGAGGGGCTGGAAGCGCGCGTGACGGAGCGCACGCATGCGCTTGAGGAACTGAACTCGGAGCTGTCGGTCGCCAAGGAGCAGGCCGAAACGGCGAACGATACCAAGACCCGGTTCTTTGCTGCGGCCAGCCATGATTTGTTGCAGCCGCTTAATGCCGCGCGCCTGTTTACCGTAGCACTGGGGGGCAAGGAACTTCGCGACGACATCCATGATCTGGTCAACAAGGTTGATCTGTCGCTTAAGGGGGTTGAGGAACTGCTTAACGAGCTTTTGGATATCTGCAAGCTTGATGCAGGTGCCATGCAACCCACCATTCGCGATTTCCGGGTTTCGGATGTGCTCAATGCCCTTAAGACCGAATTTACGCCGGTGGCGGAAAAGGCCGGGCTTCGTTTTGCAGTGCATCCGCGTGATGTCTGGGTCAAAAGCGATAGCAGGCTTTTGCGCCGTATCCTGCAAAACTTCATCTCCAACGCGCTGCGCTATACCCGCCATGGCGGGGCGGTGGTCGGGTGCCGGATGCGCGGTGACAAGATCAGGATCGAGGTTTGGGATAGCGGGCCGGGCATCCCCGAGGACAAGCTTAAAATCATCTTCCGCGAATTCCATCGCCTTGAGGGGCCGGAAACCACCGATGTCAAGGGGCTTGGCCTTGGCCTTGCGATTGTCGAGCGGCTTGGCCGGTCGCTTGATCACACGGTTTCGGTGCGCTCGCGACCGGGGCGGGGGACGGTTTTCTCGGTCGATGTGCCGATTGGCATTGTTGACGAGGCCGCGATGCCCAAACCGCGCCGCCGCATGGCCGGCGAACTGGGCGGTTTGCGCGTCCTTTGCATCGATAACGAACCCGATATCCTTGATGGCATGCGCGCCATGCTGGAAAACTGGAATTGCGTGGTGGCGACCGCCCGGTCAGGCAGGGATGCCGAGAAAATCCTGCTTGGGAATGAGGATGATAACGATGATAACATCGGCTTTGTCCCCGATATCATTTTGGCCGATTATCACCTCAGTTCCGGGGAAACCGGGCTGGATGTGCTGATCCGGCTGCGGGACCAACGCGGGCTTGATATTCCCGGTGTGGTGATCACGGCGGACCGCAGCACCGAGACGGCGGAGCTGATCAAGGCACAGCGATTCGCCTTGCTGAACAAGCCGCTGCGCCCGGCCAAATTGCGGGCGCTTATGACGCGGGCAGTGACCCGGCAAAGTTCCGATGCGGCGGAATAGGGGCATATGGTTTTGAAAGATAACATCTTTTCAAGGGATTAGGATTTTTTGCAAATTCCCTGAAAATTGTTCTTGATTTGTTCTTTCATTTGTGGCATCAAAGAAAAGTCAACGGGGGAAATGCACCCGGACCCAAAACCCGCAAAGCGTGATTCGCTTTCGCGGGTTTTTGCGTATTCGGGCCGGAAAGACAGGAACAAGATGATGCTGGTAACGACGATGACAGAGCCGCGATCTGACAGGCAGAAAGGAAGACGGCGATATCGCCAAAGGATCATGACTGGCAGGTGGAAAAGCCATTACGGCGGTATTGCGTCCGGGTGATGAGCCCGTGGAGAATTTGCGGAAAATTGGTGTGAATCATGACGGGAGAGATGCGCCCTTTGGGTGAGGGCGAGCCGTTCGGGGTGAGGCGAAGCCGGGGATCATCTGGCTTGGCGACGTGATAGATGGCTGCGTTTGGAAATGCCGGAAGGCCAGTCACCGACGGCGCGAAATGCGCCTGCCTTGCGTTCATTGACCGCCACTGGTGCGACCATCCTGTGTCATCGGCAGGTGAATCGGGGGCGACTATTGTTGCCGGACAAGGCGCCGTCGTGCTCTTTAGCCCGTCTTGTCAAAATTGCTTCGACATTCGCGATGCTGTGGTCCGAATAACTGAAGCACCGAAACGGCGGATGTGATACGGGCTCAGGCTTTCGCATTGTTCTCCCAACCGATGTGGCAGAATAAGTTTTCACTAGATCCCAACAGTACCTAAATTGGGTTTGTGTCCAATGTTATTCTGCGTGTCATAGTAACACCGGCTCTTTGTTGGCTGAGGTGGGACGTGATGGAGTAGGGTGGTCTTTAAAATGTATTTTACGCAAGAGCATATTGATCAGTTGATTGAAGGGTTTGTTGAAGCCAGAGAGCATCTAAATGCATGCAAAGAACGTTTTATTGTGCACGAGTTTGCAACTCGCGAGGCCCGCGAACACGCTCATCATGGACTTTGTCGGCGGCTGGAAACCCTAGATCATGCTGTGGACCGCGTTTATGAATTGCTTCCTCCCGATATTGACGACATACCCCCAAGGGGTGATGTCAAGGAAGCAACTATCCACATCCAAGCAAGTATTTCCAATATCATCGGTTGTCTGGATAATTTAGCTTGGATTTGGATTAATGAGCGTAACTTAAAACATCGAGATGGTAGTACATTTAGAACGAGGGAAGTGAAGCTCTCCAGAGATTGTCGTGATCTGTGGCGTGACTTGCCACAAAGATTTCGAGACAAGATTGTCGAATTTAGAGATTGGTTTACTCACATTACTGAGTGGCGTGACGCGTTAGTACACCGAATCCCTTTGTACATTCCGCCTTACTGTGTTCGGGATACCGAACAATATAATCAGCTTGTTAAGCAAGCAAATGAAGCGCTTCGAAATGGCGACTTAGAATTGCATGTGCGCTTGAAGCAGCAGTATGAAGAAATGCACTATTTTGTACCCTGCATTATGCACTCGTTTGAGGAAGAAGCTGAGCCTGCTGTTTTCCATGCAAACCTAGTTGCGGACATCAAAACAATTGCCGTTCTTGCGAACTTATTCCTCACTTGCTTGGAAGAAGCTTAAGGCGCAAGTGAATCACAGAATGGTGTGCTTTCACTACTTCCTATGCTACCGGTTTGCGACCATGAGCTTTGCCCCCAGCAGAACAAACACCCCTGCAAAGCTTTTCCCCAGCCAGTTCATGATCCTTGGCCGTTCGATGACGTGGCGGCGCAGGGTGCTGGCGAAGAAGCCGTAGACGATGAACACTGCGAAGGTGATCGCCATGAAGATCAGGCCGAGCAGGATCATCTGGGCGGTGGTTCCGGCGGTATCCGGGGTGACGAATTGCGGCAGGAAGGCCAGGAAGAACAGGGACAGTTTCGGGTTGAGCGCGTTGAGCAGGATGGCATCGCGGATGATTTTGGTGGCATGGACCGGATCGGATTTGGCGGTGACTTTCATCGCACCCGTGCCACGCCACATGCCCCACGCCATGTAAAGCAGCCACGCGACGCCAAGGTAGCGCAGGGTTTCAAAGGCGAGCGCACTGGTATGCAACAGAGCCGCGAGGCCAAGGATGCTTGCCCCCATGGCAGGCAGGATGCCGAGCGTGCAGCCAAAGGCTGCCCAGATGCTCGCACGCATGCCGCGCCCAAGCCCGATGGCAAGGGTATAGATCACCCCCGTGCCGGGCAGCAGGACGACAATAAGCGAGGTCAGGAGATAGTCGGGGCTGATCATGATGGCATGGTTCCGTTTTGTGGTTTGACCTGATCCGCGCAGTTAAGCGTGTTTTGATCGGGTATTCTTGAACGGAATTGCAGGCCCGGAAATGGATCAGTTTGCACGAAGTGCGCGGGCATATCGCCCCGGTGACAGGCCATAGGCGCGGATGAAATGCCGGTTCAGGTGGCTTTGATCGGCAAAGCCCGCGGTTGCGGCGACGTCGGCAAGTGCTGTACCCGTCGCGATCAGGCGGCGGGAGAGGTCGAGGCGGCGCTGGATGATATAGGCATGTGGGGTAAGCCCCGTCGCGCGGGTGAAATGGCGGACGGTCTGAAAGCGGCTTAGCCCGGCGGCATTGGCGAGATCGGCAAGCGAGAGGTTTTCGTCCGGGGCATCGTCAATCATGGCCTTGGCGCGCGCGATGTTTTGATCGGCACGGTTGGGGGCCTGATTGCGGACAGGGTCGGATTGGCCCGGTTTGATGCCGGGTACAATGATCGCGTGATGGAGCAGAAGAAACAGCATTTCTTCGCGCCGGAGCGCTGCGGTCTGGCTGTTACCCTGGGTGATGGCGTTAAAAAGGGCGGCAAAGCAATTTGCGACATCGGGGGATGTCATGACCGGGTTGGTGAATTCGTATTCGCCTGATTTGCCGTCTGTCATGTCGTGGGCGGCGTAACTGATCAGGTCCGGATCGAAATACAGCATGTTCCAGCCTCGCGGGCTTTGGCCAATCGGTGTGCCGTCATGGACTTCGCGCGGATTGACCGTGATGATGTTGCCCGCCCCGGCTTCGACCATGCCGCGCCCCGAAAGCGATTTTTGTGCGCCCTCAAACATGAAGCCGATGCCGAACTGTTCATGGCTGTGTCTGGCAAAGCTGTGGCATGTCCTGGCCTTAAGGGCCAAAACGCCGGTGCAGTCATGAGACAGGATGCGAAACGGTTCGTTTGATGCGTCTGACATGCCAGAAGACTGGCAGTTTTTGCGCCGTTTCGCAATCGGGTTGCCATCGGGTCGAAATCAGTTGCCGTTATTGTTGTTGGGGCCGAGCATTTCGCGCAAGCCCCCCAATCCTTCGACATGTTTGGCAAAGACGCTCATGACGATCAGAAGCGGGACGGCGACAAGCACACCGATGAAGCCCCATATCCAGCCCCAGAACGCAATGGCGAGGATGATCGCGACCGAATTGATGCGCAGCCGGTTGCCGACAAGGGCCGGGGTGAGAAACTGGCCTTCAAGCGCGGTGCAGGCGAGATAGATCGCGGGTGGCAGCAGGGCCGCGGTTGTGGTCGGCATGGAAACCAGTGCGACCATGCCGACAATGCCGATGCCGACAACCGCCCCCAGAAGCGGCACGAAATTCAGGATCGCCGCAACAATGCCCCATAAAACCGGATTGGGCATGCCAACAATGGCAAGGAGGCTTCCGATGATGACGCCAAGCCCGATATTGATTGCCGATATGGTAAGGAGATAGCGCGAAACTTCACGTTCGATATCGTGCGCGATGCGCAGTCCCTTTCGCCGGTCGCCAAAGGTTGGCAGGGTGCGGACCATTTTTTCATAGACCATATCCCCCGACGAGAGAATGAACAGCAGCAGCACGAGCATGAGCGCAATACCGGCAACAATTTCCGGTGCGCCCCGGGCGGCCTGGCTGATCATGGTGGGTTCCTGGACCACGACCTTTTGCGTGTCGGCCCCGTCATTCTGATTGGTGGCTTCTTCGACCTGCTTTTGCACATCGCGCAGTTTTTCAAGCGGCCCGCCAAGATCGGCCAGACGCAGGCGCAACTGACGTTCGATTTTGGGGGCGTCATCGATCCATTTTGATACCGGTTCACTCAGACCATAAATCCCGGCGATCACGGATGTCGTCAGGGTCAGGACAATCGCAAGCGCGGTCAGGCTTTGCGGGATGCGATAGCGCGCCAGTGTGCGGACGACCGGGGAAAACACCAGTGCCAGCAGGAAGGCCAGTATCACCGGCAGGATCAGGCTTTGGGCGACGTAAAAACAGCCAAAGGCCAGAATGACGAAGGTGCCGATCACCGATACCGTGCGCGCCCGGCGATAGGCGCGTGCACGCGCGCTTAACATTCTTTGTTCGGCTTCTTCGGCTTCATCGATTTCGGTAGGGGCATCCGCAGCACCGGTTTCAATGGCGGGGGTGTCGGATGCCTTGATCGGATCGGTCATGCAATACGCTCCGGGCGGAATTCTGCCGGGCATGATGCAGGCGGCAGGAGGGTGACCTGCCTTTAACGTCTTGTGACAGGGTGATGTTCCGCCGGGATGAATGTAAGTGGCTGGTAAAGCAAAACGGCGCCCGAATTGGACGCCGTTTTGAGCCAGACATATGTCAGAAGATCAGAAGCGCTTGATCAATGCAAAGCGGACATTGTGCGACTGGAAGTCGCCATCATAAGAAAGGTCTGAGGCAGCACCGCCTTGGCCAATGTCTCTGTCGCCGTCTACAATGGACGGGAAATAGGTCAGGACATAGTCCCCGCGAAGCGACCAGCCATTGCCGATCAGGTACCCGGCCCCGATGCTGCCCGACACGCCGAATGCCGTTTTCGTATCGGTAAATGTATGATTTGTGCCTGTACCAAAAGTATCGGTGAATTTATGTGTGGTTTTGAACCGGCTGATCGATGGACCCGCCGCGAAATAGACCTGCCATCCCCCGGTCGCATAGCCGATTTTGGGGCGGATGCTAAAGGTGAAATCCGATTCAACGGTGGTTTGGGACGTGAAGCTGTTGGCCGGAGATGTATCATACGCGGTCCGGCCATGGCTTTCTGATTCAGAAAACGGCATGAATGTCAGATCGCCTTCCACCCCGTAAATCATATTACGGTCCTGATGGTCGTATCCGAAAAGGGCAGAGCCGGTGACATCAAAACCCTCGATCGTTTCATTGAGGATCGGGGTGAGTTGGTTTCTGTCACTGCCCAAGGCACTGTCCTGGAAATAACCGGTATACAGCACGTCGGTGTCCGGCTTTGCCGCACTATATGCGCCACCAAGTGCCAGGCCGCCATAAAAGCCCGACCAGTCTGTTTCAGCAGAGGCGTGGGAGGCAGCGGCACACAGGATGACGGCTGCGATACCGGCACACGAAATACGTGATTTTAGAGGAAAGCGCATGATTTTGTGGCTCTGTTTGCTATCGCAGTCTGTCGACTAGGCGACGAGGTGAATAATGAATGATTATTCAATAGCATAGCCAGATTGAACGCGAAATAGAATTAATTGGTCAGGAGATTGCCGCAGCGACCCGTCAGGCGTCGATGGCCGGTTCCTGCAATTGCAGTTCGCGGGCCATGATGACAGCCTGGGTGCGGCTATGGACCGACAGTTTGCGCAGGATCGCCGATACATGGGCCTTTACGGTGGCTTCGGTCACGTCAAGCTCGTAGGCGATCTGTTTGTTCAGTTTGCCTTCGGTCAGCATGTTGAGCACGCGCAATTGCTGTGGCGTCAGTTGGCCGATTTTTTCGGCAAGGCCGGTGGCCTCGTCATCGGCGGGGCCGTTTTCAATCGCGTCACGTGCCCAGTCGGGCATCCACATATCGCCATTCAGAACGGTGCGGATGGCCGTTCCGATCTGATCAACAGGGGCGGATTTCGGAACGAAGGCCGATGCGCCATATTCAATGGAGCGTCTGACAACCGGCAGTTCCTGACTGGCCGAGACGATGGAAACCGGGATGTCGGGATAGGAAGCGCGTAAGGTGAACAGGCCGGTAAAGCCGTTCATGCCGGGCATGTGCAGGTCCAGCAGGACAAGGTCGATATCGCCGCTATGGGCTTCGATCTGTTCGATGGCTTCAGACAGGCTTCCGGCCTCGTACAGTGTGACGTTTTCCAATTCTGATGACAGGGCCTGTTTGAGGGCACCACGCACAAGCGGGTGGTCGTCTGCGATCAGAATCTGGAAGCTGTCAGCCATTGGCGATTTCCCCGGAAGTCATTTCCCTTAAAAGGTCGCGATTATTCCATCCCGTTATCTTTTAACGGCGTCTCACGATAATATTAAGGTGAGGGGACGATAAACCGGGATGACATTGTTTGTCTGGTGTGGTGCGACCCTGATGCGTCCTTGCTGCGCTGGCAGAAAGGAGTGAGGGAAACCAAAGATCACTCTCGCCCCACGAAATGTGAAACTTCGGCCCCCCTCGCGCCACCACTGATGATTATGACGACTAAAATCGGGCTCGTAAACTCTGCATTTGTCGGAAAGTGAAATTTACCTTATCTGTTGGGTTAATGAACGAAATTCAGTTTTGAAGAACTGCGCCGCGCTGCAACATTGGCGATTTTATACAATCACCGGCAACGCCGCGCAGACCAAGGGAAAAAGGACTGTCTGATGTCTGATCAACCGCAAGTCATCCGCCGCGAAGATTACACCGCACCGGCCTTTCTGGTCGAGAAGGTCGAACTGGTATTCGAGCTTGATCGGGATGTTACAAATGTGAAATCGCGGCTGTTCGTGCATGCGAATCCTGTGCGTGGGACCGGCGGCGGCGACATGGTCCATCTTGACGGCGAAGACATGAAGCTGGTGTCGATTGCGGTTGATGATCGCAGGCTTGGTGTTGATGAATATAGTGTCGATCCATCGGGCTTAAGCTTTAGCGCGCCGGGCGAGACATTTGTGGTGGATATCGAAACCCAGATATCGCCTGCGGCCAATACGCGGCTTGAGGGGCTTTATGTATCGCAAAGCGCGTTCTGTACGCAGTGCGAGGCGGAAGGATTCCGCCGCATCACCTATTTCCCAGATCGCCCGGATGTGATGGCGACCTATAAAGTCACGATCCATGCCGACAAGGCGAGCTGCCCGGTTTTGTTATCCAACGGCAATCTGATCAATAGCGGTGATCTTGACGGCAACCGGCATTACGCGGTGTGGGAAGATCCGTTCCCGAAGCCGAGTTACCTTTTTGCGCTGGTGGCGGGGGACCTTGCATGCGTTGAGGACAGCTTCAAGACCATGTCGGGCCGCGATGTTGCGCTGCGCATTTTTGTCGAACATGGCAATGAAGACCGTTGCGATTACGCGATGGATAGCCTGAAACGGTCGATGAAGTGGGATGAGGAGGTTTATGGCCTCGAATACGATCTGGACCTTTTCAATATCGTCGCGGTTTCCGACTTCAATATGGGGGCGATGGAAAACAAGAGCCTGAATGTGTTTAACGCCAAATACATCCTGGCCAAGCCCGATACCGCGACCGATACGGATTATGAATTGATCGAATCGATTGTTGCGCATGAATATTTCCACAACTGGTCGGGCAACCGGGTGACATGCCGGGACTGGTTCCAGTTATCGCTTAAGGAAGGCCTGACGGTTTTCCGCGATCAGGAATTTTCGGCTGATCAGCGGTCCCGCCCGGTGCAGCGCATCAAGGATGTAGCCCAACTTCGTGCGCGCCAGTTCCCCGAAGATGGCGGGCCGTTGGCCCACCCGGTGCGCCCGGACAGCTATATGGAAATCAACAATTTCTATACCGCGACGGTCTATGAAAAGGGCGCGGAGTTGATCCGCATGATGCATACCCTGTTGGGCGCAGAGGGCTACCGCAAGGGGATCGATCTTTATTTCGACCGGCATGACGGGCAGGCCGTGACCTGCGATGATTTTGCCAAGGCGATGGAAGATGCCAACGAGGTTGACCTGAGCCAGCTTAAAATCTGGTATTCGCAGGCGGGGACGCCGAGCCTGAGCTGGCGGGGCGAACATGATACGGAGGCCAAGCAGTTCCGCCTGACGGTTTCCCAGAAAACCGCACCGACACCGGGGCAGCCGGACAAGGTGGCCCTTCATATGCCAATCGCGATTGGCCTTCTGGGCCGGGATGGAAGGGAGCTTGTTTCGCGCACCGTGCAACTGACCGAGGCCGAACAGACATTCGTGTTTGATAATATCGATCAGGTGCCGGTCGTGTCGTTCAACCGTGGTTTTTCCGCCCCGGTGAATATCGCGACCGAACAGCGGCATGAGGAGCTTGTGTTCCTGATGGGCCATGACAGCGATGCGTTCAATCGCTGGGAAGCGGGGCAGAAATATGCGACCGCGCTGATGCTTTCGGCCATTGCCGAATTTGAAAAGAATGGCGGCGATGCGGACGCGGCATTGGGCGATGTGACCGAATTTGTGGCGGCGATGCGTGCGACCCTGATCAATGACGATCTTGATAAGGCGTTTCGCGCCGATGCGCTTGTCCTGCCGGGGGAAGAATTCCTTTCGGAGCAGCGCAAACCCGCCAACCCGGACGCGATCCATCAGGTGCGCAATGCGTTGCGAAAGCGCATCGGATCGGATTTGCGGGCCGAATTTGGCAATGCCTATCACCAGAACGCGTCAAACGCGGCCTTTACCCCGGACGCGGAATCGGCCGGGCAGCGGGCGTTACGCGCAACCGCACTTTCCTATCTGGTGGCAAGCGGAGAGGGCGAATTTGCCGATCTGGCAGCCGAGCAATATCGCACGGCCGATAACATGACGGATCGGATGGCGGCCCTTTCGGTGCTGAACCATCTGGATCATCCGGGCCGGGCCGAAGCACTTGCCGATTTCGAGGCGCGCTTTGGCACGGATACGGTGGTGATGGATAAATGGTTTGGCCTGCAGGCGATGTCATCACGCGATGATACGCTGTCGCGCGTGAAGGACCTGATGAGCCATCCGCTCTTTACCATGCGCAACCCGAACAAGGTACGGTCGCTTATCGGGGCGTTTGCCATGGCCAACCCGCGCCACTTCCACGCGGCGGACGGCAGCGGATATGCGTTTTATACCGACCGCCTGATCGAGCTTGACGATATCAACCCGCAGGTCGCGGCACGGCTTTGCGCGCCGCTTGGCAAATGGGCGAAATATGACGAGGCGCGGGCCGGCCTGATGAAGGCAGCCCTTGATCGTATCCTCGCCAAACCGGACATTTCCCGCGATCTGTATGAAATCGCATCGAAATCGCGGGCGGTATGAGGCCGTGGGTCATTGCGTGAACGCCTTTCTTCATAAGGCCCACGCGCCCGATATGCATGATTTGCGATGGGGGTTGTTGCGAATGGAAAGGGAAAGAATATGAATTTGGCCGCCGTTGCAGCACAGCTTTCCGACGGATGGAAGGGCCGGGTTCTTGCAGATTTTGGCTGTGTCCGGATGAAACTTTTCAAGGCAGATGCCGTCGGCCTTGCCGAGGAAATGCATTCGGATTGGGATGAAGCGATCCTGATGCTGGAGGGTGAACTGGTGCTGGAGCTTGATCAGGTGCCGATGCACCTTAAGGCTGGTGATTTTCACCTGATCCCACGCGGGGTTCGGCACCGCATTTTGCCCGGTTGCCGCGGATCGTTCATATTGCTTGATCCTGAACCGCTGGCTTAAACAGGCGACCAGTGGAAAACGCGAAAGGCGGCACGCGATATGTGCCGCCTTTTTGTGTCGTGGCCTGTTTCAGGCAGGTACGATCAAGTCAGTTTCATCCGTTCGCTGAATTCCTTCATGCGTTCGGAAAGATTGCGCGCCATGTCGGAAAGTTCGCGGCTGGCAGTGTTGAGGTCATGGGCCGAGCGGCCCGTGCTTTGGGCACCGTCATTCACGAACCGGATCATCTGGTCCATCGATCCGGCGCCTGATGCAATGCGTTGCACGTTTTCCGAAATCTCGCTGGTGGCACGGCGCTGTTCATCCACCGAATGGGTGATGGTCGACTGGATATCGTTGACTTGATGAATAACGTCGCCCACCGTGCTGATGGAATGGGCGGCTTTCTGGACTTCCTGCTGGATCGCAGTAGTCAGATCGCCGATCTGGCCGGTCGCACTCGCGGTCTGATCGGCAAGCGATTTGACTTCGTTTGCGACAACGGCAAAGCCGCGCCCCAGTTCGCCCGCCCGTTCGGCTTCGATGGTCGCATTAAGCGACAGAAGCTTGGTGCGATGCGCGATATCGTTGATCAGATCAATGATCGATCCGATTTCCGAGCTTGCCTTTTCAAGCGATACGATATTGCGCTGGCTTTCTTCGGCCTCGGTGCGTGCCCGGTTGGTCACGTTTGCGGCCTCGGATGCCTGACGGTTGATTTCGGCAATCGAGGATGAAAGTTCCTCGACCGCGGTGGCGACGTTCTGGGTGTTGCTTGCCGCCTCGCGCGAGACGTCAAGCGCGCTGCCTGACTGATCGACCGTGTTTTCCGACTGGCTGGTCAGATCACGGGCAAGGCCAAGAAGCCCTTCGGACTGTTCGGTGACCGATTGCGCCACGCGGGCGACCTCGGCCATCATTTCGCTGACCGCGATGCGGCTTTCTTCGCGTTCGGTCACAACGTTCCAGGCCAGCATGGTGCCGACAAGGACATTGTCCTTGTCGCGCACCGGGGCTGCCAGAAGTTCAAGGTGATCGCGTTCGGTTTTGACCACTTCGGTAAAGGGCAGGTTGGCCGGATTGGAAAGCCGGTTCTGGAATTCCGCACCGACCTTGAGGAAGTCGCCCGAAACCGAAGCCGCATCGCCACCGACATAGGTTTGCGCACTGGCATTCAGATATGTCAGTTCGCCTTCAGGCGTGATGAGGGCCGTCATGGTCGGGGTATTTTCGACCATGTTTTGCAGGATCATGGCCTGACGCACGGCTTCGCGCAGGCCGACCAGCGCCTTGCGCATTTCGCCGATTTCATCGGACCCGACCCGGGGCAGGCGGACATTGGTATCCCCGTTCGAGATCGATGTCATTGCCCCGGCAAAGGCGCGCAGATTGCGAAATACCGTGGTTCTGAGCAATATCCAGCCAGCGATCCAGCCAACCAGAAGGACGGCGACCAGAATTTCGATCGAGAGCGTTCGAAGATCGTCGGTCTGGGAATAGAAGTCGGTAATATCGCGATCAAACGTGGCGGTGGCCCAGACCCCACCACGGTCATTGCCGATTTCGATATCGACCGTGGCACGATGGGTGCCGCCCGCTGCTTCGGTGGGTTTTGCTTCCGCCGGGGCCGGGGCTTCGCTATCGGCCGTTGGGGCCAGGGCTTCGCCGCCTTCGCTGGCGTCCCCGTCTTCAAGGCTTTCAAACAGCACATTGCCGTCGCTGCCAAGAATGCGGAAATTACCGCCAAGCACCTTGCCGATACCTGTAAGGGTAGGCAGGGGATCGGTGATGACTTCCATAAAGCCGACAGCACGAAAACCGCCGACCGGAACGATGGTGCTGAAAACCGGTTTGCCGGTTGGGGTTGCCCACATATAGGTCACCGGTTTGCGGGCATCGGCCTTGTCGCGTGTTTTAAGGTAATCCATCACCGCCGCATCATCGGTGACACTGGCCCCCAGATTGGCATCCGAGGTTGCAAGCTGGTTGAAGTCGGTGTCATAGGCGATGGTTTCGACCAGAACCAGTTCGCCCTGAACGACCTGGCTGGCATTGGAAAGGATGTTAAGTTCGGCCTTCATGCGGGCCTGATCGTTATCCTGATAGCTTTTGACCAGACTGCCAAGGCGCGACCATTCATTGACAATCGGCGTGACCTTGTCTGCGTAATCCTGTGCCACGCGTGAACGGACAAAGAAATTGACTGTGCCGCCGACCGAATTGTTCAGCGTATCAACGGCAAAGTTTCGATAGGTGTCACCGGTCCACAGCAACATCCATGTGACTGCACCCGATAAAAGCAAACCTGTTACAAGCAGGATGCGTCGTAACGTCAGGAGGCCCGTAGCGCCCCCTGCAATAGCCGTCTTCGCGGCTTTGTCTCCCGTCATTCATTACACTCCAGAGCCAGTTTTTTATGGTTCTTTTGGTGCTTCGTTCCCGGTCTACCTCTTGGGGGGTAATTGGTTTGATCCAAACAGAGCTTGGCGGCAAACACAATAGCGCTATTGCCCCAAACCCCATGTTTTTCGCGGTATACAGTATTCTATATATTCGTGACGGGCGCGAAATCGGGGCCGGGAATCCCGTGAATTTCGAATGGCTATTGAAAAAACACAAGAAAAATTGCGAACGAGTGTGATAATCGTTTGCAATTAGATTTATGATGCTCTATGACTGTGTTTGTCAAATGCAGACGGCAACGTCGTTTGCGACGGGCCATCAGGCTGACATGGCGTACCTGATGGCCACTGTTCTTCGGGACTCTCTCTCCCCGAAGGTCGATCTCTCTCACTCGAGGGGGCTGGTATCCGGAAATTGTGCGGGACAATTCCGGGCTATATACCAGCCTCCCTTTTTTTGTCCTGCTGGCCGGTTTTGCGACATCCGTGCTTTGAAATCGCCAAAGTTTCATGACATCTGCAATCTGCATATCGACGCGCGATTTTGGGTGCGACCGGGCCAGCGTTTTTAGCGTTTTATAAACGGCCTGTGCCCTAAAAGAAGCAGGGTAGCCTGTGGCGGGGTTCAATCGCCATGACGGATACGCGCGATATTTACAGATAATCAGTCGTAAAGGACCGGCAGAAAATGGCTGGCGAAGACGAAAACAACCGCACCGACCTGCATGCGGACCCGAAACCGGAACCGCAGAAAGACGCGCCCTTACCGGCGTTTATTTATGGCCGCAATGGTCATGGTGAGGACGGCGGGCGTCATCGACAGTCACAAAATGGGCGGATAGCAGAAATGGATCGCAAAACCTTACTGGGTCTCGCAACCGGTGCCGGCATGCTCGGTCTGGTCTTGTTCTTTGTCGGCATGCTGGTCGGCGCTGGGCTGTTCATGGACCCTGACGAACAGATGGCAGCCAACGAAAAACCGGCAGGGCAGGCCGAAATTCTGGCAACCCTGCCCGAAAGTCCGACATCAAACCCGGCACCGACAGCCGAAATGCCCGATGCCGGTACTCTGTCGGGGACTGAGACGTCATCCTCAACCCCGGCGGCACCGGCTGCGACCGATGATCCGGTGGGGGATCTGATTGCCGAACGCAGTGCCGTGATCGAGGGCGAGGATGCGGGCAATACCGCAGAAAACGGTGAGGCGGCCAATGAAGGTACGACCGACGGAAATGATGCCCCGGTCGCCCCGGAAATGAGCGACGCCGAAAAGGCGGCGGCCCGTGCGGAACAGGCCGATCAGGGCGCGAATGCCCCGCGCAAGCTTCAGGCACCGGAAATCAAATCATCCGATGATGCCGCAGCCAAGTCATCAGAAACCACATCCGCACCGGCGGCACCCGCGGTCCCCGAAGCCCCGGCGGCCGCGGCAGAAAACACGACGGTTGCCAAGAAAACCGAACCGGCAGCGACGTCTGCGCCCAAAGCAACCGCGTCCGGGGCGGCCGCCCCGTTCTCGGTTCAGGTGGGGGCCTTCAAGGTGCATGAAAATGCCAGCCAGCGCGCCGAAGAATTGCGCAAGCTTGGCCTTGAGGTCGCGGTTGTCGCCCGTGGCCCCGAAGGGGATGCCACCTGGTATTATGTCCGGGTTGGCAGATTTACGACCATGAAGGAAGCGCGCGACAAGGCAAGTGCGGTCAAGAAGGACCAGAATCTTGACGGTTTCCCGGTCCGGGCCGAGCCCAATGACCGCGAAGTCAACTGACACATATATATAGTGTCGCTCAATATGATACCGGGGCCGGTGCAGATGCTGCATCGGCCCTTTCT
Organism: Thalassospira xiamenensis M-5 = DSM 17429; assembly: GCF_000300235.2. Lineage (NCBI taxonomy): Bacteria > Pseudomonadati > Pseudomonadota > Alphaproteobacteria > Rhodospirillales > Thalassospiraceae > Thalassospira > Thalassospira xiamenensis. The sequence continues at coordinate 2,453,472 of NZ_CP004388.1, read as the reverse complement.
GTTTTCTGATGAACGGGTTTGTTTTTGCGCCATCTTTGCGGCATTCTACTTGCCTTCACAGGGCAAAGGCTTTAGGCGGTACGCCAGAGTTTTTCGGAAAGCAAAGCCGTGACGTGCCACGCGGGCAGCTTTGCACATCAGGATGGTTGGCAGAAACATGACCACACAGAACGATTTTCCCAATCTTCATATTCTCGATCACCCGCTGATCCAGCACAAACTGACGCATATGCGCAAGGTTGATACCTCGACCAAGACCTTCCGCCAGCTGCTGAAGGAAATTGCGCTGCTGATGGGCTACGAGATCACCCGCGAATTGCCGGTCAGCTATGAGGATATCGTCACCCCGATCTGCCCGATGAAGGCACCGATGATCCAGGGCCGCAAACTGGCCGTCGTGCCGATCCTGCGGGCCGGTCTTGGTATGGCCGATGGTCTGATCGAACTGATGCCGTCCGCGCGCATCGGCCATATCGGCCTGTATCGTGATCCCGAAACCCACATGCCGGTCGAATATCTGGTGAAGCTGCCCGAAGTCGAAGGCCGGACCTTCATTCTGGTCGATCCGATGCTGGCAACCGGGAATTCGGCAGTGGCGGCAGTTGATACGCTGAACAAATATGGCGTGAAGGATGAAGACATTCGCTTCATGGCGCTGGTCGCGGCCCCCGAAGGGGTCAAGGTCTTCCATGATGCGCATCCGAATGTACCGGTCTATACTGCGGGCCTTGACGAGAAGCTGAATGAAAAGGCCTATATCGTGCCGGGCCTTGGCGATGCCGGGGACCGTCTGTTTGGCACCCGCTGATCTGATCGCATGATACAGTAACACGAAAGGGCGCCGTCGGCGCCCTTTCGTCTGGTCTATTCGGATTTCGTCGGTGCCGTGATCAGCCTTTTGGCGATACCGTGATATCAACCGTTGATCCGGCAAACGATCCGCCTTGCAGCTTGATCGTGGCAACGCGGCTT